>NZ_JAPIVJ010000011.1:0-104259 GCF_054182245.1 Komagataeibacter sp. NFXK3
AGGGCGCACCTGACCGGATCCCCGCATCCTGCGAGCAGCGATGCATTCCACCGAGAAAACAAGATTTAGAGAAACGCAGAGAGATAACAAATGTGATCCATTGCATCGAACCGGCCGTCCACATAAGGTCATCCAGACGGTGCGGGAGAAGTTCACCTGCCGGGACTGCGAGAGCATCACCCAGCCACCCGCCCCCTTCCATCCGATCGCGCGCGGACGCGCCGGCCCATGGCTGCTGTCGACCATCCTGTGCGACAAGTTCCTGCAGCATCTGCCGCTGAACCGCCAGAGCGATGCCTTTGCCCGCGAAGGGATCGATCTCGACACATCAACGCTGGCCGACTGGGTGGGAGCCTGCACCGCGACGCTGGCCCCCCTGACTACGCTGATCCGGGCGCATGTGCTGGCGGCACAACGCCTGCACGCGGACGACACCACCGTGCCGGTTCTGGCGAAAGGCCGGACAGTCACCGGACGATTGTGGAATTATGTGCGTGATGATGGTCCATTTGGTGGGCCAGCACCGCCAGCCGTCTGGTTCCGGTATTCCCGGGACCGCAAGGGCGAACATCCCACGGACCATCTCACCGGCTGGACCGGCATTCTGCAGTCAGACGCCTATGCGGGTTATAATACTCTGGCGAAACCGGGACGCCAACCCGCGCCGGTTGTCTCCGCCGGATGCTGGGCGCATGGACGCAGGGGGCTGTTCAAAATCGCCGAGAGGGACAAGGCGCCCCTCGCCATAGAGGCAGTAGGCAGGATCGACGCCATATTCCAGGCCGAGCGCACCATCAACGGTACGCCCCCAGAACATCGGCTGGCAGTCCGTCAAACAGACATAGCCCCTCTGGTCGACGATCTGTTCGACTGGATGCGGGAGTGTTGCCGGCGCATGTCGACAAAAAATCCCGTTGCCCACGCCATGAACTATTTTCTCAGACGTGCCGATACATTCACACGATTCCTCACTGACGGCCGGATCTGCCTCTCAAACAATGCAGCAGAACGCGCCCTGCGCGGCATCGCCCTGGGCAGGAAAGCCTGGTTGTTCGCCGGGTCCGATCGTGGCGGAGAGCGCGCCGCCGCCATGTATTCCCTGATCGTCACCGCGCGCCTGAACGATGTCGATCCCCATGCATGGCTCGCTGATGTCCTGGCACGGATCAATGACATCCCCAATCCACGCCTCCATGAACTCCTGCCCTGGCACTGGAAAGCCCACCAGCAGGTCCACAATACCATCGCCGCCTGAATACGCCCGCGTCTCTCGCCGGATGATTACGGTGCTGTCCCAGTCCAATGTGCGGCGTGTGAAGTCCGGCCTGTCGATTGAGGAACTGGCCCGCGATATCGAGCGCCGCGGGCTGCTGCAGAGCCTGAATGTCCGTCCCGTTCTCGACGACACCGGGGCTGAGACCGGCACTTACGAAGTCCCCGCTGGCGGTCGGCGCTTCCGTGCCCTTGAACTGCTGGTGAAGCAGAAGAAACTGGCGAAGACCGCCCCGGTGCCCTGCGTCGTGCGCGAGGCCGGATCGGCCATTCTTGCCGAGGATGATTCCTTGGCCGAGAACGTGCAGCGGGTGGCACTGCATCCGCTGGACCAGTTCCGCGCCTTTCGTGACATGCTGGAGAAGGGCATGTCCGAGGAAGAAATCGCCGCCGCGTTCTTCGTGACGCCGACCGTGGTCAAACAGCGTCTGCGGCTGATGACCGTTTCCGACAAACTGCTGGATGTATATGAGCAGGATGGCATGAAGCTCGACCAACTTATTGCCTTTTCGATCAGCGATGACCATGCCCGCCAGGAACAGATCTGGGACATCGTGTCCCAGAGTCATAACCGTGAGCCCTATGTCATCCGCCGCATGCTGACGGAAAAGACCGTGCGGACCTCGGACGCCCGTGCCCGTTTCGTGGGGCTGGAGGCCTATATCGTAGCGGGTGGCCCCATCATGCGCGACCTGTTCGAGGCCGATGACGGCGGCTGGCTGCAGGATCCGGCCATTCTGGACCGGCTGGTCATCGAAAAGCTGCAAGCAGCCGCCGACGACATCCGTGCCGAAGGCTGGAAATGGGTTGAGGCGGCCCTGTCGTTCCCATGGGGTCATACACGGCAGTTTGCGGAAATCGACGGCAAGGAAGTGCCGCTGTCGGATGAAGAAACGGCCCGTCTTGAAGCCCTGCATACCGAGCAGGAAACCATCGAGGCTGAATACGCCCAGGCCGATGAATATCCGAACGAGGTCGATGCACGGCTGGGCGAGATCGAACACGCCATTCTTGCCCTGGAAGAACGGCCTCTGGCGTTCGATCCTGACGACATGGCGCGGGCTGGCGCGTTCGTCAGCATCGCCAGCGATGGCACGCTGCAGGTGGAGCGGGGTTTCGTATTACCGGAGGACATGCCGGCGGAGCAGGAACAGGCCGATGATGTCGGCAGCACCGGTGAATATGATCACGCTGTATATGACGGACAGGATGATCGTATTGCTGATGATGGCGGCGATGTGGGCGGGGAGGGCTACAGCATCTCTCCCGACGTTGAGCCCGAGGAAGAAGACGGGATCAGGCCGCTGCCTGACCGGTTGCTCACCGAGCTGACAGCCTGGCGCACGCTGGCCCTGCGGGACGCATTTGCCAGCAACCCGCACATCGCGCTGACCGAACTGCTGCATACGCTGGTGCGTGATGTGTACTGGCAGACGCCGGGTGCAGATTGCCTGGAAGCCTATGTCCGGGAAATCCCGCTGCCGGTCCATTCGCCGGACATGCCGGACAGCCTGCCGGCTCACGCGCTGCGCCAGCGCAACGAGGGCTGGAAGCACGATCTGCCCGAGGACGAGGATGCGCTGTGGCGCTGGATTGATGGGCTGGATGATACCAGTCGCATGGCTCTGCTGGCCCATTGCCTGTCCTTCGGCATCAATGCGCTTTACGAGCGCATGCCCGCCTATGGCGCGGTATCCCAGCGCAGCGTCACCGAGCGCCTCAAGCGGGCAGACCGTCTGGCCTCGGCCCTCAGCCTCGATCTGGTCGAGGCAGGCTGGCAGCCCACGTTCGAGAACTATCTCGGCCGGGTGACCAAGGCCCGTATCCTCCAGGCGGTGCGCGACGCACGCGGTGACGATGCGGCAGAGTGCATCGCCCACCTGAAGAAGCCCGACATGGCCCGCGAGGCCGAGCGGTTGCTTGATGGTTCGGGCTGGCTGCCCGAGGCGTTGCGGACTGTGGGACTGGCAGATCAGGCACAGGCTGAAACAGCGACGGCAGGCGGGGATATGGAGGCCATTGCTGCCGAATAGCGCAATGGATTTTTGGAATAGTGAGACAGCGGCTTCCGGTGCCCGGAAGCCGCTTTTTTCATGTCCGACGTCCCGGAAAGAGGGAGAGGGCGGCTTCGCCTCTGGTGCCGAATAACCGGCATAAGAGGAGAGTTTTCCATGATCACGACCACCATCCTGCCCCCTGCGTCCCGTGGCGCCGCGTCCAGCGGCTTCCGGATTGATCCCTCCCGTGGCACCCGCAGCGCCCGCGTATCGTCCGAATGGTTCTCGCGCCCCGACGACGAGCGGTATCTCTCCCTGTCCGATCTGCACGCCGCGACCCTGGCCCGTGCCGAGCGCGCCACCGCCCGCACAGTGGAAAGCCGCGCCATCCGTGTGGAAGCATCTCGCGATAATGCCGAGCGCCTGACCCTGACCGTACCGGGGCAGAATGACCCGATCGCGCCCACCCACTGGTCGTTCGGCCAGATGTGCAGCCTGGTCGGCGCGCCATCGTCGTACCTGCGTAACCTGCCAGCCCCACTGGCGGCGATCAATCTGCAGCACGGGCTGCTGTCGCACCGCGCCGAACTGGTCAAAACGCTGGAGACGGAAGACGGGCGCGTGGAACTGCGCGCCGTCACGGGCCCCGATTACGGCCGCATCTGGGACCACGAACTGGTCGGCGCGGTGCGCAAGATCGCTGGCGATGGCACGGGCGATACCAACTGGAAGGTGCCGGGTGTCATCGACTGGGCTACCATGACCCATAATCCCTATGTGGATATCACCAGGGAAACGACCACGCTCTACGCATCAGACAGGGACGTTTTTTTATTCCTCGTCGACGATACGCACCCGATCGACGCTGGCCGCTTGCCTAACGGCGACCCCGATCTCTATTTCCGGGGCTTCTATGCCTGGAACAGCGAGGTCGGCAGCAAGAGCCTTGGGATTGCGTCGTTTTACCTGCGCGGAGTGTGTCAAAACAGGATGCTCTGGGGCGTGGAAAATTTCGAACAGATCACGATCCGGCATAGCAAGTTTGCAGCCTCGCGTTTCGTGCATCAGGCGACACCGGCGCTCCGGAATTTCGCCACGGCCAGTCCGGCCTCGTTCGTCTCTGGCATTCAGGCCTCGCGCAAGGCGCTGGTGGCCAGAACCGATGACGATCGGGAAAGTTTCCTGCGTCGTCGTGGGTTCTCTAAACCGGAAACCACGAAGATCATCGAAACCGTGCTGCACGAGGAAGGCCGCAAGCCCGAGAGCGTGTTCGATTTCGTGCAGGGGATTACCGCACTGGCGCGGACGAAGACCAACCAGGACACACGACTGGATCTGGAGGGCAGGGCACGCAAGCTGATGGAGAAGGTGGGATGAACGCGCCCATCATCAGAGGCCAGCGTGATGGGGAAGGGGCGGCGGACAGGGTCCGCCGCCTTCTGCCTGTCGGCAGGTCAGTCGTTCAGGCTGTCTTTCAGCGCCTTGGCAGGCGTGAAGGCCAGCTTGCGCGAGGCCGCGATCTGGATGGTCGCACCCGTGGCCGGGTTGCGGCCTTCGCGGGCGGCGACTTCCCTGACCTTGAACTTGCCAAAGTTCGGCAGGGTGATTTCATCACCGGCCTTGGCGGCGGTGGTCATCGCTTCGACCAGGGCATCCAGCACCTTACGGGTATCGGTCTTGCTTGTGTCGGTAGTGGTGGCGATATGATCGACCAGATCGGCAATCTTCATGGGACTATCCTTTTGCATTCGGGCCTGTGCCCGTTGCCTCTGCCGTTACGGGGGAATCATGGCGGCATCAAGCCTGCAGGGAGGGTGAGATGACCAATACGCAGTCATGGGATGCTGGCGATCTGGCCCGCGGGCTGGCCGAGAACGCCGAGGCGGTCTGCCGGCATTACCTCTCGGCCGGGCGGCGGCACGGCAATTACTGGCTGGTCGGGGATGTTCATAACACCCCGGGACGGTCGCTCTATGTCCGCCTGCATGGTGGTCTGGACGGGCGTGGCCGCGCGGGGAAATGGACGGATGGCGCGACGGGGCAGCATGGCGATCTGCTCGACATCATCCGTGAAAGCCTCGGGTTGCTGGATTTTCGTGATGTCGCCGACGAGGCGCGCAGTTTTCTGGCGTTACCGCATCCCGAAACTGACCGGGCGGGGGATCGTCTGCGGACCGCCCCATCGCAGCGAGCAGAGACGGGCGGCACAAGTACGGACGCTGCACGCCGTCTGTGGGATGCCAGCAGATCTCTGTCGGACATTGCAGACGTCTATCTGCGAAGCCGCGATCTGACGGGCCGCTCAGGGCTGGCCGCGTTGCGTTTCCACCCCGACTGCTACTACCGGGCCGATGCCGACAGTCCGACCGAGACCTGGCCCGCGATAATCGCCGCCGTGACCGACCTCGAAGGTCGCGTGACCGGCGTGCATCGCACCTGGCTGGCGCACGACGGGCGCGGCAAGGCGCCTGTCGAAATGCCGCGACGGGCGATGGGCGACCTGCTCGGTAACGCCGTGCGTTTTGGTACGACATCCGATGTTCTGGCGGCAGGCGAGGGGATCGAGACGGTGCTCTCGCTCCATGAGGTCATGCCCGATCTGCCACTGGCCGCCTGCCTGTCCTCGGCGCATCTCGCCGCCATGGCGTTTCCACCCACGCTCCGCCGTCTCTACGTGCTGCGCGATGACGATCCCGCCGGAGACCATGCGGTGATGACCCTGCAGGCCCGGACGCAGGAGGCCGGGATCGAGTGCCTCGTGCTGTCACCGCGTCTGGCGGACTTTAACGATGATCTCCGCTATCTCGGGCGTGGCGCGATGCGGGCGATCCTGCATCCCCAGCTTGCCCCGCAGGACGTGGCGCGGTTTCTGCATCCGGTCACGCACTGAGGCGGGCCAGGAAAGGGGGTATCTTCTTTCCGGTGTGGTGCGGGGCTGTCCCGTTTCCGGATGAGGCGCGCCCGCGGCCTTTCTGGAAGGGGAGCGGGCGTCAGCCAGACCGGGCCTGCAATGGCGGAGACGGCTATTTTCCGCCGCGCGTGCCGCGCTTTGCATCGCGAAGCAAAATAGCCGTCTCCCTGCCATCCTTCACTGCGTTCCGGCCGCGCGTTGCGCGGTTCCGGCCCGGCCTTCGTCTGCCGCTATCCGCCCCCGGAAAGGCCGCGAGGGGCGCGGCCAGAACCGGAGGACAGACCCATGACCCGCACACAGGACGATTTCGAACCCGCGCACGCCACATCTTCCACCGGCCACGTGCTGGCGGAACTCCAGCTTTACGGCCACCGTCCCTTCGAGGATGAGCCGGACCCGAGGCCGTTGCCCGACGCCAGCCAGATCGAGGGCGCGGTTGCCGATATCTTCGACGCCCTGTCCGCCACGTTGACCGACACGCGGCTGGAACCCGATCTCGAACCGCTGCTCTGGTCCACCGTCAATGTCTTTCACCGCATGGTCGGGCAGGTGGAGCGTGATCTTGACCGCAACGAGCAGGCGCAGAAGCGCAGCCAGCAGGAACAGGATGGCAGCGAGATCCGCTCCGTGGAATTGGAACGTCTTATCGCCGAGGGGCTGACCCTGCTGGAGCGACGCAACGCGTATGAGATCTTCCGCGACCTCGCCTGCGACCAGTTCGAACGCCTGACGATGTCGCCCTGGCGGCCACGCTCCGGCTCGCTGGTCTGCCGCAGCACCCTGACGGCGTCGATGATTGACAGCCGTGATTTTCTCAACGCCCGCCGCAAGGCCGAAACCGAACTTCTCGTACCTCCCGGCCCCAAGATCGCGGTCACGGGCGGCCCTGATTACGAGGACCACCATCTGATCTGGAAGCGTCTGGACAAGGTGCGTGAGAAGCATCCCGATATGGTGCTGCTGCACGGCGGCTCACCAAAGGGGGCGGAATTCATTGCCTCTCGCTGGGCGGACCATCGCGAAATTCCGCAGATTGCCTTCAAACCCGACTGGAACCGGCATGGCAAGGCGGCTCCGTTCCGGCGCAACGACGCCCTGCTGAAAGTCCTGCCCATCGGGGTCATGGTGTTCCCGGGATCTGGCATTCAGGACAATCTGGCCGACAAGGCGAAGCAGATGGGTATCCCGGTCTGGAGATTTCAGAAAGAGAGTGGCATCTGACAGGTAGTGCGGAAACCGTGCCGAGAAATCGGCATGGTAGCATCGAGCTGGCGCGTTGACTGCTTTTCAGTGCTTAAAATAAATAAGGCATGACGCGTCCAATCCGGCTATCCAATGACGGATTGTAGCATATTCTGCCGTCGATCCCGATCGACAACATTGACCTTTACCTTAAAACACGCCTGATTAACTTAGTGATATCTATAACTTGCTTTTTTTCGGTTTCGGCTGATGCAGCCTTCTTTTCACATTCGGCTTCAACGCGTTTCGGACATCCTTGTCGACGGTTGCAAGATCGAACCACTCGGGATCGAAATGGCCACCACACCAGGCCTTGGTTTCCCGATGCTCGGGATCCTTGGGGGAGCCGAGTACCTCCAGAAATCGCTCATAGCCTGAAATGCCGCCAACGTCCTCGGGCGGGCGGGCACGCGCGCCGTCAACACAGGTCGCGTGGTGGGGAGCGCTTTCGAGGAAAAGCAGATCTTCGATTTCTACGGTATGGTGCCAGTCGTCGCCAAAATCATAGACGTAGGTGAACGCCGTGCCCGCGTTGCGGAAATCGCGCAACCGGACCTGGCGCTCGTCAAAGACCTGGGGATCGCCGATGGCCGATCCTTCCGCAGCCTCAATGGCATTTCCGTAACGCAGTCCCCCGATCTCGAACTCATGGAGATGATAATTCCACCAGTTAAAGGCCGCCTGGATAGCGAGGTGAAGCTGCTCCAGGTTCCATTCACTTGGCACGACGAGACGCCGCCAGACGGCTGGTTCGATCTCGTCGATCGAGACTCTGATCTGCATAGCGTTGGGAGGTCCAAACATGGTTCCAAGAAAATCGGCAATGCCTGACAAAGTCAAGAATGTTGCGTGTGGCGGGGAGTAAGACCGGTGCCGATTTCTCGGCACGGTTTTCACATAGCGTGGTGGGCGTGATTTCCACGATGGTCTGTGAAAATAGCCAATCTGACGCCTGATCCGCAATGACGTCGGGCTCCCCAGCCGCTGCGAGTCTGATGGCTGGAGACACGTTCGTCCACCCCTGGTCGGCCCCGCCCGGAGAACCGGCGGGACGGATTTCGGTGGTAGCCCCGTGCGCCTGCGGGGACGGTCCATGGATGAAAAGCCCATGGCATCCCCATCGGCGAAAGGGCCGGGACGGCAGGCTGCGAAAGAGGGGTCATCCTGCCCGCTTTGACGGGATGCACCTGTGTCGGGAGTGGGGCCTGTCCCACCGCACGACGCAACCCTGCCCATGAGCGACGAAAGGGGGCGTAATATCGGGGATGGCAAAAAACGACCACCGGACGGGGCCCGTTTCCCACAGTGGCAGTGTGACAGTCTCGCGTCAGATTGCATCGTCCCCCCTCTTACGGACCAGTCATGCCGGCATCGCATCTCCTGGGGGGCTGTCGGATCCGCACACCATGGCCTCTGTCGGATGGCTGATCTAGCCGAAGACCGGCTGCGCCTCGATCGGCTGGCCGCAACGGCGTGCCAGAACTTTCTTCCCCTGTCGGCTACGCCGCCATTCCTCGCGGGACAAGAAAGTTCCGGCCCTGCCGTCCTCCGCTGCGCTGCGGCCCTGAAGGGTGCTCTGCCGCTCGCCTCCGGCTGGTCGATCGCCATCGAGGCCACGGTGGTCGCGGCCCGATAACAGCATGGAGACACAACAATGGCTAACATCGGTTCCTTCAAGAAGGTGGGCGAAGGCTTCGAAGGCGAAATCGTCACCCTGGCCCTGCAGGCCCGCAACGTCCGCCTGGTGGCCGAAACCAACCGCGCCAACGACAACGCCCCCAACTACCGCGTCTATCTCGGGCGCGTGGAACTGGGTGCCGCATGGACCCGCCGCTCCAGCGAAGGCCGCACCTATCTGAGCCTGAAGCTGGACGATCCCTCTTTCGCAGCCCCAATCTTCGCCAACCTGTTCACTGACGAGGAAGGCGAGGGCTACTCCCTCATCTGGACCCGGCCGCGCAGCCGGAACGGGGACTGAACCTCCCACGACCAACCCCGCCCGGTCTCTCCGGGCGGGGCCTTCCGGGCTTTCTGGCGCGCTCTTCCAGGGCGCGGGCGGCAGCGCTGATCGCCCGACATGAGACGCAGGAGGAATACGAGGCTTTCCCTCAGCCTTCCCATTGTACCATGCGCGAGGGCGAACCGCGTCAAGGACGCGTGGTCCCCCCAATTTTGCCCGACGCACCCGTGCCGGGCGCGCCAGACAAAATCGGCTCCCCCACGCGCCGGCGAGCCGGTCGCCTGCGGCGATCCCTGACCCGGTCCGCCCCGGCATGAGCCGTCCGTCCTGTCTTCGAGAAACGAAAGGAGCAGGACGATGACCACGTTACACGACCACATCCAGATGCTGCGGGCCGAACTGACCAGCTTTCACCTCAGCCGTCGCGAGCGCCGGCAGATCGAGCGAGAATTGAAAGTGGCGCTAGCGCAGCAGACCCGTGTCGAATCAGACAGGCCGACACCGCCCCATTGAGGGCGGACACGGCAGGGTAAGAAGGCTTATTTCTGATCGTCAGCCGGAAGACGACTTTCGTCCAGCAGGTCGGCGGGTCTGACGCCAAGGGCCTGCGATGCCTGCCACACAGTGAGCAGGGTGGCGTTCTGCCGCGCTGTTTCAATCCAGCTGATATAGGCGCGATCAACGCCCATGCGCACGGCAAGCGCTTCCTGGCTCAGTCCTGCCGCCAGCCGGTAATGTCGCACATTGGTGCCGAAGATCCTGCGAATGTCCATCTGCAGGATAGGAACGATTTGTGTATTATCGTGCTACGTATTATAATACACGTCCTTATCGTATCGTTTTCTGAACATGTGATGCTGCCAGAAGATCAGGTGATGCTTTGAAAGCATCGGGCGAGTCTGTCCAGACCAGTGTATCTTACCTGACAGACCGTGGACCGAACGGAGTTTCTGCTTGTATTCGTCGGTTGGATCTATGTGAATATCTTATAGCAGCGTGTCTTATCAGGTATCACGTGCTCGATTCTTTGGGACTACCCGACCTTTTCCTCCCTGCGGATAGTGGATTGACTCCCGAAAATCCGCCTGGAGGCCCGCGTGCCGGCCATCTATACCTGGGATGCGACGTCGCTCAGACGTACCTTGGAACCCCTCGATCCCGCCGGGTTCGCCCAGGAATGGCTGCGGCGTAATCCTCGCTATCATGACGATTATGACCGGACGGTTCCCCAGGCGCGGGGTGATCCGGACCTTCTGATCGCCATGGCGCGACGATGGGGGCTGGATTTTCCTTGTTGACCCGGAGCAGCCTGCATCCACGTCACCTGCTTTCTGGCGGCCTGAAATCGCCCCGGAGATTGTTCTTCTGCGGGCCGACGCACGGACGCATGCCCTGATGGCGCCCCATATCGTGGTAACGTACGACGCATCGGACGGGCGTCATGCTGTGCTGGATGTGCAGGGACAACGGCTCCGTTGCCTGCTGGTTGCGGAGCACTTGGGAGAGGCGCGATCCTTCATCCTGACTGACGATGCGTTCTTCGACATCCGGATGGAGAGCGTGGTCCGTATGCGCCGCTTTCTGGCTCGTGAACCCCTGGGCTCCCCGTCGAACCATCTCCGGCTGAGCGCCCAGCAGCGCCAGCGGCAGGTGCGTATGCTCTGTGCCCATGATGGCAGGCAGGCGGGGATTCCCTATCGGCGTATTGCCAGCGCGCTTTTCCGTGTCGATCTGAACCGAATGTCGGCCGACGAATGGCGGGCAACGGCTTATTACAAAGCGCTTTATCGTCTTCTGCGCGACGGAGAGATCTGGCTGAATGGCGGGTATCTTTCCCTGCTGCAGGGTCGCACGCGAGGTGGTGACAGTTTCTCCCCCTGAACTTTGTCATCCCCCCCAGTCGGGCCTCTTCCTGCACCGTGTCGTCAGAAACCGCCGGGTCTGCGCGGCGGTCCTTTGAGGCGACATGGAGGCCGATATGCGTGTCCTGCCGACACTGCCACCCCACTATCTCCGCACGCCGGATGCCGCGAATTTCCTCGGGCTGTCCGGACGAACTCTTGAAAAGCACCGCACCTTTGGAACCGGCCCGCTCTATCGCAAGATTGGTGGTCGCATTGTTTACGCCGTGGAAGACCTCTGCGCCTGGGCCGATCTCAATGTGCGTCTGTCGACCGCCGAAGATAGTGCAGTGGATCTGCCGCATAACCGGCGTACCGCCATGGCTCGTGTCCAGGCCCGTTACGTTTCAGCCACGAGAGGACAGCGCGCATGACCGCCCTGTTCTCAATCTCCCGTCGGGCAACAGGGGTGTTCCAGGCATTGCCCGGAGACTTTCCGCCGCGTGATGTTCAGGATCTCATGGCATGGCCGTTTTTCAGCCTCGCCAAATCGCCACGTTTCGTGCCGATTGACCTTACCATGGGTGAAGTCTCGATCCGGGTGGAAGCGTCCCATGAGCGGGGTATGGCAACCATATGGGACGCTGATATCCTGATCTGGGCCGCGAGCCAGATCATTGAGGCCCGTGATACGGGGTTGCGGACCTCGCCCTTCATGACCGCCACCCCGCGCGAAATCCTGACATTCATCGGACGTGGGACGGGCGCACGCGACTATGACCGGCTGCGGGCAGGGCTGGCACGGCTGCAGGCAACGACCGTGCGCACAACGCTGCGGCGACAGGGTGGATACCTGCAGGCCTTTTCCTGGCTGAACCAGTGGAAGGAACGGCATGCCGCAGCCAACGGCCAGGCCGGCCGGGTCGAGATCACGCTTCCGGAATGGTTTTACGCTGGATTGCTGGAGGACAGCCTCGTTCTGCGGATTGATCCGGCCTATTTCCGTCTTACCGGTGGCGTGGAACGCTGGCTTTACCGGCTGGTGCGCAAGCACGCCGGTCAGCAGCGCCGGGGCTGGCGTTTCGCCTTTACCCACCTGCATGCCAAATCCGCCACGTTGTCCGGGTTTTCCCGCTTCACCGCTGAGTTGCATGATCTGGTCATGCGGCAGAGCCTGCCGGGCTATCAGCTTGCCATCGAAACGGGTGCAAAAAACGGCGATCTGCTGGTTTTCCGGCCCCGTGGATTATCCACAGGGAGCGGTGGGCGATGTGTGAAACACCACGTGCCATTGGATGTGAGTCACCACATGCCATCGATCGGAATGACCGCGTGCCATCAGTCCCAAAAAGGACCGATTAAGATCGCCGGATCAACAGGTTATGGTAACCTTAACTTAGAATCTAACTATAAAGAATCTAACGGTACTGATGTAGAGGTGCCCAGAAACGGTGGAAAAACCGTCGGGAGGACGTCATGAGCGCCGCCCGCAGTGCCGTCACGACCACTGTTGAACTGACATGGATCGAGAAGCGGATCGAGCACTGGATCCGCTTTGGGCATCCGGTCGAGGACCGCATCCTTGATCGCCGGCGGCGGCTGCTGAGCTTTGCGCCGGGCAATGTCTTCGCATTCATCCGCTGGACCGCCAATGATTTTGGCACCGTCATGTCATGTATCGATATCGTGCGTGCTGTTGAGGCTCATGAAGCACGCCAGACCGTGCCGTTTGTGCGTCCCGGGGCGGAAAGCCTGTTGCGACAAAATGGCTGGCCGAAGGTCCGGCAGGTGCTGGAAGCCATTGACGGCGTCGAAGCACAGAAGATCGATCCATGCATGGTCTGTCCCGATCACTGGCGACATCTGCACCAGCGGATGACAGCAGGGCAGGTGCACAGACCGTATACGCGCGAACGACATGAAGCATGGCTGCGGCGGAGGGCACTGTCATGACCCGTCGTGCATGGTTTTTCACAACCTATTTCGCGACGGTGGCCATCGGTATTTCCGCTGCGATTCATGTATCACCCCGTCTGATCTGGAACGAAACGGCGAGTGTGCCGACCGGGTTGTATCGCCTGCGTCCTGGGAGTGCCCTGCATGTTGGCGATATTGTCGCCATCCGCCTGCCGGAGCAGCAGGCGCTATTGCTGTCCGAGCGCGGCTATCTGCCGTTCGGCGTGCCGCTGCTCAAGCCCGTGGCAGCCCTGCCGGGACAGACGGTCTGTCGTTCGGGCAACAGCGTGACGGTTGACGGGCATCTGGTCGGCGAGGCCAGAGCCGCTGATCATCGGGGACGGGTTCTACCGGTTTGGCAGGGCTGTCAGCATCTTGTGGCGGGACAGGTTTTCGTCATGAACCCGGCAGTCCCGGCCAGTCTCGACGGGCGATATTTCGGTCCACTTCCTGCCGACAGTGTGCTTGGGCGCGCCATCCCTTTGTGGATTACGACGGGCGATCCTGAGCCTCCGCCGCCCGAACCATTGTTCATGCCATCGCGCAGTTTTGCGCCCCGCCATGAATCGCCAATCGAATGACGGCCCATTTTTCAATTGACTTCGAAACAGGGGAATCTTTGTCATGACCCAGATCGGATCTTTCATACGCACGCCTGACGGATTTGCAGGCAGGCTGCGGACACTGGCACTGGATGCAGAACTCACCTTCCTGTCGGTTGGGGCAGGAACGGCAGAAAACGCGCCGGATTATCGTATTCATCTCGGCGACGGGGATGCCGGTCCTGAGGTCGGCGCAGGATGGACACGTACCGGCGAACGAGCGGGCGAATATGTCTCCGTGCTGCTGGATGATCCAATTTTCACGCAACCCATTCGTGCCAGCCTGTTTCAGGTCGGTCGTGGAGGGCGTGACTGGCAACTGGTCTGGAACCGTCAGGTGAAACGCGATGACCGGCGCTGATCGTGTTCACGGAACAGTGCCACACGGCTGGATGTCTTTTCTCTTTCCGGTCTGTCTTCGTGGTGCCGTAAGCAGATGCCGGAGAGTGACAGCGAAGACGGCCGGCATGCTGTTCGCCTTGGGATGGATGGTATGTGTACCCATGTCAGCGCAGGCTAAAACGTATGATTTTCTGATCACGGAGGCAGCCGCGCGGATGCAGGTTCCACCAGAATGGATTGCTGCTGTCCTGCAATCCGAAAGCGCTGGTGACATGAAGGCCGTATCCGCGAAAGGTGCCATGGGGCTCATGCAACTGATGCCTGCGACCTGGACGGATTTACGCAGGATGCTCGCTCTTGGTGCCGATCCGTTTGATGCGCATGACAACATTCTTGCTGGTGCTGCCTATCTCCGCATGCTGCATGAGCGTTACGGCGATGCTGGTTTTCTGGCAGCTTACAATGCGGGACCGGGCCGCTACGACGAACATCTGGCGACGGGCCGACCGCTACCGCAGGAAACACTGGCTTACGTGGAAGCGGTCAGGGCACGGTTGCGTGGCGATAGTCCGCTCGCAGGGCAGGGGACATCGCGGACGGTATGGCCCAGGCGTGAATGGCAGGCTGCCTGGCTCTTTATCGCGCCATCCGATCATCCAGACATCATCATGCCGCGCGCTGAAATCATGCAGCGGAATGGCAGTGGGAATGCAGTACGGACGCTGTTCGTTGGACATTTCAGCGGCATTCCCAATGTCTCACCTTTGTCGGTTCAAGAGGGACGGAAATCGTGAGTGAGGACCGCGAAAGATCGGAAAAAAGCGAGGGCGAGGGCGAGGGCTGGATAAAAGGCCGCACATCGCGGCTCGGTTGGGGTGGCGGTTTTCCGGTGTTTTTGAAGTCCTGTCGCGAGGTGCGTGGATTTCCCGCACCTCGCGTCGAGGTATCATCTCTTTGATCCGACGCGATATTTCGCGCGGTGTAGGGCTTTCTCCATGAGCAGGGACGAGGAATTCCGGGTCCGGCCAGGCCGTATCCGCTCCACCCGCGGCCGTCAGGCGCGCCCCTTCGTGACGCAGGTGCTGGCATCCGTGCAGCGGGCTGGTGGTCGGGTCTCCCGCGCTGGGAAAATCAGTGCCGGGCGTCGCTCCAGTTTCGGGCGCGGCAGAGCCGCCGCCCATGCCGCCAATCGCCTGCTGACCAGCCGTTCACGGGGCGTCGTGATCAAGGCCCGTGTCGTGCGCCATGCCCCGCGCGCCACACCATTGGCAGCACACCTGCGGTATCTCCGTCGGGAGGGCGTGACGCGAGACGGGGAGGACGCGCGCCTGTTCGGCAAGGACAGCGACGACATCCGCGCGTCAGACTTCGCGGAACGATGCGATGGCGACCGCCACCATTTCCGCTTTATTGTCTCTCCGGAGGACGCACCGGAGATGTCGGATCTGCGGGCTTTCGCGCGGGATCTGATGGGGCAGATGGAGGCCGATCTCGGCACGAAACTCGACTGGGTCGCCGTCGATCACTGGAACACCGCACACCCGCATCTGCACGTTATCGTCCGGGGCGTTGCGGAGGACGGTTCCGACCTGGTGATCGCCCGTGATTATATCCGCGAAGGAATGCGTGCTCGTGCCCAGGATCTGGTGACGCTGGAACTCGGGCCACGCACTGATCACGACATCCACCAGGCGGTCGAGCGGCAGGTGAATGCCGATCGCTGGACCCAGCTTGACCGTCAGCTTCAGAGGGACGCCGGGGAAGATGGTGTCATCGCTCTGGGGCGCGCGCCGGGCGAAACACCGGACGCTTTTGCCACCGTGAAGCTGGGTCGCTTGCGCCGTCTGGAAACCATGGGGCTGGCGCACCAAGTCAGGCCGGATCGCTGGCGGATGGACGAGAGTGCGGAAGCCACGCTGCGGGAGATCAGCGAGCGCAACGATATCATCAAACGGATCCACCGGGGGCTGACGGAGCAGAAGATCGACCGTGCCGCATCATCATGGGTAATCGCCGCCGAGGATACCACCGATCCCGTCATCGGCCGGCTGGTTGATCGTGGTCTCGACGATGAGCTGCGTGGCACGGCCTATGCCGTCATCGATGGAATTGATGGGCGAACGCATCATGTCCGTCTGCCGGACCTTGAAGCCGCTGGTGACGGAGCGGTCGGTTCGATCGTGGAATTGCGGCGTTTCAGCGATAAACAGGGACGTGATCGTGTCGCGCTGGCTGTGCGTTCCGACGTCACGCTGGAGCGGCAGGTGACGGCGGAGGGCGCTAGCTGGCTCGACCGGCAGGCGATCACGCGGGAGCCTCTTGCCCTGGCGTCCACCGGGTTCGGAGCCGAGGTCAAAGAGGCGATGAAAAAGCGGACGGATCATCTGGTGGAGCAGGGGCTGGCCAGCCGCGACGGCGGAAGCATCCGTTATGCCCGGAACCTGATCGCCACGCTGCGTCAGTGGGAGTTGGAGACGCTGGGCCGGAGCCTCGCCGGGAAATCGGGGATGCCGTTCCGGCGGAGCGGGGAGGGTGACCCCGTTGCCGGCACCTACCGCCAGCGTTTCAATCTGGCGTCGGGCCGGTTCGCCATGATCGACGACGGGCTGGGCTTCGAGTTGGTGCCATGGTCGCCGTCGCTGGAAAAGCAGCGAGGGCGGGAGGTGTCAGGCATCATGCGCGGGGATGGGGGGATCGACTGGTCGTTCGCGCGGAAACGCGGGCTTGGGCTGTAAAGTCTGATGCTCTGATTTTTCTTCGCATGTACTTCCTGTTCTTCATGATACCGTTGACGCAGCGCAATACAGAGCACGCAGGTGCCCTGCTACCAGTTTAGGATCGGCGACAACCTGATGGAGACTGCCATGCAGCCGTTTCCCCTTGATCGAGCTTTTACCTTTCTGGAATCCGGGCCGGTAACGCTCGTGACCACGCATGACACTGGGCGCGACAACGTCATGACGATCACCTGGACCATGGTGCTGGATTTCGACGCGCGTTTCGCGATTACCACCGGTCCCTGGAATTACTCATGGAAGGCGATCGAGAAGACGCGCGAATGTGTGATCGCCATTCCGTCCGCAGACATGCTCGACACTGTCGTGGGGATCGGTCTCTGCTCCGGGAAGGATACGGACAAGTTCGAGAAATTCGGTCTTGCGCGTCGGAAGGCTGACAAGGTGAAAGCCCCGCTTCTCGATAAGTGTCTCGCGAATATCGAATGCCGTGTCGTCGACATCATCGAGCCATATGGCATCGTCATTCTTGAAGGGGTCGCTGCGCATGCCGACCCGCATAGCAAGGGGAGGTCACCCCTGCATGGCATTGGCGATGGCACCTTTGTGACCGACGGGCCTGTGCTGGACCGGCGCACGATGATGCGCCCGAAACTGCCGCCGAGTGTCCTGACACGTAAATCGTAATCCCCAGATGATTATTCCCGTGGGGTTTGCCGCAGGCTTCGAT
Organism: Komagataeibacter sp. NFXK3; assembly: GCF_054182245.1. Taxonomy (NCBI): domain Bacteria; kingdom Pseudomonadati; phylum Pseudomonadota; class Alphaproteobacteria; order Acetobacterales; family Acetobacteraceae; genus Komagataeibacter; species Komagataeibacter sp. NFXK3. The sequence continues at coordinate 17,589 of NZ_JAPIVJ010000011.1, forward strand.
CCTTCTGGTGAGCGACGATCCCTCGCTTGACCGCCGCGAATATGTCCACCGGCAGGAAGCCCCAGGCAAAACAGTCGGGTTGGTTGCGTGAGATGGGCCGCAGATCATAGCCCGGCCACACGAACCGGTTGAGTTCTGCGGTTATGATCCAGGATGGCTCGTCACCCAGCCCAAGGCGTCGTTTGACGTTTGCCGGGAGTGCCACCGCATGTGGGTCGTCCGGTTGGGAATGGGTGATCGGCACCACATAAACCTGGCAGTCGCCGTCAGCATCGGCGGCAGCAACCACAATGGCACAGGGCCGGGCTTTCCGGCCCTCCTCGGCTCCGGCGCGATGCTGGTTATGCCAGAGATAGGAATACGAGATGACCAGGCCTGGCGTCGGTTCGGGAATGGGCACGATGCGCGCTTACTGACCGACAGTGTAGCGGTGTTCCTCGGGGATCTCCGCAGCTTCGATCAGCGCAATCTCATGATCGTTGAGATCGGTCGCGGCAATGGCTTCGCGCTGGGCCTGTTTCAATGCGTGAAAGGTCTGGGCGGAGACGATATAAACCGTCTCCCGACCATACTTCGTGACCTTCACCGGTTCGGTGAGCGCACGGTCATGATAGGCGCCGAAATTTTTCTGCACGTCGGATGAGGTCACGGTCGTAGACATGGAACCACCCTTCCTTTTTATCTATCTTCCGTAAGATACGGATTCCTGGTCGGGCGTGCAAGACCGGATTCCGCAACGCGCAAGTATTTCTTCGCTCTAGCCCGCTCTGGTACGATGGGTGCCGGATCATGCTTGCACGCGGGAAAATCCCGGTTCTTCGCTGTCTCCCATAACGAGGGGAGGACTCGATGGACCAGCCGGGAACACGTATCCAGTGGGGACAGGCTCTGCTGGTCCTGTCCATGATCGTGCTGTCCTGGTGGACGGCCACTCAATGGACGGCCTGGGAACTCGCGTTCCAACCGGAACTCGGTCAACCGTGGTTCACGGTTCTGCATCGCTGGCCGGTCTACGCTCCGCCGCTTTTTTTCTGGTGGTGGTACGAGTTCGACGCCTACGCACCAGCGGTCTTCGCGCGTGGCGCCTGGATCGCGGGTTCGGGCGGGGTGCTGGCTTTTGCAGCGGCCGTGGCGCTGTCCGTCCACCGCGCCCGCGAGGCGAAGCGGGCCGCGACCTATGGCTCCGCCCGCTGGGCCGAAGACGCGGAAATCCGCGCGGCCGGGCTGCTGGGCGAGGATGGCGTCGTGCTGGGGAAATACCGCCGCTCCTATCTCCGGCATGACGGTCCCGAACACGTCCTGACTTTCGCACCGACGCGCACGGGCAAAGGTGTGGGGATGGTGATCCCCACGCTCCTGACCTGGCCGGGTTCGGCCATTATCCATGACATCAAGGGCGAGAACTGGCAGATCACCGCCGGTTTCCGGAATCGCTTCGGGCGGGTGCTGCTGTTCGATCCTACCAATCCGGCATCCTCGGCCTACAACCCGCTGCTGGAGGTGCGGCGCGGGGCATCGGAAGTTCGCGATGTGCAGAACATCGCCGACATCCTGGTCGATCCCGAGGGATCACTGGAGCGGCGCAACCATTGGGAGAAAACCTCCCATGCCCTGCTGGTCGGTGCGATTCTGCATGTGCTCTATGCCGAGGACGACAAGACGCTCGCCGGGGTGGCGAAATTCCTCTCCGACCCGAAGCGGTCGATCGAGGCGACCCTGTCCGCCATGATGCGGACATCGCATCTCGGGAAGGCAGGGCCTCACCCCGTCGTGGCGTCGGCGGCGCGGGAATTGCTGAACAAGTCCGACAATGAGCGCTCCGGAGTGCTCTCCACCGCCATGTCGTTTCTCGGCCTCTACCGCGATCCGGTGGTGGCCACCGTCACCAGTCGCTGTGAATGGCGGATCGGCGACCTGCTGGAGGGCGAGCAGCCCGTTTCCCTGTATTTTGTCATCCCGCCCTCGGATATCAGCCGCACCAAGCCGCTGATTCGCCTGATCCTCAACCAGATCGGGCGGCGGCTGACGGAGGATCTGTCAGGCCGGGAGGGGCGGCGTCGCCTGCTGCTGATGCTCGATGAGTTTCCCGCTCTTGGCCGTCTGGATTTCTTCGAGAGCGCGCTCGCCTTCATGGCGGGCTATGGGATCAAGGCGTTCCTGATCGCCCAGAGCCTGAACCAGATCGATAAAGCCTACGGCCAGAACAACAGTATTCTCGATAATTGCCATGTCCGGGTCAGTTTCGCCACGAACGACGAACGTACAGCAAAGCGCGTATCTGACGGTCTGGGTGTGGCCACCGAGATCCGGTCGCAGAAGAACTATGCCGGGCACCGGCTGTCGCCCTGGCTCGGGCATCTCATGGTTTCGCGTCAGGAAAGCGCGCGGCCCCTGATGACGGTAGGCGAGGTCCAGCAACTCCCGGCACGGGAGGAAGTGGTCATGGTGGCGGGGTGTCCGCCGATCCGCGCACGGAAGGCGCGGTATTTCCAGGATCGCCGCTTCGTCGAGCGCGTCCTGCCGCCGCCCGATCCCACGCAGTTGCTCCGGCCCGTCCGGCCCGATGACTGGAGTGGTCGCCCGCGTCCTGCTCAGCCATCATCCGAACAGGCAAAGGTGTCGGAAACGCCTGACAAGCCCGATGATGCCGATAGTGATGAATCGCTCGGCACGGGGCGGAAATGGTCGCGCGAACATGACCCGGCGGATGCCGGCAAACGCAAGCCGCGTGCGGCACCGGACCTTTTTGGTGAGGAACCACCACCGAATCCGGAAGCGCGGGACCGTGCCGATCTGACGCGGATTGCGCGTCAGGCCGGGCTCGACCGTGGCAACGATCTCGGGTTGTGAGAGCGTGATGAGGACATCCCCGAAGAAGGCGCGGCTGTCGGTCTACCTGGAACCGAAGCTGCTGGATGCCCTGACCGCGCACGCGGCGCGGCGTGATCTTTCCCTGTCCCTGGTGGCGGAGGCGGCCATCGCATCCTTCCTGTCGCCCGATGCTGACGAGCGGCGGGAAGCGGCAATGAGCCGCCGGCTGGACCGTCTCGACCGGCAGGTCGCCCGCATGGAGCGTGATCTCGGGATCAGCCTTGAGACGCTGGCCTTGTTCATCCGCTACTGGATGACGGTCAGTCCGCCCTTGCCGGAACCGGCCGCAGCGGCGGCGCGGGCGCAGGGGGCGGAACGTTACGAGGCGTTCGTGGCCGCCCTTGGGCGGCGACTCAGCCGGGGGCCACTCTTCCGGCAAGAGATCCCGGAGGATGTGCCTCCTGCATCGGAAACCTGATCCCGCGATCTGCAAGTAAAAACCGCATTCACTACGATCCTGTACGATCGCAGGAAAATGCTGTTGAAAACGGGAGAAAACAGCACTCTCTAATGATCCCCGTCGTCGTCCGGAGAGGCCGGATGATCCGAAAAAGCGGGGATTCCCATGGCGGTTACACCGATTGAAAGTGGTGCCCGACAGCGCGGCATGTCCATGCTGCGTACGGCTATGGGGCCGGCGATTGCCCGGCATCTCGCTGATCCCGCGATCGTCGAAGTGATGCTCAATCCCGATGGGCGGCTGTGGATCGATCGTCTGGCTGACGGCATGGCGGACACGGGGGAGACGATCGCGCCTGCCGATGCCGAGCGCATCGTGCGTCTGGTCGCACACCATGTGGGGGCGGAGGTGCATGAAGCAGCGCCGCGCGTATCGGCGGAACTACCGACTGGCGAACGCTTCGAAGGGCTGTTGCCGCCAGTAGTGACGGCTCCGAGTTTTGCCATCCGCAAACCCGCAGTCGCCGTCTTTACCCTCGACAACTATGTCAAGGCCGGGATCATGACTGCAGGGCAGGCGGATTATCTCCGTCGCGCTGTCGCAGAACGGAAGAACATCCTGGTCGCGGGCGGCACGTCGACGGGTAAGACCACACTGGTCAATGCCCTCCTGGCCGAGGTCGCGAAAACCGGCGATCGCGTCGTGCTGATCGAGGATACGCGCGAACTGCAATGCATGGCGCCCAATCTCATTGCCCTGCGGACCCGTGAAGGTGTGATTACCCTTTCGGATCTTGTCCGGTCCGGCCTTCGCCTGCGTCCCGACCGTATTCCCATCGGTGAGGTGCGCGGGGCCGAAGCGCTCGATCTGGTCAAGGCATGGGGGACTGGCCATCCGGGTGGCATTGGCACGCTGCACGCCGGATCGGTACTGGCGGCCCTGTATCGTCTGGAACAGCTGATCCAGGAGGCGGTGGTCACGGTGCCACGTGCCATGATCGCCGAAACCATCGATGTCATCGCCGTGCTTTCGGGGCGCGGCACGGCCCGTCGCCTGTCCGAACTGGCTGAAATCGACGGCCTCGATCCCGTGACGGGTGCCTATCTCATCCGTCCGGTCAGCCTCTCGTCTCCCGAAACATCCCGCATTGCCAATGGAGAGTCATCATGATGCCGCCTTCACGTCTGCGCGCCATCGTGTGCGTTGTCGCACGTCCTGACCGGCATGTGCCGGATCTCCGTGTATTCGGAACCTCCATGCTGCTGTCGCTTGCTTTCGCGTCATCGGCATGGGCGTCAGGATCCAGCATGCCCTGGGAAACACCCCTGAACGAGATCCTGGAATCCGTGCAGGGACCGGTCGCCAAAATCATCTCGGTGATCATCATTACCGTGACCGGTCTGACCCTGGCCTTCGGGGAAACATCGGGTGGTTTCCGCCGCCTGATCCAGATTGTCTTTGGACTCAGCATCGCTTTTGCCGCGTCCAGCTTCTTCCTGTCGTTCTTCTCGTTCTCCGGCGGGGCACTGATCTGATGGTGGGATATGAGGATGACGCGGTGCCGGGATTTCATGTCCCGGTGCATCGCTCGCTGACCGACCCGATCCTGTTGGGTGGTGCGCCCCGTGCCGTCGCGATTGCCAACGGCACGCTGGCGGCAGCGATCGCGCTGGGCCTGCGCCTGTGGCTGGTGGGGGCGGTGTTCTGGATCGTCGGGCACGGGCTCGCGGTCTGGGGAGCGAAGCGCGATCCTTTCTTCATCGAGGTGGGACGGCGGCATCTCCGTTATCCCGCCTGGCTGCGGGCGTAAGGAGGGTCGGGCGATGATGTCCCTTGGCGAATATCGCAACCGTGCTGCCCTCCTGTCGGATTTTCTCCCGTGGGCCGCGCTCGTGGAACAGGGTGTCGTCCTGAACAAGGACGGCAGCTTTCAGCGCACGGCAAAGATACGTGGTCCCGATCTGGACAGCGCTACGCCCGCCGAACTGGTGGGTGTCACGGGACGGCTGAACAATGCCCTGCGGCGTCTGGGCTCAGGCTGGGCGGTGTTCGTGGAAGCGCAGCGCGTCCCAGCGACAGTGTATCCCGAGAGCGATTTCCCGGATGCGGCCAGTCAGATGGTCGACCTGGAACGTCGGGAGCAGTTCGAGGATGAGGGCGCGCATTTCGAGAGCCGGTATTTCCTGACCCTGGTCTGGCTGCCACCTGCGGAATCATCAGGCCGCGCCGAACGTTTTCTCTATGAGGGCCGGGAGCGTGACGGGCCGGACCCGCACGGCATCCTGAATGCCTTCATTGATCGCAGCGATCGGCTGCTGGCCCTGCTGGACGGTTTCATGCCCGAAGCGGCGTGGCTGGATGACGGCGAGACCCTGACCTATCTGCATTCCACGACCTCCACCCGTAACCAGCGTGTCAGGGTGCCGGAAATCCCGATGCACCTTGATGCCCTGCTGGTGGACCAGCCGCTTTCGGGCGGCCTGGAGCCAAAACTGGGCGATGCCTTCCTCAAGACCTTGACGATCACTGGCTTCCCGTCACGGACCTTCCCCGGAATTCTGGACGATCTGAACCGATTGGCCATGCCCTATCGCTGGTCGACGCGCGCGATCCTGCTGGACAAGACCGATGCCACGAAGGTGCTGACGAAGATCCGACGGCAGTGGTTCGCAAAGCGGAAGAGTGTTGCGGCCATTGTCCGGGAAGTGATGACCAACGAGGCGTCGGTGCTGGTGGATAATGATGCCGCCAACAAGGCGGCCGACGCCGATCTGGCTTTGCAATCCCTTGGTGCTGACGATGTCGGACAGGCGTATCTTACCGCGACCATCACGGTCTGGGATGGCAGCGCCAGCATCGCGGCGGAAAAACTTCGCCTCGTCGAAAAGATCATTCAGGGCCGCGACTTCACCTGCATGACGGAAAGCCTCAACGCGGTGGAGGCGTGGCTGGGATCTCTGCCGGGGCATGTCTACGCCAATGTGCGTCAGCCCCCGGTCTCGACACTGAATCTGGCGCACATGATTCCCCTCTCCGCCGTGTGGGCCGGGCCGGAGCAGGATGGGCATTTCAGGGCAGCCCCGCTGTTCTACGGCAGGACCGCCGGAGCCACGCCATTCCGGTTTTCCCTGCATGTTGGGGATGTTGGTCACACGCTGATCGCGGGACCAACGGGTGCTGGCAAATCTGTCCTGCTGGCGCTGATGGCGTTGCAGTTCCGTCGCTATGCGGGATCGCAGATTTTCGCCTTTGACTTTGGCGGGTCGATGCGCGCGGCAACATTGGCAATGGGAGGCGACTGGCACGATCTCAGTGGCGGTTTAACCGATGATGATCTGTCGGGAGAACAGGGTGGCAGTGTATCGCTTCAGCCGCTGGCACAGATTGACGATCTCGATGAGCGCAAATGGGCCAGTGAATGGCTGGGGCAGATCCTTGTCGGTGAAGGGGTGACGCCGACCCCCGAGGTGAAGTCTCACCTCTGGTCGGCTCTCAATTCCCTGGCGTCATCGCCCAGCCATGAACGCACGATCTCTGGTCTGGTGGCACTCCTCCAGTCCAACGCCCTGAAGCAGGCAATGGCGCCATACTGCTTGGGCGGACCCTATGGCCGCCTGCTTGATGCCGATGCCGAGCGGTTGGGAGATGCCGATGTGGTGGTGTTCGAAACCGAGGGGTTGATCGGTTCCGGGGCTGCCTCTTCCGTGCTGTCCTATCTGTTTCACCGCATTGAGGGCCGTCTGGACGGCCGCCCGACGCTGCTGGTCATCGATGAGGGCTGGCTCGTTCTGGATGACGGGGATTTCGCCGGCCAGTTGCGCGAATGGCTGAAAACGCTGCGCAAGAAGAACGCCAGCGTCATCTTCGCCACGCAGTCCCTGTCCGACATCGCCAACAGTCCGATTGCGCCGGCCGTGGTGGAAAGCTGCCCGACGCGGATCTTCCTGCCGAACGAGCGCGCCATCGAACCCCAGATCGCGGTCCTCTATCGCGATTTCGGGCTGAACGAGCGGCAGATCGCCATCATCGCGCGCGCGGCGTCCAAGCGGGAGTATTACTGCCAGACGCAGCGGGGAAACCGGCTGTTTGAACTGGGGCTCGGGCCGGTAGCACTTGCCCTATGCGCGGCATCCGGCAAGGACGATCACCGGCAGATCGATGCGGTGCTGGCGGAACATGGCCGTCCCGGATTTCTCCCGGCCTGGTTTGACGCGCGTGGCATAGCGTGGGCTGCAGACCTTCTGCGGGGAGGATCTGTGTCATGAGGCAGGTGGTCTTTCTCTGCGCTACGGCGGCTCTGCTGTCGCTTGGCGTTCCACAGGCCCGGGCACAATGGGCGGTGTATGACGGAGCCAACCATGTCCAGAATGTTCTCATCGCGGCACGGACCCTCCAGCAGATCGACAATCAGATCACCTCGCTGGCCAACCAGGCACAGATGCTGGTCAATCAGGGACGTAATCTGGCGAGCCTGCCGCTATCGACTCTCTCGACGCTGCAATCGACGATTTCCCAGACCACGGCACTGCTCGCGCAGGCGCAGAACATCGCCTACAGCGTCCAGTCCGTCGAGCAGAAGTACCAGCAGGCCTATACATCCGTCTCGTCGGGCATGTCCGACAGCGCCCTGTTCAGCCAGGCGCAGACAAGGTGGCAGAATTCCGTAGGCGGGTTTGAGGATGCCCTGAAACTGCAGGCGCGGGTGGTGGGGAACATTCCTTCCGACAATAGCGCCATGACCCAGCTTGTCTCGGCCAGCCAGGATTCCACAGGTGCCCTGCAGGCGGCGCAGGCTGGCAATCAGCTTCTCGCGCTGCAGTCCCGCCAGTTGTCTGACATTCAGGCCGAACTCGCCGCCAACGGGCGGGCTATGGCGCTGGAGCGGGCGCGAAATGCTGCCACCGAAGCCGAGAGCGAGGCTCAGTACCAGCATTTTTCCCAATATAACGCCTATAGCCCGACTTCGGTGTCCATGTTCGGCAGTAGAGGGAACTGACCGCCATGGCCATGAACGATGTCGGCGTTATCGATACCTTTCTGAACACCTTCACCACCACCATCGATACGGGCTTCGGTCTGGTGAAGGGGAATGTGATCTCGCTGGCAGGTACGCTGTCTGTGCTGGACATTGCTCTTGCCGGCCTGTTCTGGGCCTGGGCGGCGGATGAGGACATCATCCAGCGTCTGGTGAAGAAGACGCTCTATATCGGCTTCTTCGCCTGGGTCATCAACGATTTCGATGCGCTCTCGAAGATCGTCTTCGACAGTTTTGCGGCCCTCGGCCTGAAGGTTGGTGGCGGCAGCCTGGCGCTGGGTGATTTCCTGCGTCCCGGTCGTCTGGCGTCCACAGGGTTCACGGCGGCGCAGCCCTTACTGGACTCGGTTCATAATCTCCTTGGTCCCGTCGCCTTCTTTACGAACTTCATCCAGATTTTCGTGCTGTGTCTGTCCTGGCTGATCGTGCTGGCGGCGTTCTTCATTCTCGCCGTGCAGCTTTTCGTGGCGCTGATCGAGTTTAAGCTGACGACGCTGGCAGGGTTCGTACTGATCCCTTTTGCCCTGTTCAATCGCACCGCCTTCCTCGCCGAGAAGGTGCTGGGCAATGTTGTATCGTCGGGTGTGAAGATCATGGTGCTGGCGGTCATTTCCGCCATTGCGTCCGTTCTGTTCGCCCAGTTCTCAACCTCCTACGGCAGCGACGTTCCCACGATTGGGCAGTCCGTTTCGGTGGTGCTGGCCTCGCTTGCAATTGTTGGTCTGTCCATTTTTGGGGGCAGCATCGCCAATGGGCTGATCTCCGGCGCACCACAGCTTGGCGCGGGAGCGGCCGTCGGCACGGGTATGGCCGTCGGCGCCATGGGCGCGGCTGCGGCCGCCGGTGTTGGGGCTGTTGCCACCGGTCGTGTCGCAGCCCTCGGTGCGACCGCTGCTGCCGCTCGGGGCGGGGCCGCGATCGCCGGGGCAGCCACGTCCGCCTATTCGGCTGGTGCTGCTGGCGCATCTGGCGGCGCGGGCAGTATGGCCGCCGGGATCGGAGGTATGGGCCGGGCCGTCGGCGCGAACGTCGCGAATGCCGTCAAAGGGGCGGCCTCACGTGCCGGTTCATCCCTCAAAGAAAGCTATGCCGCCGGTGGACGCTGGGCCGCGCGCGGGATGGGCGGTGGAGAGGGTGACGAAACCGGTGGCAGCGGGCCGTTTCCATCAGGTGGGGGTGGTCCTGCCGGAGAAGGGGGTGGCCCCACGGGTGGCGGCCCTACCGGTGAGGGTCCGTCTGGTGGAGATGGTGGCGGTTCCGGCGAACCGCCCCGCTGGGCGCAGAAGATGAAGCGCCGCAATGCCGCCGCTCATGCTGCCGAGGCCGCGCATGTCATTCGCTCCGCCGACGGCGGGGGCGGATCTTCCTCAATCGATCTGTCAGAAAAGGAATGAGGACGATGTTCCGTCGCTCCACCACCCGCTACGGGACCACGCCCGAACCCGTGACCCCGTACCAGAAAGCGGCCCAGATCTGGGATGAACGCATCGGCTCCGCCCGCGTGCAGGCCCGCAACTGGCGGCTGATGGCCTTTGGTTCGCTGTTCCTGTCCGCAGGCCTTGGGGCTGGGCTGGTCTGGCAGTCCGCGCGCGGCACCATCACGCCGTGGGTGGTGCAGGTGGACCGTCTGGGCCACGCGCAGGTCGTAGCCCCCGCGACAGCGGGGTATATGCCCGCCGATCCGCAGATCGCTTGGTATCTGGCGCAGTTCGTCCACGACGTGCGCGCCCTGTCGTCGGACCCTGTGGTGGTCCGCCAGAACTGGCTACGGTCCTATGATTTCACCACCACGTCGGGCGCGCAGGCGCTGAACGATTATGCCCGCCTCAACGATCCGTTCTCGCGGATCGGGCACGAGCAGGTCGAGGTGGACATCGCTTCGGTGATCCGCGCCTCGCCCGGCAGCTTCCGCGTGGCCTGGACCGAGCGCCATTACCGCGACGGCGCGTTCACCGGCACCGAGCGCTGGACCGCCATCGTCTCCATCGTTTTGCGCACACCCCGCGACGCTGATCATCTTCGGAAAAACCCTCTGGGCATCTACGTCTCCGCCATCAACTGGTCGAAGGAGTTGGGCCAATGATCTGTCGTGCTCTTCGTGTCCTGCCGCTGCTGATCCTGCCTCTGGCCGGATGTGCGCAGCATTACCATCCGCCAGTCATCCGTTACGATGACGCTGTTCAGGCAACACGTCTGCCGGACCCGCCGAAACCGGTGCAGGTGGTGGAAGTCCCGAAACCGCTTCCCCTGCCGGGACAGCTCAAGCCGCTGCCCTCACGACGCACGATCCATCCTGCCCCCGAAGTCGCCGACCCCACAACGCGTGTGACACAGGCCAATCTGGCGGCGCGCATCCAGCCCACGCGAGCCGGGTTCATCAACGCGGTGCAGGTCTATCCCTATTCTCCGGGCGCCCTCTATCAGGTCTATACCTCGCCGGGCGAGATCACCGACATCATGCTCCAGCAAGGGGAGAAGCTGGTCGGCACTGGCCCCGTGGCAGCAGGTGACACTGTGCGCTGGATCATTGGCGATACCGAAAGCGGGGCAGGGGCGACCAAACGCATCCATATCCTGGTCAAGCCGACCCGCCCGGACCTCACCACCAACCTGATCGTCAACACGGATCGGCGCACCTATCTGGCGGAACTGCGCTCCACGCCCGCGACCTATATGGCATCGGTGTCGTGGGACTATCCCGAGGATGACCTGATTGCCCTGCATCGGCAGGACAATGCGGCCGATGATGCTGCCCCCGTGGACGCGGGGCTGAATCTTGATACCCTGAATTTCCGCTATGCCATCCAGCCGGTGAAGGGTGGTGTGCCGCCCTGGCTTCCGAGCCGCGCCTTCGATGACGGCCACAAGGTCTATATCGCTTTTCCATCCGGGATCGGGCAGGGCGAACTGTCGCCCCTGTTCGTGCTGGGAGCCGATGGTGGCCCGGAACTGGTCAATTACCGGGTGCGGCAGAACTGGATGATCGTGGACCGGCTGTTCGCCGCAGCCGAACTGCGACTGGGCGACAAACATTCCGAGCAACGGGTGCGCATCGTCCGCACCGATGGACGTCGAACATGAGCGGGGCGGCTCCTGCGACCGGAGGATCTTCCACGACCGCGGTCCCCCCACCCGATCTGCGCCTGCGGGCGGAACGACCGCGTGTGGTGCGTCTTAACCGCACCGTGGTCTGGGCGCTGGGTGGGGCAGGGATGCTCGCCCTTGGTCTGGCACTTGGCTACGCGCTTGAGAACAGCAGCCACAAAGCGCCACCGGCCGCCAGCCAGGACACGGATGTGCGTCCATCGGCCGATGGGCTCGCGGGGCTGCCCTCAGACTATGTCGGCAATGGTGTGCCGAAGCTCGGTCCTGCCCTGCCCGGCGATCTCGGACACACCATCCTGAAAGCACAGGCACAGGGGAAAGCCGCATCAGGCGGGGATGATCGCCGTGCCGCGCAGGAGGTCGAGGCCGCGATCGCCAGCCGTCTGTTCGTGCAGACGGGGGAACGTGACCGCGCTGGCGAACAGACGATGCTGCCCGCACCGGGCGCTCCCGCCACTCAGGGGCGGGCGTCCACCACGACCGGGCCACAAGCTGGGAACCTCACCTTTCTGGAAGGGCAGCCTGATCGTGCGACGATCAGCCCCGATCGCATCATGGCGCCTGCCTCGCCCGATGTTCTCCAGGCCGGTACGGTGATTGCCGGCGCGCTGAACACGAAAATCAGTTCCGACCTGCCGGGCCAGATTACCGGGCATGTGACCCAGAACGTCTATGACAGCCCCACTGGCCGTTTCCTGCTGATCCCCCAGGGAAGCCTGCTGTTCGGGGCCTATAACAGTGGCATCTCCTTCGGGCAGCAGCGCACCCAGATTATCTGGACGCGGCTGATATACCCGAACGGCGAGAGCCTCGTGCTGGAGAAGTTGCCCGGCGGGGACGCCATAGGCCAGTCTGGACTGGCTGACGAGGTGAACAATCACTGGGGGCAGTTGTTCAAAGCCGCTCTGGTCACGACCCTGCTCAGCGTGGGGTCAGAGGCGGGGACCAGCCAGAGCGAGAACAATCTGGCCCAGGCCATCCGTTCCGGCGCCAGCAACGGGTTTTCCATGGTCGGCAACCGGCTGATCGATCGCAGCCTGAACGTCCAGCCCACCCTGACCGACCGGCCGGGACTACCCTTTGCCGTTATTCTCAGACGCGACCTGTTGCTCAAACCCTATCAGAACGGAGGACATCCTTGATGACAGAATTGAAAATCCGGGAACTTCCCGATGAGAAACCGGTCAGAATGACAGTGGCGCTACCCGCTGATATCCATCGTGACCTGCTTGCCTATGCGGCACTTCTTTCCGGTAGCGCTGGAGCAATGGATCCGGCTCGGCTGATCGCACCCATGCTTCGGCAGTTCATGATGTCGGACAAAGGGTTCGCCAGGGCACGGAGGCAGGTAAAAGCAGCACCGTCGGCAAAGTAGTCTCATGGCAACGGCTGATGGGCTTCTACATATCTGGCGAAGCTCCGGGTGCAGGGATTTTCGTTGTCGGGCCTCCAGACAATGCCGAATTCCAGATGGGAGGAACCGCCGGCGTCCCGGATTTCCGTGATCGCGATGTCATGCCCGTGCTGATCGCGGATCAGTGGCAGCCACGAGGCGGGCAGCAGGGCAACGCCTTCCTTGTTCTGGACGAGTGCGATGATTCTGTTGCTGCCGATATCATGACGCCGGATCTTCGGACGGATGCCTGGCTCCTCGAGCTTACGTTGGATGAGTGTTTCGAAATCCTGACCCGCGTTGTCGCGTCCGATCAGGAATGTTTCATGACGCAGATCTTGCCATGAGATTTCCCGTCGTGTCGCCAGAGGATGATTGGTGTGGAGCGCCGCGACGATGCGGTCGCTCCACAGAGGCATGACCCGTAACGCAGGGACCAGATTGCGCCGGGTGACGACCGCGAAATCGATCTGCCCGCGCTGTAGTCGACGCAGCAGTCTCTTGCCGGTGCCTTCGGAATAATGGAAGACGATATCCGAATGCGTAGCGCGGAACTCGGCTGTGAAGGCTGAGAGTCTTCCGGGCAAGACGCAGGTCTGGATGCCGATCGAGATCTGGCCATTCTCACCCTTGCCCGTTCGCTGCGCGCGAGCGTTCATGCCGGCCACGCTGTCCAGGATCGTCTGGGTCCAGCGGATGAATTCCTGGCCGAACGCAGTTGGTGCGGCACCGACCGGGGAGCGGGTGAACAGCCTGACCTCAAGCCGTTCCTCCAGGTTGTGCAGGGATCGGCTTACAGCCGACTGCCGGGTGTTCAGGAAACGCGCCGCCCCGTGGATACTGCCGTGCTGGGCGATTGCCCGCACGCACAGCAATTGCCACAGATCGAACGGCGGGCGACGCATTATTGCGGTCGCTGTCTTGTCAGACTTATGTCCGAAAAGAGAAGCTTCAGTTGTATAGAATACATTCGGAAACTCATAGTATATTTATTCACCTATTTAACCTTGTGTTGGGAATTTTTTATATCTCGTCAAAGAGAACTTTATGCCTGAGGATTCATTCGGGAACTGCGCATGACAAGTTTCCTGGTTGTTAGGAGTTAAATCCGCCACCGACATCGATGATCGATCCGGTGATAAAACCGGCATCAGGGCCAGCGAGAAAAACGATCGCTGCGGCAACTTCGTCGACTTTGGCAAACCTCTGGATCGCGTGAGATTCCATGATGATTGGTGGCAGATGGCCCTTTGAGCCGGCGGCCATATCGGGATCCATTATTCCGGCCTGAACGACGTTGACCGTGATGTTACGCTTATCTTTGTCTTTCAGACCTTCGACGACAGCTGAAGCTTTCTCGACCGATGCTACATAACTGATCGCGACATCGGCACCCTGGTCCGCGAGGGCCCCAGCCGTTGCGGCCCCTAAACCGGCTCGCTACACTGTTGGAATAGTGCCGCCATCCAGAAGGTAATCCACTCCGACGATATAGCCGCTGCGGTCAGAAGCCAGAAACGCAACAAGTTCCGCCACTTCTTCAGGACGGCCCGGGCGACCAACAGGGATACCGCCAATCATATTCATGACGTACTGACGTGCAGCATCCTCGGATATGTGCCTATTTTGCTGGATTTCCGTGATCATCCCATGCGCACCAGACGTCTCGATAAAACCTGGTGACACCATATTTACCCTTACGCCGCCTGCTGCAACCGCCCTCGAAAGGCCCTTACTGTAAGTTCGTAGTGCGCCTTTTGCAGAAGCATAGGCCAGTGTCGACTGTGATGGCGGCATGATATGGGCGATTGAGCCTATGTGAATGACCACGCCGTTCTTTCTTTCGAGCATCCCCGGAATGAAGGCACGGTCAAGACGGACTGGCGCCATCAGATTGATATCGAGTACCTGCTGCCAGAACGCATCTGTCAGTGTCTCGAAGCCGCCGGGAGGCGTAGCCGTGGCTCCAAGATTATTGATGAGAATATCAAGTCCGCCCCATTTGTTCTCAATTTCCTTCACAACCGCATCAACGCCCGCGGTTGTCCCGAGATCAGCCGCGACAAACATGAGATCGGCATCCTGGGAGGCCGAGGGCGCGCGCGCCGTTGTTGCAACCTGTGCACCTGATGCGGCAAATCGATGGGCAATCGCCGCGCCAATTCCCTTCGTGCCGCCTGTGACCAGCACTCTCTTCTTATCAAACTCGTTTTTCATCTTGCGTGATAACTCCAGATTACGTCTAAGAAAGAAGAATGACGATGCGACGTCGTCCTGGTGGCTGCGCTTACTGTCTGCAGTAATCAGATCCCGCCGACATTTTCTCAACGGCGTCTCTGCGGAAGCAGGATGGGGAATGATCGTTGACGATGCCAACCGCCTGCATCCAGGCATAGACGATGGTCGGGCCGACGAACTTGAATCCCCGCTTTTTCAGTGTTTTCGAGATAGTCCGGGATAACTCAGTTTCCGTGTCGGACCCTGTCCCGTCCAATGGTCTGCCGTCTGTGAACGACCAGCAGAAGGCGGCGAAATCGTCCCCGGCCTCCTGCATCGCATTGAAAATCTGTGCGCCCCGAATGGTCGCCTCGATTTTGGCACGTGCACGGATAATACCAGCATTCCGCATCAGTCGCCCGACATCTTCTGTGGTGAAGGCAGCGACTTTCCGGGGATCGAAGCCCGCGAAGGCCTCCCGGAACGCCGCACGTTTTTGCAGCACGATCTCCCAAGAGAGTCCTGCCTGAAAGCCTTCGAGCATCAGCATTTCCCAGAGCCTGCGCGGATCACGCTCTGGCACGCCCCATTCGGTATCATGGTAATCCTGCATCAGGGGGCTCGAACTGGCCCAGGCACAACGACATTTATAATCCATGAAGCGTCTCTTGTATGGAATTACAGGTCAACGATGCGGGTATCGGCGATGGTCCCGGCAAACCCGTTCCCAAACAGGCAGGCAGGCGTCTGGAAGCCGGGGCGGACTTCTCCCCCAAGCACGCGGCGCGCGGCTTCGACTGCGGCCAGAGGCGTGAAGGTGTAGCCGTTCACCGTATCAAGAACCGAACGGACCGTGATGCCATTCGCTCCCGTTACCTCGGCCGCTGCCTGATAGCGGTGTGCTTTCCGTTCCTGCGCGCCTGGGCCATCGGGAAGAAGTGCGAGGTCGCCGCCCGGAAAAGCATTCCCCGAGATATGCACGAATGTCTCGATATCCGGAATATGGGTTGCCCGTCCGATCGTGATGAGATCTGGAAGTGTCACCGGAAAACATGACACCGCACCATGGCCGAAATCAAAAGGCCTCTGATCAGGTGCCGGACATGCGACAAGATGGCCGTCTTTGCAGATCAGCGTTTCCGGCGTTACATTTTCCGCAGCACTGATTGCCGAGCCACGTGACATGGTGCCAGAGACATTCAGCGCAATGGCGATTTTTTGGGGGGCCTGCACGCGTTCCGCCGTATGCCCGGCGAGGCATCCCAGCATCGCAACACTGCCGCCGCTGCCCGGAAGCAGCATGACGCCTGCGGCGCCGGCAATCGTATCCAGTTGCGCGGCAACGCGGTAGCTGTCCAGTTCCGCCGCGATATCAAGGTAATGAACCCCACAGCGAATGGCACTCCGCATCAGTGGCTCAGCCGTGCGTCGATAAGGGCCTGCACAGTTCAGCAGCACCGTCACATCTGACAGGGCCAGATCGATGGCGGTGTTCTGTTCGAGACTGAACACACGATAATCCGTCCCAAGCCGGGTCGCGAGTTCCTCAAGCCCGTCTGCCCTGCGACCGGCGAGAATGATGGAAAGACCGACTGCTTTCGCATGCTCGGCAACCATGCGGCCGGTATAACCATAAGCCCCATAGATCATCAGTATCCGCGAGGGATTTTCAGTGGAAATCATACACATTGCCTCAGCGGCCATGCTGCCAGCTCTTGTAGACGAATTCGAGGCTGTAGCCGTCCGGATCGCGGACCTGGGCGGCATAGTATCGCGGGTCATAATGAAGCTGCGGCCCCGGGGGGTGGATGCCGGTTGCGCCGGCCGCCAGAGCAGCCTCAAAGGCCGCTTCCACCATGGCGGCAGATTCCGCGACAAAGCCGACATGGACCGCCCCGGCTGCTGCCGCTCCCTGTTGCAACCAGAAGAACATGCGGCCCCCGGCACCGAAACCCTTGAGATCCGGGTGGTCAGTTGGCGCATTCTTTCCATCGTAATCGAGGCGGTTTGTGATTCCGAGGTGTGGAAGTACGGCTTGGTAAAAGGCGATCGATCGGTCGATATCGCTTACCGTCAGAAAGATATGATCGAGCATGGGAAATCCTCAAAGATTATAACAGCCAGACACTTCGATGGCCTGGCATTTCGGTTGCCGCCGAAACCCATGCCAATACTCGTCGGAGCTTATCGCCCGACCTGGAGGAACAAGAGATAATGTCGGCAGCAGATGATTGCTCTCACGTTTCTCTCTGAAACCTGCCTGTTTCTGCTTTTCCGTTGATCGGGGGAAAGGGCTGTGAAACAACGCCGGGTATGGAAACGCAGCTTCAGGAACTCAGGCGACTGGCCGCATGGGCAGAAAACCGTCGGACAGAGACAGGCATTCCGCGGGTTGCCATGGTGCAGGGTGAAATCCCGGAGCATCAACTCGCTGCCGTCTATGATCCCATGATCAACCTGATCCTGACAGGGTCAAAAACCATGACAGTGGGCAGCCGGACCCTTCGCTATGATCCAGCGACCTATTTTGTGATGTCGGTCGATCTGCCCGCCGTCGGCGCCTTGCATCCGTCGGAAAAGGGCCAGCCCTACCTGGCGGTGAGCCTGACGCTGACGCCCGCCATTATCGCCAGTCTGCTGGCAGATCTGCCTGAACCTGCCGGGAGCGATCCCTCCAGTCCCGGCTTTTCGGTCGCACCTGTTACCCCGGAGCTACTGGATGCATGGGTTCGTCTGCTACGGCTGATGGAACACCCGGATGAAATTGCCGCCCTTGCGCCAGCCTACGAACGCGAGATCCTGTTCCGCGTCCTTCAGGGACCGCTCGGCTGGATGCTGCGTGACATCGCCACACCTGACACCGCCCTTTCGCGGGTTGCCAATACAGTCCATTGGATCCGGGAAAATTTCGCCAGACCGCTACGTGTCAGCGACCTGGCAGAGATGGCAGCACTCAGTATCTCCACCTTTCATCGCCACTTCAAGGCTGTGACCGCACTGAGCCCGCTTCAGTATCAGAAGCGTGTAAGGCTGCTCCATGCCCGATCGCTCCTGATCGCGGGCGAAGGCAATATAACGTTCGCTGCCTTCCATGTTGGATATGAAAGTCCCAATCAGTTCAGCCGAGACTATGCACGACAGTTTGGCCTTCCTCCCTCCAGAGACGCTGTGCGACTACGGCGGATGACATCTGGCAGGGATTAATTGCTGTTCACTATGATTATGGAACGGCATGCAGGCCAAGTCCGCTTTTGGAAAAGCCGTAGTCCTTCCTGAGGGCATAAATGAGGCGGAAGCTGACGTGGCTTTGGATGCATAAATTCTACGTTTTATGAGGGCAGGGGCGATTTATTTTCAGTAAGAGTTCATGTATGGGCAGAAAAAAGTTCATTAAAACAGCCTCTTAATACCGATTTACTCTCAACTTGTGATTGCTGCAAGCTGAGAAGCAACCCTGCCCCCGCAACCAGATATCTCCGTCTGATAAGACAAACAAAAAGCCACCCCAAAAGGGTGGCTTTTTGCGTTCCAGCCAACTGTCTGACAAACACGTAAAGGTTTCCGGGTGTCGTCTTTTTCCAGAAAGGCGATGTCTCCCAAAGCTTTTTGAAAAAAGCTTCACCAAAAGACCTTTATCATTTCACGGTGTGCTGACAGAAAAATCCAGCTCGTATGATGACTGATCGGCCGCGCGGTGCTGCCCCATGACATGGATGGCAGGATCCTGCGGCATCAGGCAGTTTACAAGCCAGACCGTGTCGGGCCCATCACCCCGGTTACGGTAGGCCAGATGGTTGTCGCCCTGCCGGAGGCGGGCAGGCATCGTCAACTCAAGATCAATGACGCCAGTGCCTGTCCGCATTGCGGCAAGGGATGGAAACGTCATGGCCTGCACAACAAGCTGGCCAGACCGCCCATTGAGGGAAAGCGACAGGCTCTGCATGACATGGGCCATATAGGAGTGCTGCTCGCGCACCGACAGGCTGCCATCGCCGTTGCGGTCAACCTGGCGGATGAGGCCGGGCGCCACATCCACGCCGGGTGTCAGGCGGAGATGCAGGGCAATATGGTCGCGCGCGAGAGTAAAGGTGGTGGCCTGCAGATATTCATCCAGCCGGTGCGCCTGAGCCGAAGCCGGCAGGGCCAGCAGCGCAAGGGCGGCAAGACATGCGTGCCCGGCGCGGCTCATGGGTGGGTAAACCGGCTGCCATAACGATTGGTCGGGTCGCGATAGACGGTATGGACATGCAGCGTCGGGTCACCGCCAACGCCCTGGGGCGAGAATTCGATCAGCAGCCGCGGCCCCTGAATGCGGTAATATGAAGATCCGTTGCGGTCGGGCTCATGGGTGGTCGGGCCACTCCAGGCAAACCATGTCTGCTCCAGCCCGGCCCTGATTTCCGCCAGGCGCGGGGCGGCATAGGCGTCGTTGATGATCCCGGCCCATTCGCCGATGATGTCCATCAATGCCTGTTTTTGCGCGGCAGTTAGCGCATCGCCCCTGATGCCTTCGGGCACGAGGGTTTCCCCGTCATGGCCCGGCCCCTGCACAAGATCCTCCACCTTGTAGGGCAGGATGGCCTGCCTGCGCTGCGTTTCATCGAGCAGGTCCAGCAGGGCGAAGGCCTTGTCGCTTTCGCCTGCCAGCACGCGCACCATCTGTCCATCGCGCTGGTACAGCGCCGGCTGCGCGCCGGTCAGGGTGGGGGTCATGGCACCGTGCGGGCCATCAATGACCAGATTCAGACCCAGATGATGGCCACCAAACTGCACCATCCACGGTTTTGTGGCTGAGGGTTCGCCAAAAATCGCAATGGTATAGACCGCCTCGCCCGAGGCAAATGGCGTGCCGCTATCGGCCAGGGCCTGGTCGGCGCCCATGATGTCGCGCACCTTCTGGTAGCCCTTCGCACTCAGCAGGGTCTGGAGCAGGTGCAGGGCGGCGGTGTGCTGTTGCGGTGTCAGGTGGCCCATCTGCACGCCGGGGCGCGGCACGTCGCTTACGGGAAAGTTGGACCAGACCGACTGCCCGTAACGCTCGCCCACAAAGCCGCCCGGCGGCCCCATGCCGGGCCCCTGTTTCATGGGTGCGTGGGCCTGGGCATCGGTTAGGGGCAGGGCGGGCTGGTCGGGCGCGCTGCGGCGGAAGCGGGCCAGCGTGCCTGATTTCTGTGCCACGAAAGGAAACTGCACTCCCCTGCGGGCCTGCGGATCAAAGGATTCAAGGAACGACCGGGCGGCCTCTACCGCTTCGCCCGTCTGGCTTGCGGGTGGGGCATTCTGCGTGGCAGGCGGGGTGGAAGGTGATGGCGCGCCGTGGGCAAGGGCAGGTAATGCGGCCCAGAACAGGCCGCCCGCTATCCATGATCCAGTCTTCATCCTGTCCCCTGCTCTCCATAAAGAAACCATCAAAAGTTTCTGGTGAAGCTTTTTTCAAAAAGCTTCGAAACAACACCATCTTTTTGAAAAAGGCGGCATTCAAAAACTTTTATCCGGTTATCAAACTGCCTGCCCCAGGGCTGCACGACAAGGGGGCGGCCATGAAAACCGCCAGATCCGTCCCTTCCGCAAATCGAAATCATTACCTGCGGCAAATGAGGGTTGTCCGCTGCCTGCGTCTGGGGATCAAGTGGCGGCATGAACACTGTCGCTCCTGCACTGGCGGCGGGTGGGCCGGTCATCCATGCCGCGCCGCCACGGCCTTCCTATATTCCGCCTTTTGGCCTGCGCACGGTCATTGGCTGCCTTGGCATGCTGCTGGCCGTGCACGTGGCGGGGTTCAACGAGCATGTGACCGAGATCGGCCTGTCAGATATCCGCGGGGCCATGCATATCGGCCACGACGAGGGCACGTGGGTCATTGCCATCTATGAGGCATTCAACATCGCCGCCATGGCCTTTACGCCGTGGTTCTACATGACGTTTTCGATCTACCGCTTTTCCATTTTCATGACGGCGGCGCTCGCCCTGTTTTCCATCCCGGCCCCTTTCATGCCCGATGTCACATCGCTGTGCATCCTGCGGGCCTTCCAGGGGCTGGCGGGGGGCTGCCTGCCGCCGGTGCTCATGACCGTCATGCTCAAATACCTGCCGCCCCAGATCCGCGTGTTCGGCATCGGGGGGTATGCCATGAGCGCCACATTCGGCCCCAATCTGGGCCTGCCGCTCGAGGCGTTCTGGTTCGAGCATGTGGGCTGGCACTGGCTGTACTGGGAGATCATTCCCACCGCCGCCCTTGCCATCGCCATGATGGCCTATGGCCTGCCACGCGACCCGATGCATTTCGAGCGCTTCGAGAAATTCAACTGGCTTGGCATCCTCGTGGGCCTGCCGGCCATCTGCTCGCTGGTCATCGTGCTGTACCAGGGCGACCGGCTGGACTGGTTCCGCTCGCCGGTCATTACCGACCTCGCCTTCTGGGGGGGCGCCGCGTTCATCGTGTTCGTCATCAACGAGGCCTACCACCCCAGCCCGTATTTCAGGATTCAGTACTGGCGCTCGCGCAACATTCAGGCGTCGCTTCTGTCACTGGTGGGCATCCTGGCCATCTGTTCCATCATGGGCAACATTCCCGCCACCTACCTTGAGGCCGTGCGGGGCTACCGGCCCATCCAGGCGGCGCCGGTCTCGCTGGTGGTGGCCCTGCCGCAGCTCATCATGCTGCCGCTGATCGCGGCCATCTGCAACAGCCGCAAGGTGGACTGCCGCTTCGTGCTGGCAGGCGGCATGCTGTGCCTTGCCACTGCTGCGTGGCTGGGCACATGGCTGACGGTGGACTGGGTGCGTGACAATTTCTACCTGATCCAGATCCTGCAGGTCTTTGGCCAGCCCATGACCGTCATCCCCACGCTCATGCTGGCGACCATGGCCATGGGTCCCGCCGATGGCCCGTTCATTTCGGGCATGGTCAACATGCTCAAGGGGCTGGCCAATGCCGTGGCCTTCGCCCTGTTTGGCGCGCTGACCCGGCGGCGCGAGCAGTACCATTCCACCATGCTGCTCGACCATCACGGCACGCACCAGCTGGCATTGCAGGGCATGGGCGATCCCATCAACAGCCAGCTTGCCGCCACCTCGCCCGACAGCGTGCATGTGGCCCGCAACACGTTGCAGGTCTTCCATACCTACGTGCATGAGCAGGCCCTCGTGCTGGCGCTGAACGATATCTACTACATCCTGATCTGGGTCTGCCTTGGCTATGCGGCCATGAATCTCATCCTGCCGCGCCGCGTCTATCCGCCGCAGGCCCCTTCACCCGATACCCCTGCCCGTTAATCCGGAATTACTGATCATGATTTACAAGAAACCGCTGCTTTACGCAGGCTGTGCCGCCGCCGTGCTGGCCCTTGTGGCCTGGGGGGGCACGCGCCTGGTCAATGGCGATGGCATCAACCAGTACACCAATGATGCCTATGTTACGGCGGACTTCCCCACCGTCGCGCCCAAGGTTTCGGGCCGCATCGACCGGGTGATCGCGCAGGATAACGAGCAGGTGCATGCGGGCGAGGAACTCGCCCATATCGAGGATGACGACTACCGCGCCGCCCTTGAGGTGGCACGCGGCAACAGGCAGGCAGCACAGGGTGATGTCGCCAACCTTGAAGCCGAAATCGCGCGGCAGGATTCCGTCATAGCCCAGGCCCGCGCCGCCGTGCTGGCCGATCAGGCGGACCTGATGTTCGCGCGCCAGAATGCCACGCGGTACCGAAACCTGTCATCAGGCGGGGCGGGCACGATCGAGCAGAAGCAGCATTCCGAGGCGCAGGAAAAGGAAGCCGAGGCCGCCATCGCCCGTGACCAGGCCGGGGTGGATGCCGCAATACGGCAGGTGGCGGTGCTGCAGGGCCAGCTTGAACGTGCACGCGGCGTGCTGGTGCGCACGCAAGGTGACGAGACGCAGGCCGCGCTCAACCTGTCCTACTGCACCATTCCCGCACCGATGGATGGCGTGGTGGGCGAGCGTGGGGTGCGCGTGGGGAATTACGTGCATCCGGGCACGGGCATCCTGGCCGTGGTGCCCGTGCATGCGGCCTACGTGCTGGCCAATTTTCAGGAAACGCAACTGACAAAGGTGCAGACCGGCCAGCGCGCGACCATCTGGGTCGATACGTTTCCCGGGCATCCGCTCAAGGCGCATGTTGACTCACTTGCGCCTGCCACGGGCGTGGCGTTTGCGCCCATCCAGCCCGATAATGCGACTGGCAACTTCACCAAGGTGGTGCAGCGCATTCCGGTCAAGCTGACCTTTGATCCCGGCCAGCCATTGGCCGACAAGGTGCGCGTTGGCATGTCGGTCGAGGCGAATATCGATACATCTTCCACCCCTGAAGGCCCGCATGCCAATGACACCCGTTATGTCTGGCAGTAAGGCCATGAAGCGCTTTCTTCTTGCAGGGTTTTCGGCGCTGGCGGTGGCGGGCTGCACGGTTGGCCCCAATTACCACAAGCCGCAGGTCAAGGCACCCGCGCAGTGGCGCACGACCCAGCCGCCAGCGGAAAGCCAGGTCACCATGGCCACCACCGACCCGCAATGGTGGACGCTGTTCAACGACCCCATCCTCACCCGGCTGGAAAACGAGGTGGCCAGCGCCAACCTTGACCTTAAAGCCGCCAGCCTGCGGCTGATGCAGAGTGTTGCCGAGCGGCGCATCGCCAGTGCCGCCCAGTTGCCGCATGCCGAGGCCAATGCCTCCTACGGGCGCGAGCGGGCCTCGACCAACGGCGTGCTGGGGCTGCTGGGCACGATGGAGCGTGAGGGGGCAGGGTCCATTGCCTCGGGCACGCAGGGCTTTGGCCCCACGGCGCTGCCCGGCAGCGTGGGCAACCCATCCTTCAACCTGCCGCAATATGGCATGAACGCCTCGTGGGAGGTGGATTTGTGGGGGCATGTGCGCCGGCAGGTGGAAGCCGCAACGGCGGCCATGCACGCCACCGAGGAAATGCGGCGCGACACGCTCGTCTCGCTCATGGCCGAGACCGCGCAGGACTATATCGACCTGCGCGCCACACAGGTGCAGCTTGCTATCCTTGAACATAACATCGCGGTGGCTGATAACAGCGTGCGGCTGACCACCCTGCGCTTTGAGCAGGGGGCCGCGACCCGGCTGGACGTGGCGGAGGCCACCGGCCAGCTCCATACCTTCACCTCCCGCCTCGCCCCGCTCAGGGCGCAGGTCACGCACCGGCTCAATGCGTTGAGCTTTCTCGTGGCGCGTGAACCCGGCGCGCTCGATGCCGAACTCGGGCCGCCGGGCACCATCCCCGTCGTGCCCGCCGCCATTCCCGTGGGGCTGCCCTCCCAGCTTGCCGAGCGCAGGCCCGATATCCGCATGGCCGCCGACCGGCTGCATGCGGCCACGGCCAGCATCGGGGTGGCGATTGCCGATTTCTTCCCCCGCGTCACCCTTTCGGGCAGCCTTGACGTGCAGGCCCTCCAGTTCAGCGGCCTGGGGTCATGGGCCTCGCGCCAGTATGGCTTTGGCCCCACGGCAACGCTGCCCATCTTCGAGGGTGGCCGCCTGACCGGGCAGCTGCACCTGCGCCGCGCCCAGCAGAAGGAGGCGGCCACCATGTTCCAGCGCACCGTGCTCAAGGCGTGGCAGGAGATTGATGACGCCATGGCCGATTTCACCGCAGCCCAGCGCCGCCGCGATGAACTGGTCGAGGCCGTGCACGAGAACGAAATCGCGGTCGATACCGCCAAAGCGCAGTACGTGCAGGGATCATCCGATTTTCTCAACGTGCTGACGTTGCAGAACGCGCTGCTGGCTTCGCAGAGCGCGGAAGCGGATGCCACCGCCCATGTGGCGCTGTCGGTGACCAATCTGTACCGCGCGGTTGGTGGCGGGTGGGAGAACCTCTATCCTGAAAAACAGAAGAAGACCCGCAAGCATGGCTAATTGATCAAAAACAGGAAAAGTTTCTGGGTGTCGCCTTTTTCAAAAAGGCGACGTTTTCTGAAGCTTTTTGAAAAAAGCTTCACCAAAAACTTTTATCATTTCAGGGTATTATTGGCCCTGCCTTTTCAAACAGTCTTTTAAGGGGCGCACATGATCACGATCCGGCACGCAGCCAGCCTTGGCACGGCCCATGATGGCGGGCAGGTGCTGCGCTGCCATTTCGCCTTTGCCGATTATGCCGATCCGGCGCATGGCCATGAGGGCCGCCTGCGCGCGGTCAATGCCTGCACGCTGCCTGCGGGCGAGACCTACCGCATTGGCCCCGAAGCGGCGGTGGATATCGTGACATGGGTGGCAGACGGCACGCTGGCTACAGGCATGGACGGTTTTGAACCGGATGCGCTCGGCACGGGCGGGCTGCATCTGGCCAGCACCGGCAGCGGCTGTGCGCAGCTGGCGTGGCGCGCGGGCGGGCTGGGGGCCAGCTTCATCCAGTTCTGGTTCCTCGCTGACACGCAGGGCATGACGCCTGCGCAGGAGATGCGCCCGGCCCTGCCGGAACTCGAAGAGGGCGGCTTTCGCATCCTTGCATCAGGCTTCCCCGAGGATGACCCCGAGGAAGGTGAAAGCGTGGAGGACGGCGCGCCCGTCACCCTCGCCGCGCGCGCGCGGCTGCTGCATGCGGCCATTCCGGCAGGGGAGGGGGCGGCTTACGGCACCGCGCCGGGGCGGGTGCTCTACCTGCTCGTGGTTTCAGGTGCCGTGCGGATCGGCACGCAGGGGCTGCCGGCAGGCGATGCGGCGGCCATAAGCGGGCTGACCGACATTACGGTCATGGCTGATGAAGCGGCCGTGGTGCTGCTCGCTGATGTCGCGGCTTGAAGCCTGTCACCACGCTATCGCTGTTGCGCACAACGACATGGACGGAAGCGATGCCCTGTTCTCCAAACCTGAAAGATTCTGCAGGGTAATATGTGACCTTGTTAATCGCATTGGTGATTTTACGGTTGAAAGCGGGACCATAAGGCGAGGTCACGGTGACCTGTATATCGGTTTGCTCGTTGCCTGCGATGGCAGTGCGCGGCAGACGACACTCTTGACAGGATCGGGGAAAAAGCGTCTGGCTTGTTGCAGTTGAGGCCCGGCGCATGCGCCGTGGCCCGTAGGCGTTAACGTGAAACAACGCACAGAAACTGACAGCAGACATGCTGGCGGACTGTGCGTGTGTGTATTCACCCTCACCAGTCTGCTGGCATGATGAGGAGAGATACGCATGACGACCCTTTCCCCCCTTGCCCACCCTGATGGCGCGCCGGTGATCGAGCGGGTGCGGCACGAACTGCGCCGCCGCCTGTGGGTTGCGGGAACCGAGCGCCTGAGCCCGCATATGATCCGGGTCACGCTGGCTGGCCCGGAACTGGCCGGGTTCACCAGCCCCGCGCCGGATGACCATATCAGGATCTTCCTGCCCGACCATGCGGGGGAACTGACGCGGCGCGACTACACGCCGCGGCATCATGATGCCGCGGCAGGCACGCTGGTGCTGGATTTCGTCAACCATGAAGGCGGCCCCGCCGCCGCGTGGGCGCGGGCGGCAAGGCCCGGCGATGTGCTGGAGATTGGTGGCCCGCGTGGCTCGCGCATCATCCGGGGCAGGATCGACCACTGGCTGCTCATTGGCGATGAGACGGCGCTGCCCGCCATTGGCCGGCGCGTGGAGGCCCTGCCTGCCGAGGCGCTGGTCACCACCATCATTGCCGTGCCCGGCCCGGAAGATGAGCAGGTCTTTACATCATGCGCCGCCCATGCCGCCCATTGGGTGCACCGCCCGCTGGCCGAGGCGGACCAGGCGCACGGGCTGCTGGCGGTATTGCGGCAGCTCTCCCCTGTCAGGCGGAGTTTCGTCTGGGTCGGGGCGGAGGCTGGCGTGGCCCGCGCCGTGCGGCAGTGCCTGATTGCGGAAAAGAAGGTGCCTGCCGCGTGGATCAGGGCCGCGGGCTACTGGGTGAAGGGGCAGGCGGACGCGGCCATCAGCGATGTGGGCGCGTCAGAATGAAAACATATCTCGATATATCTTTACATACGATATATCGGGAATTATATCGGACTTATGAAACACGCAAACAGACACGCAGGCGGTCGTCACCGCCATGTTTTCTCCCCCGAAGGGCTGGCGCAGGGCGCAGGCCGTCATCCGGGGCGCGGCGAGGGCCGTGAAGGTCGCGAAGGCCGTGGCCACCATGGTCGCCACCGGGGCGGCCCGCGCAACCGGCTGTTCGATTATGGCGAGATGCGCCTGCTGGTGCTCAGCCTGATCGCTGAAAAGCCGACCTACGGTTATGAACTGATCAAGACCATCGAGGAAAAATTCGGTGGCAGCTATACGCCCAGCCCCGGTGTGATCTACCCCACGCTCACTTGGCTTGATGAAGCGGGCTACATCCGCCCCGGCGCGGAAGAAAGCCGCAAGAACTACCACATCACTCCCGAGGGCGAGGCGTTCGTGGCCGCAAACCGCGCGGCGCTGGAGGCGATCCTTGCCCGTGCGGCAACGGCCGGGCCACAGGGCCGTGGTGGTGGCCGCAATGCGCCGGTGCCCGTCATGAGGGCGATGGAAAACCTCAAGACCGCCCTGCGCCTGCGGCTGCGCAATGGTGGGCTTGACCCGCAGGCCGAGGAAAAGATCGCCTCCCTGCTTGATGAAACCGCCCGCGCGCTGGGCCAGGCCTGAGGCGCGCCCTTTCGGGCCACGAAGGAGGATGACCATGGATGACAGGATCCAGCCGGTTCTTGACCTTTACCATGAGCGCATGCGTGCCGAACGCAGCGCCCCACGGGTGGAAGCACCCGGCGGGCGTGATGGCGGTCACGACCAGCGCATGCGCGCCATCGGGCCGGAGACGGGGCAGCTTCTGAACATCCTGGCCCGCAGCCTCGAGCGCCCGACCATTCTCGAACTGGGCACGTCGTTTGGGTATTCCGCCCTGTGGCTGGCCGAGGCCGCGCGGGCGCGGAGTGGCCGGCTGATTACGATGGAACGGCACGCCTATAAATCCGCCCATGCCCGCGAGATGGCTGAACGGGCAGGGCTTGCGGCGTCTATCGACTTTCGCGTAGGCGACGCCGTGGCGATGATTGGCGAGATGGACCACAAGGCCGATTTCGTGTTCGTTGATTTATGGAAAGACCTGTACGTGCCGTGCCTTGAGGCCTTTTATCCCCGCCTCAACCCCGGCGCGATCATCGTGGCCGATAACATGATCCGGCCGGGCACGGAGGACGTAAAGCGCTACGGGCGCGCCATCCGGGCCCTGCCTGGCATGTCCAGCGTTTTGCTGCCGGTGGGTACGGGGGTTGAGGTCAGCCGGTTTGAAGGCGCAGCCTCCGTATAAAGACCAGATGATAAAAGTTTTTGGGTGCCGCCTTTTTCAAGAAAGGCGGCATTTTCTGTTGCGCCCTCCTGTAAGGTGGCTGCCGCCGGAAAACTTATGCAGGGAGCCAATCGCGACATGGCCTGCTGCCGGTCAATGGATTACGCCTCCGGCCCGAAAACGGCACAAGCGGGTGGTACATATGGGCGGGCGAGGAAATGTTTTTCGTGCCACTGCACACGCACCATCTCCTGCACTGGTGCAAAATGGTTATTCCCTATCTTGGCCAGGCACCGGGATGGACGTTTCTGGTTACGCCAGATTATGAAAACGTATGGAACAATGAAGCCTTGAGAAAAGCAGCCACTACAAACACTGATGAGCGATAGAACGTTTTTGGTGAAGCTTTTTTCAAAAAGCTTCAGAAGGTCATTGCCTTATTTAAAAAAGGCGCAATCCGTAAAATTAATGCGTTATCAAACCGGCTTCAGGCCGTCAGGCGCGGATCGTTTTCAGAAATGATCATGGTGTCAAACGACCTCCGGCAATGGCATCGGGGGCTTTAATGGCGTAAGAATAATATTGTTCATTACGGTATAATACTGATCTGGACAGATCAGGAATGACGACGACAGACGCTGTAAACGACAGGGACAGCGCAGGGGCAGCAGCCCTTGAAGGAGGCTGCATGCCGTTGCCCTGAAGGCGCGCACACAGGGCCTGCGCCTGCCGCGTTGTCAGGATCGGGCGGAGGCAGGGTGGGTCACGACCGCGGCAGGCAGCGTCTTTTGGGCCGTGCGATGCTGGAAATGGATGGCAAGGCCGACCAGCCCCAGCCCGATCAGGGCAAAACACGCTGACAGCACCGGCAGCCCGGCATAGGACCACCGCGTCACCACCATATGGCTGCCTGCCCATGCACCAATGGCGTTGCCGAAGTTGAAGGAGCTCTGGTTCATGGCCGCCGCGATATTGG
The DNA here is from genome assembly GCF_054182245.1 of Komagataeibacter sp. NFXK3. Taxonomy (NCBI): domain Bacteria; kingdom Pseudomonadati; phylum Pseudomonadota; class Alphaproteobacteria; order Acetobacterales; family Acetobacteraceae; genus Komagataeibacter; species Komagataeibacter sp. NFXK3. The sequence goes on from NZ_JAPIVJ010000011.1 coordinate 46,856, forward strand.
GGGCCGAGCCTGCGCACGCCACCACATAGGTCTGGAGCGGCGCCATGGGTGCATAGATGAATACGCCCCACGCAAACAGCAGCGCAAGGCAGCTCCAGCTCATGAGGCTGCCGGGCACAAGCAGCAGTTGCACCACCGCCACCGCCGCCATGAGTCCCGCGCAGGAGGGCAGCATCTTCCAGTCGGCCAGCCGGGCGCCCAGCAGGTTGCCCAGGCACAGCCCGCCCCCGATCATGAGCAGCACGGCATCGATCACATGCGTGCCCAGCCCCGTGCGCACCTGCAAAAACGGCGAGATGTACGTAAACAGCGTGAACATGCTGGCCGAGGTGCACATGGAAACCAGCATCATGGTCACCACCAGCGGGTGCAGCATGGCCCGGAACTGCGCGGCCAGGGGAATGGTGGCGCCAGTTGCCCGGTCACGCGGAATGCAGAACCACATCGCACTCCACGCCACCACGCCCACCGCGCAGATCAGCCAGAACGCCATGCGCCATGAGGTGAGCTGCGCCACCACGGTGCCCATCGGCACGCCAAGGATCATGGCCAGCGTCAGCCCGATATAGACGAGCGAGAGCGCCTCGGCGCGTCTTTGCGGCGGCACGATCTGGCACGCCATGATGGAGGCCGCGCCATAAAAGGTGCCATGCGAGAACGAGGTCAGCACGCGCGCGAGCATCAGGCTCCAGTAACCCGGCGCGAGCGCGCTGCACGCATTGCCCGCAATGAAGATGCCCATGGTCAGCAGCAGCGTGTCGCGTCGCGAGAGGCTGTTGGTGAGGATGGCCACCACGGGGGAGGCGATCGTAACCCCGATGGCATAGCCCGAGACCAGCAGCCCCGCCTGCGCGATGGAGACATGCAGGCCCCCCGAGAGTTGCGGCAACAGCCCCATGACGATGGTTTCCGTCGTGCCAAGGCCAAAGGCCCCGATCGCCAGGGCGAGCAACGCTATGGGCAAGAGACATGTCCTTGAACGGGCGGCGCACAATATGCGTCGGTAAAAAAGCGAATATGCCAGAGTATGATATTTTATAGTGTGGAAAATGACTATGTAATGACAATATATTTTATGCGAATACATGATATTTTATGCATGCATGCAATTTTATACATATATCTTATTGCGTGGTGGAGGGGGCGCCCTTACAGGCCACTCAGATCGTGCATGATCCGCGCCATCTCCTGCATGGGGCCGGGCTCGCTGGTCTGGATCTGCCCGTGATAGGCGATGTACAATTCTTCAGGGTATCCGAAAACATGAACATGGACCCGGTTTTCCGGTGGGGCAAAGGTTGGCTGCAGGTGCAGGATCTCCTGTACGCCAGGACCTGCCACCGGCATGAAAGTGGCATGAAAGCGGCTATGGAGCCGTGAAAGAAGGTTGCGGACCCTATGGTGTTCTCGCCGGTGTCCTGCCGCTCAAATACTTTCTGGATATCATGGGCGGAGACCTGTGTTACGAAGGCATGGCTATGCTGGTTGTCGCCGCCGCCCGTGCCCTCGGCAATTCCGATGACCTGGTTGTGCTCATTGAGCAGCGCCGCGCCGGAGACGCCCGGCATCAGCGCGCCAGGATCGGTAAACCACGCGTACATGATACCCCTGTAGAGCCGCGGCGCGACGTCAACGCCGCTGATCTGGTCATACGCGGGCGTGCGTGGCTGCATGTCGAGCAGGACCGCGTTATCACCCGGCAGGTCGTGCACGCCGGAGTCAGGCTCCTGCGCCAGCTGGCTTTCTGAAAGGATGGTGGCGGGAGTCTGCCGCGCTTCGCTCAGTTTGTGGCCAAACCGGTCAAGAACGTAAATTCTGCCATGCTTGCGCAGGGCATGCTGCGTTACGTGCCGTATTGTCAGGATGCGGTTGTGCCCTTGAGGCGTGCGGCTGTCGCGCAGGACGGTGCCCGATCCACTGATATCGTTCTTGCCATCAGGGCTGGCCACGTAAAGGTACACGGTGGCCTCCAGCGCCGCGCGCTCGCTCGCGGATACGCGCTGCCCGTCAAAACATGAATGCTCCGCCACGATATCCGGCCCGCTCTGATGTGCCATGTCCCTGTGGGAAATGACAAACGGGCCAAGTTTGTGCGCAACGGTCACGATCACGTAGTATGCGATGATGATGATAAAAGGCAGCCAATGCCATCGTTCGCGTAAAAAGCGCAGGATCATGTCAGGTCAGTGCGGCAGGCAGGCAATATGATGCCTTTTCCATCACGCGGGCGTTATTTTGACCACATGGTATGATGAAGTGCCGCCTGCGGGTTATTCCCCTACAATCCATTCCACGCTGCCTTCTGCCTGCCCATCGCCCAGATAGGGGCACAGGGCGGCGAGAATGGCCTGCGCCTCGTTCTCGAAGCGGAAAGGCGGGTTGGCGATGAGCAGCCCGCTGCCATTGAGGCGGGTCGGGTCGAGCGGGGGGCGCAGGGTCAGTTCAACCGCCAGCAGCTTGCGCTGGCCCGCATCCTTCAGCCCGTTCATGAAGGCCCGCACCGGCGCGCGGTGCTTGATGGGATACCACGCCGCCACGATCCCGGCCGGGAAACGCCTGCGCGCGGTCATGATGGCCTGGGCCAGGCGGGTAAATTCATCCCGCTCCTCAAAGGGCGGGTCCATCAGCACCAGCCCGCGCTTTGCCTGCCGGGGTGGCAGCAGCGCGGTAATGGCCCCGTACCCATCGCGGCCATGCACCGATACCTGCGGGTTGTGGCGGAACAGCCGCCGCAGGTCGTGCTGGTCGTCGGGGTGGTGTTCGCAACAGGTCAGCGTGTCATCGGGGCGGAGCAGGTGGGCCACAAGCGCGGGCGAGCCGGGATAGAACAGCCGCCCCTCATGCGCGCGCATCACGTCGCGCACGATGTCCAGCCAGGGGCCAAGGGCGGCCTGTTGCGCAACGCCCAGCGGGGCCTCGAGCAGGCGCCCGATGCCCTCGCGCCACTCGCCCGTGGCCTGCGCCTGCGGGCCGGACAGGTCATACAGCCCGATACCAGCATGCGTATCGAGCACGGAAAAAGCCGAGGGCTTGCGGCACAGCGCCTTGATCAGGGCCACAAGCAGGGCATGTTTCATGACATCGGCAAAGTTGCCGGCATGATAGCTGTGTCTGTAATTCAAGTCCGTCCTGCCAGAATGCGTTCACGGGCCGAAGCCCGTGTCGCGGCAAGCGTTATCGTGCTTTTGGCGTGGCTGTCCACCCGGCCTGAGGCCGCAGGCGGCCTAGCGCAGGAAGAAAGCCACCAGCGCCCATAGGGGCAGGGCCATCAGCAGGCTGAAAAAGATGCCACTCGCAGCGGAATACCGGCGGTGGACAGGGGCAGGCACTGGCTGGGCAGCAGGTTGGGAAACCGTCCGTGTCAGAGCGATACCATCAAACGACATGCGCTTAGGGCCTTAGAAAACTGAAGGAAAGGGGAAAAAGCACCCCCAATTGTGGAGCAACACCACAATCCTGCCTTAAAAATAACACGATCTGCTGTCAATCAATTTTACTTAAACTGCCATCATTGCGGCGACCTGAATTCGTGCCGAAAGCGCGAAAAGCGGGCGTTAACAAACGCTTCTGCAAAAGCCATGGGCTCAGCCACCGGCCCGGCGGCAGCCCGCGCAGCCTGCTTTACGTGCCATGGGGCACGGAACTGCGCGTCACAATCCGGCCCGAAAGATATCGCCCGGCCACGATTCGCGCCCAGCTGGCAGCGGCCTGCAATTGGCGTTTCATCTGCCGCAGGCGCGCGCTGCGCTGGTGGTAACCACCCGGTCAGGTCGGGCAGGTACGCAAACGGCAGGCCTTGCCCGTATCATCCAGCAGGGCGCCTGCCTCCTTTCATGAAATGCTGCCAGCGGTACATGCTTTCTTTTGCTGCCTGCATGGCTGCGCCCTATATTTCATCATGTCAGGAGCGACAAGACAGCGCGATTATCCTGACACGACAAGTATAATGGCATGAATAATGCATTATACGGAACGTATACCTGCATATAAATGGATCATGGGCAGTAATAATGCCCTGACGAGAGGATCAGAACATGGTTTCCTCCAATGCACGCCTTCCGTCCGCCTGGACCATCGCCGATGCACTGAAAGTGCATGCCGATGACCCCACCACCACCATGCCCGTCATCGCCCAGGATTTCCCGGTCATGGATGACGCCCTGTGGCAGTGGGACACGGGCGCCCTGCGCCGCATCACCGGCGAGACGGTCACCTTCAAGGGCTGGTACGTCATGTGGTCGCTTGTGGCCGAACGCGCCCAGACAGGTGACGACGCAGCCGGCTGGCACAACCGCAACGCCTTCGCCTTCATTGGTTATTACTACAGCCGCAACGGCATTGACTGGACCTTTGGCGGCCGCCTGCTCAACACCAGCGCTGATCTGCGGCCCGATGAATGGTCGGGCAGCCTGGTCATGCGCCACGGCAGCGAGAACGTGGTCGACATGTTCTACACTTCCGTCAACACGGATGTGAACCAGAGCGTGCCCTCCGTTTCCACCGGCACGATCCATGCCGATGACAGCGGTGTGTGGTTCGAGGGCTTCACGGCCACGACCGAGATGTTCTCGGCCGACGGGCTGCATTACGCCAATGCCTCCCAGGACCCGTATTTCGATTTCCGCGATCCGCACCCGTTCATCAACCCCGCCGATGGGCAAGTCTACTGCCTGTTTGAAGGCAACGTGCCCGGCATGCGCGGCGACTTTGTCATCACCGACCGCGAGGCGGGCCACCTGCCGCCGGGCTACACCGTGGGCGAAGGGGCAGGCTATGGCGCCGCCGCCATCGGCATTGCGCGGTTGGTCTCGTCCTATGCGCAGGGTGATTTCTCGCGTTGGGAAATGCTGCCCGCCCTGGTCACCGCCCTTGGGGTGAACGACCAGACCGAACGGCCGCATGTGGTGTTCCGCAACGGGCTGACCTACCTGTTCACCATCAGCCACCACTCCACCTATACCGGCGGGCTGGAAGGGCCGGACGGGGTGTACGGGTTCGTGTCGCGCCACGGCATTTTTGGCCCCTACACGCCGCTGAACAGTTCGGGGCTGGTGCTGGGCAATCCGTCTTCCGCGCCCTACGAGACCTACAGCCATTTTGTTGACCCGATGGGCTACGTGCAGTCCTTCATCGACACGCTGCCGGCCCCCGGCACCGACCCGCAGAACCCTGCAACCTACCGCATTGGCGGCACGCTTGCCCCCACCGTGCGCATAGCCCTGGAGGATGACCGCACCTTCCTGACCGAGGTGCATGATTACGGGCAGATCTTCGCCTTTGACGAATGGGCCGCAAGCAACCAGCCCGACCCGCGCCCCGCCACCTGACACCAGCCACAGGGGAGGCCGCCTGACAAGGCGGCCTCCCTGCCGGAACCATGCGTCATGGACACCATGCTCACGACCCAGACCATCCTCTCTCTCCTGCCAGCCCGGTATGCCGCGGATGTGGTTGTCATCTTCTCCTTCCTCATTTCCGGCTGCGCGGTGGTCGCGCGCTTCTGGCGGCCGCCCGCAGCCGGGTCGAAATGGGTGGTCGTGTGGACCGTTGTTACCGCCATGGCGCAACTGCGTGGCTGGAACCGGCCCTCCGACAGGAAGGGCGATGCGACGGACAGGAAACCGTAAAGAAGTTTTCGGGCGACGATTTTTTCAAAACATCCTGAAGAACACTGCCTTTTCAAAAACAGCAGGGCAAAAATGATGTTGCGCAAACTTGGCTGCCGCCCTGCCGAAAGGCGGGCGCGCCAGCCCATGCTCACGACCATGAAGGGCTTCATGGCCCGCCCCGCGCCGCAGCGCCTGATCCGCGATGGCATCGATCCCGCCCCGCTCATGCTGGGCAATGATGTGCTGGGTAACTGCACGGCGGCGGGCATTGGCAACCATATCCGCGCCACTGCCGCACTTGCGGGCTACCAGGTGGCGGTGGATACGCCTGATGCCGTGCGGTTCTACGCGCTTTCCACCGGTTATGTGCCTGGCAACCCGGCCACGGATCATGGCGGGGTGGAAGTGGATGTGCTGACCACCGCCCTGCAACAGGGCTACGCGCTGGCCCGGCAGACGCTGTTCCCGCTCTGGGGCACGCTGGAGCCTGCCGACCTCAATGCAATCCGTAACGTAACAGCGGGGCTGTCGGCAGCCTATCTGGGCGTGCAGCTTGCCGTGGCGGATATGTGGACCGACGCTGTCGGCAACCCGCCGCCGTTATGGGATACGCCAACTCCTGCCGGGCGTGGCGACCCCACCCCCGGCAGCGCGGGCGGCCACTGCCTGCTGTTATGGGACTATGCCGGCACAGCCGACACGGATGTGGTGACGCTGCTGACATGGGGCACGCGGCAGAAGGCGACATGGCGCTGGGTGCGCTCACGCCTCATGGAAGCCCATGGCCTGGCGTGGCGGCAACTGCTGCCTGCGGGGGTACTCAGCCCCACCCATCAGGACTGGGATGCCCTGGTCAGCGCCAATGAAGCCTATCTGGCCGGGCCGCAAGCGATGTGAACTGGAAAAGTTTTTGGTGAAGCTTTTGTCGAAAAGCTTCGGAATAACGCGGCCTTCTTGAAAAAAGCGGCCCCCGCAAATTTCTGTTTTTTTAAATGACTGCTGGAATCTGCAATAAATCATGAAATTACTTTCGTATTTACTGCTTCTTGCGGTGTGCCTGTGGGGCTGCGCGCAGGGCAGGCCCGTGCCGACAACCATCCCCGCCGCCATGGCCGGGCTTGAAACCACGCTGGGGCAGGCGGGCATTGTGTCCGTCTCGCACCCTGCCGACTGGTCACAGGCGCAGGCCACGCGCTTTGCCGCCGCCATCCGCGCCGCCCAGTGCCGCCAGAACGTGGCAGACCCCGTTATCGGCGCGATCGTGGGGGATGTGACGCTCCAGCTATCAGGCAGTTTTACGCATGGAGGGCAGTTTAGCGTAGGCGCGCTGACAACCGCGCCCACCTTTGGCATTGCTGCGGATGCCAGCCGGACCACCAGCCAGCAGGTCAGCCTGCCGGTCTCCTACGCACCGCTTTCCTCCATGCCGGAGGTGGAAATGGCGCGGCAGGCGACTTATGAAACCACCCTGCTGGGCCAGAACGACGCCATACGCCACGCCGAGGCCACGCGCCTGCTGGCCGGGCGCGATGCCTTGCGGCAGGTCACTGACGGGCTGATCCGGTCATGGCACGCGAATGACTGCGCGCCTGCCCCGCAGCCACTGCGGCCTTTTGCCACGCTGCGGCGATAAAAGGCCGTTTGAAAAGGCAGGACCAGTAATGTCTTGGAAGTATAAAAGTTTTTGGTAAAGCTTTTTTCAAAAAGCTTTGAAAAAAGGCACACCCGAAAACTTTTACCTGATAACAAACTGCCATCTGAATAAATGGTATTATTATATTTTATCTGGAAAATGGCGGACTCGAAAGGATTCGAACCTTCGACCTTCGCCTTCGGAGGGCGACGCTCTATCCAGCTGAGCTACGAGTCCACTCACGCCTGCATACATCGCCACAGGCCGGAACGCCAGCCCCAATCGGGAAAAATCATCGCGGCGCGATTGCGTCCATCCGTCCGGGCAGGATGGGCAGCGGGGCGTCGTGGCCTGCGGGTTCGGCCATCCATGCCGCCGTCGCCGCATCCCCGCCCGAGGGCAGGAAGCGCTCGGGGTGCAGGATCCAGCTGGTCATGTCCGCCGTCACCTTGCCGCCCGCCCGCCCGCGGGTCAGCAGGTGGTAGCCGTTGGGTATGTAATCCAGCCTTGTGCCCGCGGGCATGTGCCGCCATGCCCGCGCCATGGCGGCGGCGGGCACGATCTGGTCGCGCCCGCCATACACCACCAGCACGGGGCCATGCATGCGGGCGCTGGCATGGGCGGCCTGATGCATGAGGTCGGTCAGCCCGGCGAGTGCTGTGGTGGATGTGTCGCGCAGGGTCAGCGGGTCGTAATACAGGCGGGCAAGGGCCATCTGGTCATCGGCTGCGGTCACGTGCACGGGCAGTTCGCGCCCGCTCAGCCGCCAGCGCGGGGCCATGGCCGCCATCAGGTGGGTGGTCAGGCGCGCGCCTGCGTCCAGGTCCCACAGCGCGGGGGCGAGTAGGATCGTGCCCGCCACCGGCGGCGCGTCCGGCTGGGCCGCCAGCACGGCGGCAAGTGCGCCGCCCATGCTCTCGCCCATGATGTAGAGCGGCACGCCGGGGTGTTCGCGGCCAATGGTGGCGACCAGGGTGCTGACCGTGCGGCGCAGCGCATCCGTGCCCACCCAGCCTCCGCGTGCCTGTGTCTGGCCAAAGCCGGGCAGGTCGGGGGCGACCACGCCCAGCCCGGCGGCATTGAGCGCGGGTGCCGGGCGCTCCCATGCATCGCGGCTGTCATTGAAGCCGTGCAGCGCCAGGATCACCGCGCGTTCCGGCCCATGGGCGGCCCAGATGCGCAGGGGCACGGCACCCACGCCCGCAATATCCACCACGCGGTCAGGCGGTATGAGGCGGGCGAGTTCGGCATGCCGCGCGGGCGGCGTGGGGGCCGGGGCCTCGTGGGTGGCGCAGGCGGTCAACATCACAAAAAGCGCTGGATAAAGCAGGCGTGACAGGCGAATGTTTGAAAGCACGGCAATCCTGCGTATCATCATGGGCCAGCGCATGGTCCACCCATCGGGCGCGCCATGCAAATCCAAGCCGGACAACAACCCGAGGCCGATCAGAATGCAAGCCCTGTCCCACGATCCCGCACCGCACCCCCGCCTGGGCACGATTGAAACCATCGTGGTCGATTCGCGCACCCTGTCCTGTGATGGCGGTCTCGGCGCGCTTGGCCACCCGCGCGTGTTCCTGCGCATCGCCCATCACCAGACCTTCTGCCCCTACTGCTCCCGCCTGTTCGTGCTCAACCCCGATGCACCGGTGGGTGACGCGCACTGACAGCCTCTACATCCATGTCCAGCGACACGCCGCTTCACCTGATCCTGGTGGATGGCTCGGGGTACATCTTCCGCGCCTTCCACGCCCTGCCGCCCATGACCAGCCCCGATGGCACGCCTGTCAACGCGGTCTATGGTTTCACCAACATGCTCTCGCGGCTTTTGCGCGAGCATGCGGGCACGCATCTGGCCGTCATATTCGATGCGGGGCGCCATACCTTCCGCAATGACCTGTATGGCGAATACAAGGCCCACCGCCCCGAACCGCCCGAGGAGCTGCGCCCGCAGTTCAGCCTCGTGCGCGACGCCACGGCAGCCTTTGGCGTGCCCGCCCTCGAGCAGGCGGGCTGGGAAGCCGATGACCTGATCGCAGCCTACGCCCGCAAGGCCACCGATGCAGGCGGCCAGTGCACCATCTATTCATCCGACAAGGACCTGATGCAGCTCATCCGCCCCGGCGTGATGATGATGGACCCGATCAAGAACCGGCCGATCGGACCGAAGGAAGTCGAGGCAAAATTTGGCGTAGCCCCGGACCGTGTGGCGCAGGTGCAGGCCCTGATCGGCGACCCGGTGGACAACGTGCCCGGCGTGCCCGGAATCGGCCCCAAGACCGCATCGGCCCTGATGGCGGAATATGGCTCGCTCGATGCCATCCTGGCGGGTGCGGAGGGCATGAAGCCTTCCAAGCGGCGCGAGAACCTGCTGGCCCATGCCGACATGGCCCGCCTGTCCTACAAACTCGTCACGCTGTGCGAGGACGCGCCCTGCCCCGAGAAGCTGGCCGATCTGGGCTGCTGCGATGTGGACATGGAGCGGCTTGGCGCATGGCTGTCGGATATGGGATTCTCATCGCTGCTGCAGCGCATGGGCATCAAGGCAAAGCCGCGCCCGCGCATCTCGGCGCATGACACGCTGGCTGCAGCCCCGGTGGCCCAGCGTCCGCCCTTTCCGGCCGAGCCTTATGGCCCCTACATCACCGTAACCGACCCCGAGGTGTTGCGGGAATGGGTCAGTGAGGCCCGCACGAGCGGCGTGTGCGCGGTCGATACCGAAACCGACGGGCTGGACCCGCTCACGGCCCCGCTGGTCGGCATCTCGCTTGCGCCACGCTGCGGGCGGGCATGCTACATTCCGCTGGGCCATCAGGTTGACCTGATGGACAGCGCGGGCACGCCCCAGATGAAGGCGCAGACCGCGCTGGAAATTCTCGAGCCGCTTTTTGCCGACCCGTCCGTGCTCAAGGTATTCCAGAACGCCAAGTTCGACCTGCTGGTGCTGACACAGGCAGGCAGCGTGCAGCCTGCCCCGATCGATGACACCATGCTGATCTCTTACGCGCAGTCCGCGGGGCAGCACGGGCAGGGGATGGACGAGCTTTCGCGCCTCACACTCGACCATACGCCCATCCCCTATGATGAAGTGACCGGCACGGGCCGCAAGCGGGTCGTGTTCTCGCAGGTGGCGATTGACCGCGCCACGCCGTATGCGGCGGAAGATGCGGATGTGACCCTGCGCCTGTGGCAGGTGCTCAAACCCCAGCTGCGCACCAATAAGGCACTGGCGCTGTATGAGGAAATGGAGCGCCCGCTGGTGCCCATCCTGGCGGATATGGAGCGGGCGGGCATCAGGGTTGATGCCGATGACCTGCGCGCCATGTCCACCGAGTTCGCACAACGCATGGGGGTGATCGAGGCCGAGATTCACACGCTGGCCGGGCGTGACTTCAATGTCGGCTCCCCCAAGCAGCTGGGCGAGATCCTGTTTGACGAGATGGGCCTGCCCGGTGGCAAGCGCACCAAGGCGGGCGCATGGGGCACGGATTCGGCGGTATTGCAGGACCTGGCCGACCAGGGCCACGACCTGCCCGCGCGGATCCTGGCCTGGCGGCAACTGGCCAAGCTCAAGAGCACCTATGCCGATGCGCTGCTCAACCAGATCAACCCCGCCACGGGCCGCGTGCACACGTCCTTCCAGATGGCGGTGACGACAACGGGCCGCCTGTCATCGAACGACCCCAACCTGCAGAACATCCCCATCCGCACGGAAGAGGGCGGGCGTATCCGCCGCGCCTTTGTGGCGGAACCGGGTCATGTGCTGGTCTCGGCGGATTATTCACAGATCGAGCTGCGGCTTCTGGCCGATGTGGCGGATATTCCCGCATTGCGCGAGGCGTTCGCACTGCGGCAGGACATCCACGCCCGCACGGCCTCCGAGGTGTTCGGCATCCCGCTTGAGGGCATGGACCCGCTCACGCGCAGGCGCGCCAAGGCCATCAATTTTGGCATCATCTACGGCATCAGCGCCTTTGGTCTGAGCCGCCAGCTTGGCATCTCCCCCGGTGAGGCACGGGGTTACATCGACGCCTATTTCGCCCGCTATCCCGGCATCCGCGACTATATGGAGCGGGTGAAGGCGGAGGCGCGCAAGAACGGCTATGTCACAACACCCTTTGGCCGCCGCTGCTTTGTGCCGGGCATTGCCGACAAAAGCGCCGTGCGCCGCAACTATGCCGAGCGCCAGGCCATCAACGCGCCGCTGCAGGGCGGTGCGGCCGACATCATCAAGCGCGCCATGGTGCGAATTCCGGCTGCCCTGTCCGATGCGGGGCTTGACGGACGCATGCTCCTTCAGGTCCATGACGAACTTGTGTTCGAGGTGCGCAAGGATGATGCCGATCGTCTGGCAGCCCTCGTCAAACAGGTCATGGAATCCGCGGCGGCCCTGTCAGTGCCCCTGGTCGTGGAAACCGGGACCGGAACGAACTGGGCGGATGCACATTGATAATGCGAAATGAACGGGACCGGTTTTTCGTGCTGGTCGGGTTTACCATACTGGTGGTCTCCTCGATTGCGGGGTATTTCGGCTACCGTTATTCCGACAGCGCGCCCGTGCCGCTGACCACCTATGGCAACCCGGTTGGCGGGTCGTTCAGGCTGATCAACGGGGCGGATGGCTCGGTGCTCGACACCGACTTCCGTGGCCGGTGGATGCTGATCTATTTTGGCGATACCCACTGCCCCGATGATGTGTGCGGCGCCACCGTCAAGGCCATGGCCGAGGGCGTGGAGGCGCTGGGCCACGACCGCGCGCGGCTTGCGGTGCCCATCTTCATCACGCTCGACCCCATGCGCGACAACTCCGACGTGCTGCGCACCTATGCCCTGCGCTATGGCTCGCATGTCACGGTCATGACCGGCTCGCCCAAGATGATCCAGGCCGTGGCCAAGGAGTACCATGCCCCTTACGTGCGGCGTGATGGTGCGAATGGCGATTACAGCATGGAGCCTGCCAGCCAGATCGTGATCATGTCGCCCACCGGGCGCTATGAGGGCAGCCTGCCCGCCACCGCCACGGCAGCCGACATCACGGCCCGCATGACCGAACTCATGTCGCCTGCGACGCATAACTGAACCGGGCGGGCCAGCGCATGCGGGCATCAGGCCAGCGGCTGGGCATGGTCGCGCTCATGCTTGGCGGCCTGCTGCATGCGCTGCCAGCCATAGGCTGTGCACAAGGCACGCAGGGCAAGCCGCATCGCGGCGGCACCCTGCGGCTGACGGCGGCGAGTGCTTCCGGCACGCTCGACCCGCAGATCAGCTACACCAGCCAGTACATGCAGCTTGCCACCGTCATCTATGACGGGCTGCTCACCTATCCCAAGCTGGAGGGGCCGGCAGGCAACCAGGTGGTGCCTGACCTGGCTGAGGCCATGCCCGAGCTGCGTGATGACGGGCGCACATGGGTGTTTACCCTGCGCGATGGCATCCGCTTTTCAGATGGCACGCCGGTTACGGTGGAGGACGTGGCAGCATCCCTGCGGCGCATCTTCAAGGTGGGCACGCCCACGGCAGGTTCGTTTTACGGTACCATAGTGGGGGCGGATGCCTGCCTGCGTAATAGTGCGCACTGCACGCTGCAAGGCGGCGTGGAGACCGACCCCGCTACCCGCCGCATCACCATCCGCCTGACCCAGCCTGACTCCGAATTCCCGCAAAAACTCGCCTTCGGCCATGCCGCCATCCTGCCCGCTTCCACGCCCGCGCATGATCTGGGCAATGTGGCCGCCCCCGGCACCGGGCCATATCATATCGTGTCATCCGACCCCGAGCGCGGGCTGGTGCTCGAGCGCAACCCCTATTTTCATGAATGGAGCGAGGCGGCCCAGCCCGATGGGTATGTGGACCGTATCGTTTATGATTTCGGCCTGTCGGAAGAAGATGCGGTCACCGCCGTCGAGCGCGGGCAGTATGACTGGATGGCGGGCCTCAAGCCGCTTGACCGGCTGGGCGAGATTGGCAGCCGCTATACGGCGCAGGTGCATGTATCGCCACTCTATGGCCTGATCTTCCTGCCGATGAACGTCAACATCCCGCCCTTTGACCAGCCCAAGGCGCGCGAGGCCGTAAACTACGCGCTTGACCGGCGCGCCATGACCATCCTGTACGGCGGGTCGGGCATTGCAACCCCGCTGTGCCGCATGGTGCCGCCGGGGCTGCTGCCCGGCGATGGCGCCTGTGCCTGGACGCGTGGCGCCGACCCCGACCATCCGGCTACGCCTTGGGCACACCCGGACCTGCAACGCGCCCGCCAGCTTGTGCATGAAAGCGGCACGGAGGGCATGGACGTGACCCTGATCGTGCCTGCCACCGCCATGTATGTGAGCATGGGCACCTATCTGCGCGACATGCTTGAAGCGATCGGCTACCACGCACGGCTGCACCCGCTCTCGCCCGCCATGGAGGGCAATTACGCCGCCAACACCACCAACCATGTGCAGATCAGCCTGCTGGGGTGGTATGCGGATTACGCCTCGCCCTCCAATTTTCTCGATACATTGTTTGGCTGCGAGAACTTCCATCCCGGTTCTGACAGTTCCATCAACATGTCCGGCCTGTGCGACCCGGTGGTGCAGGCGCTTGTGGCGCGCATCCGTAGCGAACCTGACCCGCAGGCAGCCCTGGCACTGTGGGGGCAGGTCGATGACCGCATCACCCGTCTGGCACCCGCCGCCCCCATGATCAGCACGCGGTATGTCGATCTCGTCTCGCCCCGGCTGGGCCATTATTTTGTGACCAGCCTGTATCACATGGCTTTTTCACGTGTGTGGGTACAGTAGAAAATAATAAAAGTTTTTGGGTGCCGCTTTTTTTAAAAAGGCGGCGTTCCTTGCGAAGCTTGTTCAAAAAAGCCTCACCAAAAACGTCTTTGACCGTTCCCCGATGCGGGGCGGGTGGGTGTTCTTAAATACAAAACCCCGCCGGATAACCGGCGGGGCCTGTAGAACGGGGCGATAGGCCGCGTCGATCAGAGCATGGACTTCGCGCGGGCTTCCACCTTGGCGCAGGCCTGCTTGCGGATGTCGGCCGAAGCGTCCTCGAGCGAGATGGGGGCCTTGCCGCCCACCTTCAGCAGGCCTGTCGAGCCATCGGCGTAGGACATGTTGCCCTTTTGGTTGGACGGTACGTCGTTGGTCTTCTTGTTGAAGGCGGCCAGCACCGGCCAGGCTTCAGACGCGGTCAGGTAGTTGGACTGGATGCAGTAGTTCATGATGCCGCCCAGATCAGCGGGCTTGGCGGAGGCGACGGCGGAATACACCGTATCGGCCGAGAGCGAGCCCGGCTTGATCTGCTCGACCTGGTTGGCAACACCTGCGCCCGTGGGCGGCGAGACTTCAGCGGCATGGGCCGCAAGCGGTGCTGCGGCCAGCAGGGTTGCGAAGGCACTGGCGGACAGGACGCGACCGAACGACACCATATTCATTATTCCTTGCATGTTCATCTGGCGGGTCCATCAGGGCCCACTCAATTGTGAATCTATGTGTCAGGCATATCACGATGCGCGCGCGCCACACCCCTGCGGCGGATATGTCAGGCATTCGTCTTTTCGATATATGGCGCCCTTGTCATGCGCTTTGTGCGCCATAAACCCCTGTTGTCAGCCGGTATTGCCTGCCGGGTGCCGGACGCGCGCAAATGGCGCACGTGGTCAATAAGTTGTGATAATGCTTAATGCCCCGGCTTTTTTCGCGCAAAACGGGCCTGCGGCGCAATCATGATTGAGTCCGCCCCCACTTCGTGGGAATGCTGTGGGTTCCTGCCTTTCACCCCACTGCACGGGATCAACATGCAGCATTTGCGCCTTCTCCTGAAAGATGTCTGGTACCTGACCCGCCCCTATTTCGTGTCGGAGGACAAAAAATGGGCCTGGGGCCTGCTCGTGGCCGTTCTGGTGCTGACCTTCTCCATTGTGGGGATGGACCTGCTCCAGTCCTTCTCGCGCAATGTGTATTACACGGCGCTGCAGCAGCGTGATGCCACGACCTTCCTGCGCGGGCTGTTCTGGTATGTGCATAACGAGAGCGGGTACGTGCCCGGCTTCTTCATCATCACCATCCCGGCCATCCTGTTCAGTGTCTATGCCACCTACCTGCAGCAGATGCTGGGCCTGCGCTGGCGGCGGTGGCTGACCGCGCGCATGACGCGGCAGTGGATGGAAAACCAGACCTATTTCCGCATCGCCATCACCACGTCGGGCCTCGAGGCCGGGGCCGACAACCCCGACCAGCGCATACAGGAGGACCTGAACAGCTTCGTGACCGATACGCTGACGCAGTTCATCAACCTGCTGTCCAATATCGTGACGCTGTTCAGCTATGTCGGGCTTTTGTGGGTGCTGTCCGGCCCGCTGGAAATATGGGGCATGTCCATACCGGGCTACTTCTTCTGGGCCGCACTCATCTATTCCGTGGTGGCGACGTGGGTCACGCATCTTGCCGGTCATAAACTGGCGGGGCTGCAGTTCTTCCAGCAGCGCGCCGAGGCGGATTTCCGCTACAGCCTCGTTCATGTGCGCAACAATGCCGAGGGCATCGCGCTCTATCGGGGCGAGGCGGAGGAACAGGCCGGGCTCGACCGGTCATTCGCCTCCGTCTATGGCAATTTCCTGTCCATCATGCGCCGCACCAAATGGCTGGGCCTGCTCACCACGGGGCTTGATGTGGTGTCGGGCAACTTTGCGCTGCTGATCGGCTCGATCCGCTATTTCGCGGGCAAGATGAGCTTCGGCACGCTCATGCAGTTGGTCATGGCGTTCTCGCGCGTGCAGGGGGCATTGGGCTGGCTGTCCAATTCCTATGCCGCGCTGACCACATGGCATGCGGAGGTGGCGCGTCTGGCCACCTTCCAGCGCGTGATGGACCGCGCGCAGGCCATGAAGAACGAGGTCAGCCTCGTTGCCGCCCCCGCTGGGGCGGCCATGCAGGTCAGCGGGCTGGACGTGTTCCGCCCCGATGGCACGGCGCTGCTCAGGGATGTGAACTTTACGCTGCCGCATGGGCAGATGACGGTGGTGACCGGCCCGTCGGGCACCGGCAAGTCCACGCTGTTCCGGGTGCTGGCGGGCATCTGGCCGTTTGCCAGCGGCACGATCACGCGCCCCGATGCGCCGATGATGTTCGTGCCCCAGCGCCCCTACATGCCGACCGGCACGCTGCGCCGGGCCGTGGCCTACCCGGCGGACAGCACGGCCTATGCCGCAACGCAGGTGGCGCAGGTGCTGCAGCAGGTCGGCCTTGGCGCGCTGGTGCCGCGCCTTGAAAACGAGGAGCCGTGGGGGCAGATCCTCTCGCCCGGCGAACTCCAGCGCCTGGCCTTTGCCCGCATCGTGCTGGCGCGGCCGGGCTGGGTCTTTTTGGATGAATCGACCTCGAACCTTGATGCCGCGTCCGAGGCCGCCCTTTACGCCCTGCTGGCTCAGGCCTGCCCGGGCATGACGGTGGTGTCGATCACGCACCGGCAGTCGGTGGTGGGCATGCATGAAAATGCCATTGACCTCACCCCCTTTGCCGTGGGTGTGACTGCCGTGGTCAGTGCGGGCGCATCGCCCTGACCATCAGCTCGGTATTATGCCGCATCATGCTGATGTAATCGGGTGCGGGGCCGCCCGCGGTGGAGAGCGCCTCGGCATAAAGCTCGCCGCCGGGCTGTGCCCCGGTGGCGTGGGCGACCTGCTGCACAAGGCGCGGGTCGGTGGCGTTTTCAAGGAAATAGGTGGTCATGCCGCTTTCGCGGATCTGCGCGATCAGCCTGCCCACATCGGCGGCGGAGGCTTCGGTCTCGGTCGAGAGGCCCTGCGGCGCCATAAAGGTCACGCCATAGGCGCGGCCAAAATAGCCAAAGGCATCATGGCTGGTCAGCACGCGCCGCCGCGCGGGCGGGATGGTGTCGATCGCGGTGCGGATGTCATGGTCAAGGGCCTGGAGCTGCGCGGTATAGGCCGCGGCCGAGGCGCGGAAATCATCGGCATCCGCCGGGTCGGCGGCAATCAGCGCATCACGGATGTTGTTGGTCCATACAATCACGTTGGGCACGCTGTTCCACACATGCGGGTCGGTTTCCACCTGCTGGCCATCGTGTTCGGTATGGATGTCGATCCCGTTCGAGACGATGACGGGTTTGCCCTGATAGCCCGCCGCGTGGGCCAGGCGGGCAAACCAGCTTTCCAGCCCTTCGCCACTCATGAACACAACATCGGCCTGCCGCAGGGCGCGGGCATCATCGGGGGCGGGTTCGAATTCATGCGGGTCGCCATCGGGCGGCACCAGTGATGTGACCGCGACATGCGCGCCGCCTACATGCGACACCACATCGGCCAGCACGGTAAAGCTGGCAACGGCATGCACCACATGCGGCGCGGGGGCGGCACGAGCAGGCAGGATGGACAGGAAACCGCAGAAGCCCAGAAGGCAGGTGAGGCGGCGCATGTCAGTGACTCCGGAAAGGGGATGAACCACCCCCCGCGCGGATGCCGGCGGGGGAGGTGATAAGGGAGAACAGGTAGGCCGCCGAGCAGGTGAGGATGATGCATGGCCCCGCCGCCAGCCGGAAATGGTAGGACACGAGCAGCCCCGTATAGCCCGCCAGCATGCCCACCGTGGCCGAGAGCGCCATCATCGGCACGAGGCGGCGCGTCCACAGCCGGGCGGTGGCGGCGGGCACCATCATCATGCCCACCGACATGAGCGTGCCCAGGGCTTCAAACCCGGCCACGAGGTTGATGACCACAAGGAACAGGAACACCATGTGGTACAGCGCGCCCCGGCTGCCGGTCATGCGCATGAAGCCGGGATCGACGCATTCCATGACCAGTGGCCGCCAGATGAAGGACAGCAGGCACATGCTGAGCGTGGTGATGCCCGCCATCAGGTACAGGGCAGGCCCGTCAATGGCGAGGATGGTGCCGAACAGCACGTGCAGCAGGTCGATGTTGGACCCCCGCGCCGAGACGATCAGCACGCCCAGCGCCAGTGAGGTGAGGTAGAAACTGGCAAAGCTGGCATCTTCCGCCAGGTGCGTGCGGCGGCTCACCAGCCCCGCCAGCAGCGCCACCCCCAGCCCCGCCGCGATGCCGCCCAGCCCCATGGCCGTAAGCGACAGCCCGCCCGCCGCCAGGAAGCCTATGGCGGCACCGGGCAGGATGGCGTGGCTCATCGCATCGCCAATCAGGCTCATGCGGCGTAGCTGCAGCAGCACGCCCACCGGCCCCGCGCCCATGCCCAGCGTGATGGAGGCGACCAGCGCGCGGCGCATGAAGCCAAAGGTGGCGAACGGCTCCCATAACCCGGCCAGCATGCTCATGCCGGGCCACCTGCCCACGGGGTGGCCTGCGGCGTGTCATACGCACGTTGCAGCGTGCCCGGCGTAAGGATGCGCGCGGTCTCGCCCCAGATGGCCTGCCCGCCCGAGAGCAGCACCACATGGGGGAAGCAGGTGCGGATCTGGTGCATGTCATGCAGCACGGCGATGATGGTGCGGCCCTGCGCGTGCCATTCGCGCACCAGTGCCAGCAGGTCCTGCGTGGTGGGGGCATCAAGTGCGGTGAACGGTTCATCGAGCATGATGACGGAGGCATCGGTCATGAGCAGGCGCGCGAACAGGAGGCGCTGGAACTGCCCTGCCGAGAGCGCATCGATCATGCGCCCGGCCTGCTTCTCCAGCCCCACGCGGCACAGCGCATCGGCCGCGCGCTGGCGCACGGCAGGGCTGGCCGCGCCAAAGGCCCCGGTCTGGCGCCATGCGCCACCGAGCACCATGTCGGTTACGCTGATGGGAAAGGCACGGTCAATGATGCGGGCCTGCGGCAGGTAGCCAAAATCCTGCGCGCGCAGGCCCCCGAGCGTAATCCTGCCCGTGGCCAGCGGCACCTCGCCCAGTATGGCGCGCAGCAGGGTGGACTTGCCCGCGCCATTGGCCCCGGCGATGGCCGTCATGCTGCCCGGCGCGAAACTGCCGGTCACATGCTGCCACACCGGCGTGCCGTGCAGCGTCACCCCCGCATCATCCAGCCCGATGGCGCCATGGCTCATGGCTGGGCCACGGCCCAGGCCACCAGCCCCCATAACAGGCCACAGGGCAGCGCCATGCACACCAGGCGCTGCCACCCCGCGCGGGCCATCCATGTAAGCGGCAGGGGCGTTGCCGCCTTTGGGGCAGGGTGGGGCATTGGCGTGTTGCTGTCCTGCGGGGCGTGGCGGGCGGCTGAGGGGGACGGGAATGGCATGGGAACGCCCAAAGTGTTATAATATAACATTCGTTTACAGCACAGGCTTGCCATCCGTCAAGCGAAGGCTGCATTGTTACGCCATGCGCATGGCATGAGCGGGGTGGAACGGGTGAGCTTTCATACATGGCTGCTGTTTGCCGCCACCGCCTTCGTGCTCTCGGCCATGCCGGGGCCGAACATGATGCATGTCATGTCCATCAGCGTGCGCCATGGCCTGTTGCGCAGCACGGGAGTCATGGCGGGGTGCATGCTGGCCATTGTGCTGGTGGTGTGCGCCTCCCTTGCGGGCATGGCGGGCGTGCTGGCAACGTCGCCCCGGCTGTTTGCGGTGCTGCGCGTGGTGGGGGCGGCGTATCTGGTGTTTCTGGGCGTGCGCGTGTGGATGGCGCGCGACAGTGAAGGCGAGGGCGCGCAGGCGGCGGATGCGTGCCCGGCCGCCCCATGGCGTGAGCTGTTCCGTGATGGATTCCTGACCGGTATCAGCAACCCCAAGCTGCTGCTGTTTGCCGCAGCCTTCCTGCCGCAGTTCGTCAATCCCGCTGCCCCGCACATGCCGCAATATGTCCTGCTCGTGACCACCTTCGTGTTTGTGGAGGCGTTCTGGTACCTGGTTTACGCGGGCGGCGGGCGCATGCTGTCGGCCTGGCTGCGCACGCCGGTGGTGCGGCGGGTGTTTGGCATCGTGACCGGACTGGTGTTCATGGGGTTCGGGGCCATGCTGCTGCTGGCGCGCGTCTAGGAAACCTGTTGTCAAACAGCTTGTGAAATAAGAGTTTCCGGGTGCCGCCTTTTTTCAAAAAATCATTTTCCTTTCAAGGTTTTTTGAAAAAATCTTTATCAAAAACTTTCTGGCTGATGGCGTCTGGGGCGGATGGGCATGGCCTGCGCCCAAAGGGGCATGGTGGCCGGAAATGGGGCACCCGTTCCGCCGGCGTGCGGTATTGCGGTGCGGGCCGCTGCAAACGTCACGGGCGGCACGTATTTTTCAGTATCAATTCCATATAGTTGTGCCGTATCGCGCCGGGCTGGCTGCAAAAGCCGGGTTATCAGTGCGGTTGGTAAAGTAGGTATATCTATATACAGGAATATATAGACATCTGTATCTATAAGGACACAGTCATGCACTATGTGACGATTACGTGATTAATATATTTATGCTGATATAGACGCTGCGGCAGGCGGGTTATATACGCCCATGCATGTTCAACATGGCTAACGAAATGGAATCAGCATGGCCAGAATGACCGCAGGTATGGCGTGGATGCTTTCGGCCAGTCTTGGCGCACTGCTCATCCCCTCCGCTTACGCACAGGGCACCGGCACGGATGCGGACAAGGGCAGAAAAGCCCTCTCTACCGCAAAAACCACCCCCGCCGCCGATGATGCCGTAGGCTCCGCCAATGCGGAGGAAATGACCGTGATCGGCCACCACCGCATGGTGGCTGGTGCCGCGGCCAACTATAACAAGAAGATGGCCAATCTTGGCCCGCTGGGCACGCGCCGCACGCTTGATACGCCCATGTCGATCATGACCGTGCCGCATGACGTGATCGTCAACCAGCAGGCGCGCAACATTAACGACCTGATGCAGTACATCCCCTCGGTGCAGCTTGAAACGCGCGCCGACCCCGGCACCAGCCGCCCGCAGTCGCGCGGGTTCGAGGCGGATGTGATCTCCAACAGCCGCATCGACGGGCTGAACGCCTTTACGGTCACGCCATATGCTGCCGAGCAGTTCGATAACGTGCAGGTGCTCAACGGCCTTGCAGGCGCCATGTATGGACCCCAGAACCCGGCGGGCACGTTTGAATACGGCCTCAAGCGCCCGACCGACGAACGCATCAACCGCCTTGTGGTGGGTGTGGATTCCGTTGGCACGCTGATGGAAAACGTCGATGCATCGGGCCGCGCGGGCAAGAATGGCTGGTTTGGCTACCGCATCAACCTGCTGCATGGCGATGGCACGTCCTATGTGCAGGACAGCTGGGTGCGCCGTAACATGGTCAGCGCCGATTTCGATATCCATTTCGACCGCGATACCGTGCTGGAACTCGATGCCAGCCATTACACCTTCGATGAGCGTGGCATGCCCGCGGGCGTCAACCTCAAGGGCTATAACCTGCCCGAGGCCCCTGACCTGAGCAAACCCCATATGGGGCAGGACTATTCGGGCTACAATTCCGAGAACAACGTCTTCCTCGCCAAGCTCAAGCACCGGATCAATGATAACTGGAGCTTCGTCATCGGCGGGCTGTACCAGGATTCCGGGCGTCAGGTGTTTGAATCAGCTGACTCGCTGATCAACAATTCCGGTGGCTATACACAGTCCCTCTCGGCCGCCACCACGGTCAATGACTTCAAGGTCGGCAGTAACATGGCCTATATCAACGGCCATGTGCGCACCGGTTTCATCAGGCATGACCTGGTCATTGGCACCAACGGCTACATGGAAGGCGGCTACAACCCCCTGAGCGGGCAGAGCTATACCGATATCAAGTCGGGTTCGCTGAATAACCCCACCGTGGCGGCCAATGGCCCGCAGCCCTATTACAGTGGCAAGTATGAATCGCAGTACGTGCGCTACCAGTCGATGATTCTGGGTGACACGGTGCATTTCAACAAGCACTGGTCGGTCATGGGCACGCTGGCATGGAGCTGGCTGGATCAGGACGCCACGAGCACCACGACGGCGGCCAAGAACACCACGAGCATCGAGAACGGCTATACCGTCACCACCACCCATCTGGCCAAGGGTGCCACCACCAACAGCCGCGCCAATGCGGCCTTCAGCCCCATGGCCAGCCTGGTCTACAAGCCGACCGACAACCAGACCGCCTATTTCACCTATGGCCGCTCGCTGCAGGCGGGCACGACCGCCCCGGCCGATGCGCTCAATGCCAATGGCCTCACATCTCCCGTGCATAGCGAGGAATATGAGGTGGGCTACAAGATGCAGTGGCGCCAGATGCAGTTCAACGTGGCGGGTTTCCGCGCCACGCGCAGCTATGCCTTCTATGAAGGCAGCAACACGCTGTATGGCAATTTCGGCACGCAGCGCAATTATGGCGTGGAGTTCCAGGCCATGGGCCACATCACGCCCCGCCTGTCGGTTATCGGCGGCATGACGTGGATCGATGCCGAGGTGACGCACGCAGCCTTTGCCGCCCTCAACAACAAGGAAGTTGTGGGTGTGGCCCCGCTGCAGGCCAATGCGCTGATGGATTACCGCATTCCGTTCCCGCGTGGCTTTGCGCTCAATGGCCTGGCGGTCAATGCCAACGTGCATTACACGGGCCGCCGCGCGGCGGATATTACGAATTCGACCTATGCTGGCTCTTACGTAACCCTTGATCTGGGCATGCGTTATCCGTTCCGTGCGGCAAAGCATCCGTGGATGGCCCGCTTTGGCGTGACCAATGTGGCCAATGAGCGGTACTGGTCCTCGGTCTATAATGGCACGGTGTCGAGTGCCGGTGTCACGACCAAGGATGCCACGGCCACCTCGCTCAACAGTGGCAGCGCCGCCTATGCCGGTATGCCGCGCGCCTTCCACTTCACGCTGGAAGCCGACTTCTGAAAACATCGTTCAAAAAACAGTAAAAGTTTCCGGGTGCCGCCTTTTTTCAAAAAGGCGGCATTCTTTTTACAAAGTGCCACGCACCCGCTTGTGATGGCGGGCAGGGGCGCGAAAAGCGGGTGGTGTGCCCATATTCCCTTCAGCCATAAGGGAAGGAACGCCACCATGACCGAACCCACGACCCCGACATTCAAGGCCTGCCCCATCGGGCTCGATGCCACCGGCACCCGGCGCGAGAAGGACTCGATGGGCGCGATCGATGTGCCCGCCAGCCATTACTGGGGTGCCCAGACGCAGCGCAGCCTCGTGCATTTCTCGATCGGGCGCGACCATATGCCCATCGAGGTCTGTCGTGCCTATGGCATCGTGAAAAAGGCGGCGGCCCAGGTCAACGCCGCCGATGGGCGCATGCCGCAATGGAAGGCCGACGCGATATGCCGCGTGGCCGATGAGGTGATCGCGGGCAGACTCGATTCCGAATTCCCGCTCTTTGTCTGGCAGACCGGCTCGGGCACCCAGACGAACATGAACGTGAACGAGGTCATCGCCAACCGCGCCATCCAGTGCCTTGGTGGGGTGGTTGGCTCAAAAAGCCCCGTTCACCCCAATGATGACGTGAACATGGGCCAGTCGAGCAATGACTCGTTTCCCACCGCCATGCATGTTGCCACCGTGCTTGAAATCGACAGCCTCCTGCTGCCGCGCGTGCGGGAGCTGATCGAGAGCCTGCGCAGCAAGGCGGAGGAATGGATGCAGGTGGTCAAGATCGGCCGCACCCACCTGCAGGATGCCGTGCCGCTTACGGTGGGGCAGGAATGGTCGGGCTGGGCCCAGCAGTTGGAAGATGCGCTTGAGGCGGTCGAGGCCGCGCGCCCGGGCCTGTTGCAGCTTGCGGCAGGTGGCACGGCGGTGGGCACCGGGCTGAACGCCCCGCCGGGCTTCAGCCGGGCCATTGCAGGGCGCATTGCCGCGCTGACGGGCAAGCCCTTTGTCACTGCACCCAACAAATTCGCGGCCCTTGGCGGGCTGGATGCCATGGTGCGGGCCTCGGCGGGCCTGCGCGGGGTGGCCGTGACCCTGCTCAAGATTGCCAATGACATGCGCCTGCTCGGCTCCGGCCCGCGCTGCGGGCTGGGTGAGCTGCACCTGCCGGAAAACGAACCCGGCTCCTCCATCATGCCCGGCAAGGTCAACCCGACCCAGTGCGAGGCGATGGTGATGATCTGCACGCAGGTGCTTGGCAATGACGCCACGGTGGCGTTTGCGGGCAGCCAGGGCCAGCTTGATCTGAACGTGATGCGCCCGGTGATCGTGGCCAATGTGCTGCATGCCATCCGCATCCTGGCCGATGGCTGCCACAACTTCCGTGTGTTTTCGGTAGAGGGCACGACGCTCAACCGCAAGCGCATTGATGCTTACGTGGCGGGCTCGGTCATGCTGGTCACAGCCCTCAGCCCCGAGATCGGTTACGACCGGGCATCGGCCATCGCCCATCAGGCCATGGAGCACGACATCAGCCTGCGCGAGGCGGCATTGGCCTCCGGCTTTGTCGATGAGGCCACTTTCGACCGCCTCGTCCGCCCGCTCGGCATGGTGGGCAAGGGCGTAGGCGGGGCCTGACAGGATAAAAGTTTCCGGGTGCCGCCTTTTTTCAAAAAGGAGGTATTCTTCGAAGTCTGTTGAAAAAAGCTGCACCCGGATGATGCCTGCCTGCGCCGTAGCGCGAACCCTGACGGTGATCCTTTCCCGAGGGTACGAAAAGGGATAGGTAAAAAGGGCGCTTTGGTTGGTAGTTTCTTTGACAGTAAAATAAGGATGTGGAATCAATAGGTTCCACGAAGAGTGTTCCCCGCACACGTGGGGATTAACCTTTATCATTTACGAAGGCGCAGCGCCCTGCGTGTTGACCTGCAGCGTGAACAGCGTATCGCCCGCGCACATGAACACCACATCGCGCTTGGGGCCGCCGAAGGTCAGGTTCGACACCCCGCGTGGCAGGCGGATGCGCCCGATCATGTGGCCGTGGGGGTTGTACACCACCACGCCGCACAGCCCCAGCGGCCCGTTGGCCCCGCACCACAGGTTGCCGAAAATATCGGTGCGCATGCCATCGGGAATCATCGCGTGCCCGTTCAGCATCATGTCGGCAAACGGACGGAGGTTGCGCACCTCGCCGCCTGCCACGTCGGCGGCATGGATGCGCCCGTCGCCGCCATGGCCGTCCTGCCCCGGTCCCGGCCCGTCGGAGATGACATAGACAATCTTGCCATCGGGCGAGAACGCAATGCCGTTGGGGTCGGGCAACTGCTTTTCGGTCAGCACGGCCTTGACCTCGCCCGTGGCCGGGTCGATGCGGAAGACATGGTCCTCCTGCCGCCGGCTGCCGCCAAACTCGGTCATGACCTCGCCATCAAGGTTCCAGCGTTCCACGCCCTCGCGGTTGGCGGGGTTGCCCGGCGCATCGGGGTGGCCTTCCACGATCGTGTCGCCATAGCCGGGATCGGTAAACCAGATGCTGCCATCAGGGTGGACGGCAAGGTCGTTGGGCGAGTTGAGCGGGGCGTTATTGTAGCGGTCGGCCAGCACGCGGCATGAGCCATCATGCTCCCAGCGCACCACGCGGCGCAGGCCGTGCTCGCAACTGACCAGGCGGCCTTCATTGTCAAAGATGTTGCCGTTGCTGTGATAGGACGGGCTGCGGAAAAGGGAGACGGCCCCGTTCTCCCACAGGTAGCGGTACTGCACGGCGCGGATCGTATCACTCAATAGCAGGAAGCGCCCTTCGCTGCACCAGGCCGGGCCTTCCAGCCAGCCGCCGCCGCGCCATGCCAGTTTCAGCCCGGCATTGGCATAGGCCAAATTGCCAAAGCTGGGGTCGAGCACCAGGATATCGGGGTCGGGCAGGGGCGTGACCGGCGCATCAGCGCCCCATTGCCGCGGCGGGTTCGAGACCACGCTGGGCGGCTGGGGCAGGCTATCGGGGCTGGCGGCCCGGGCGCGTTGGCCGATGGTCCATAATCCGCCTGCGGCCAGCCCTCCGGCAAGCATGGCCCGTCGGCCAGGATTGAACGGATGGATGACTGGCGGCATGGCGGCCTCCCTTTGATGATGATGGATCACGACAGGACAACCCGGCCCCCTGAAGGGGCCGGATAACGCCGGATGAATGTTGATCCTGAAAGTTTATGGCGAAGTTTTTTTTTAAAAGACGGCTTTCAGTTCGTGATATCCTGAAGCACTTCAAAGCCCTCGAACACCGGCGGCCCCGCCATGAGCGGCTTGCGGTTGCCTGCATGCGCGTGTGCCGCGCGGAACTGCTCTGACTGGGTCCAGCCCACAAAGGCCTCATAAGATTCCCATACCGTGTGCGAGGCATAGAGGATGTAATCCTCATGCGTGGGGCCCTTGAGGAACTGGAAGCTGACAAAACCGGGCACGGTGCGCAGATGCACCTCGCGGCCCAGCCAGCGCTCACGGAATTCGGCCTCGTTCTCGGGCGGGATACGGAAACGGTTCATGGCGATGTACATGTCTGGCTTCTCCTCAAAAGCTGTTCTGAAAGCCTGGCTGCGCCCCGGCTGGCGGGTGCGCCGTAGGGGCAGGGTAACGCATGGCGCGCGCCTTTTCACCCGCCTTGCAGGGCATGGTGCGGCAGAGCCTGAAAATAAATCCTTGATAAAAAACTGATAAAAGTTTTTGGGTACCGCCTTTTTTCAACAAGGCGGCATTTTTCGAGGCTTTTCGTAAAAAGCAGCCGTAAGGGCGCACCATGCGCAGCGGATCAGGTGAGGGGATATCGAACACCTGCAGCCTGCCCTGCCATCCGGGCCAGGGCGGCCCTTCAGCGCCGTTCTGAATCTGCGCCGCTGCCCTCATCGGTAATGCCCGCGCGTGAGGGCGCGTCCGAGCCCGGTGCCACCGTCCGGCTCATGCGGGCAACACCGGCATCATCGCCAAACCCCTTGGCCGCGACGCGGCGGCGGGGGGCGGGGTTTTCCATCAGCACGGTGGCGAGCGCCTCGGGGTCGGTGCGTTCGGCTTCATCAAACAGCTCGTCGGCGCGGGCCTGGTCGCCCGCGCGTTCGGCGCGCAGGCCCGCCTCGGCCAGATGGCGGGCGGTAGCGTGCTTGTTCCCGCCGTCATCACCGGGGCGGTCATCATCATTCATCGAGCGTGGCATGGGCCTGCCTTTCCTGTCGTGTTACGGGCCGCGCGTGGCCCATGGGCAGACAACACGCGGGGCGGGGTCATGGTTCACCCCGGCCTGCATGGCTACTGCTCGGCCAGAGTATAGACGCTGCTGAAGTCGAGATCGCGCGCCACATAGATCTGCACCATGTTGCCCTGCTGCACATACAGGCTGGGCGGCACGTTGCTGGTCTGGGCAAGGATGACCTTTTCCACCTCGCTCACAACGGAATTGGTGTTGTCGCTGCTGGTGGTGATGCTGGTGGTGCCCGGCTTGGAGGCGAGGTTGGTGATGGCCTGCACCATCATCTGTCCCACATTGGTGATGATCGAGACCATGATCGCATCGCCAAAGCGCGCCCAGAAATGCGTGTCGACCTTGCCCTTGACCCCGCTGCCGCCTAGCGGCGTGGTGCCGGGGCTGAGCAGGTCGATGCTCACGCCCTCGGGGTTGCGCAGGCGCAGCCAGTTCACGAAAATACGCTTCTGGCCATATTGCAGGGCGGATGTCACCTCGCCTTCCGCCACCGCCCCCTTGTCGATCAGGCGCACCTTGCCGTTGATGGAATAGACATCATGGCTGACCCGGCAGGTGACCAGCCCGGGCAGGGTGGTGTTGATCTCGTTGATCGTGCCGCACGGGATCAGCGTGCCCTTGCCCACGATCAGGTTCTGGCCATGCATCAGGCTGGCATGGGTGGTGGGCGTGCCCTCGGGCTGCAGGCGGGTCAGGAGCGGGTTATCGGTCTTGGCTGCCGCCGTGGCTGCAGCAGGTGTTGCCGCCGGTGGCGCGGTGGTATCGGCTACCGGGGTGGCGAAGGTGAAATCATGGCCCAGCCTGCGCTTCATGGCGGCGTCTTCCACGCTCTCTACCGTTGCCGCGGGCGCTGCCACGGGGGCAGGCGGCGTGCCGGGCGGGCAGGAAGCCTGTCCCTGCCCATCAACCATGACGGTGCTGCCGGGGCATTTCAGGGTAAGGTGGGCTGAATCCTGCGCGTGGGCGGGGCAGGCGAGTGCGCAGAG
This sequence comes from Komagataeibacter sp. NFXK3, assembly GCF_054182245.1. Lineage (NCBI taxonomy): Bacteria > Pseudomonadati > Pseudomonadota > Alphaproteobacteria > Acetobacterales > Acetobacteraceae > Komagataeibacter > Komagataeibacter sp. NFXK3. The sequence continues at coordinate 75,115 of NZ_JAPIVJ010000011.1, forward strand.
TGCCAGCGCACAGGTGGCGGCCACGCGCCTCATGATGCCCCGTCGCGCACGACCCGGCGCACCATGGGCGAGATGGTGCCGCCCGGCGCACTGCCCAGCGAGGGATTGAACCCGTCATTGACCACGCCAATCACGAGGCTGCCGTAGCGGATGCGCCATTGCCGGGCGGTCATCTGGGCGGCGAGGATATTGTGGTCACGCCCCAGCACCACGGCGTTGACCACCGTTTCCTGCCCGCTTTCGTTCATGACATACAGCGTGGGCAGCACCCCGTTTTCAGGGAAGCGGAAATAGGTGAAGCGGTAGTCATCCCACACGTTCAGGGGGGCTATGGCACGGTCCTGCGTGCCATCCGAGCGGCGATAGGCGGTATTGTGCGGCCCGTCGCCATAGGGGTCGGCCAGTGCGGCCTCGATGTGGCGTGCGCGCGTGGCGGCGGCCTTTTTGCCGCCGTCCTCATCGGGGTAGACATAGGTCAGCTCCACCGTGGCCTGCGCCAGCGCCCACGGCGTGGGGGCGAAGACGGTGCGCATGTGGCCATCCGCCCCCTTTTCCTGCCGGCCGCCCACGTAATGCAGCAGGATATGGTAGGTGCGGCGGTCGGTCACGATGGCGAGGTTGGTGTCGCTCTCCTGCGCCTTGGGGCGGATGAAGCAGTGGTTCTCGCGGCAGGCGAAGGACCAGCCGCCTTCCTCGCCAAAGGCGTGGGTGACGTAATGCTCGTCGGGGGCAAGGGTGATGTCGGTCGCGATCCCCACCACGCCGTCGACTTCCACCGTATCACGCGGGTTATAGATGACCGACTTGATGCGGTAGTCATAGGGTGATGCGCTCTTGCGCCCCGTTGCCCCGGCAGGCGGGGGGCACACGACCGGCGCCATGAGGGCCGCCACCATTGCCATGCGCCATGGGGTGCGGGTCATGGGCGGGCTTCCTGTGTGGCGGAGTCTGCCGCGGGGGTCATGGCGCGGCCCGAGAGTTCAGGCGGCGGGGTGCGGTTGACCGGCACCAGGTGCCACATGCTGGGCTGCGTGACATGGCCCGGCCGGGGCGTGCAGCCCGCCAGCAGCAGGCCCGTCGCCACGATGCCAAGTTGCGTGCCCACAGGCCACAGGCGTGAAAACATACGGATGGCCCTGCTCACAGGCCGGGCAGCCCGACCCTGAACCGGACCGCTACCGATTGCTCAAATCCGTCTCTTGACACCGTTCGCATGCGAAAATGATAAAAAAGCCCCCTGTTATTGGCAAGTCCGGGAAGGAAGAAATGCAGCGCCCGTTCCTTCTCGCGCTTCTGGCGTGGCTTTCATGTGGCCTGATCGACCCGGCGGGGGCAGGCGTGCCCGCTGTGCCACTCGCTACGCTTGCGCAAAGCTGCGCGCCCGATACCGCGCCCCGCACGCTCATGCTGCTGGCCGCCCAGGAATCAGCGGGCGTGCCGTGGGCCATTCATGTCAATGGTCCGTACCGCCTGCCCCGCCCACCCGCGAGTCTGGCCGAGGCCACGGCCACCGTGCGCTGGCTGGCCGCCCACGGGCATGATTTTGATACGGGACTGCTTCAGGTCAACAGCCGCAACGCCACGCGGCTGGGGCTGGACCCCACAGCCCTGCTCGAGCCATGCCGCAACCTGCGCGTGGCCAGCCTGATCCTGCATGAATGCTACCGCGCCGCCCTGCCCGGTGCGGCCAGCCCCCAGGCTGCGCTGCGTCATGCGCTGAGCTGCTACAATACCGGCAGCCCCACGCGGGGTCTGCGCAACGGCTATGTTGATGGCCTCCTGGCCCGCGCGGCCCGGCCCGCCGCCCCGGAAACGCTGATGATCCCGGCGCTCGAGGCCCCGCCCGCGCCGCCCGGTGGCGCACCGCCGCCACAGGCGCCACCCCCCGCCGACCCGCCCGGCCATGACCCGCAGGGCGATGGCGCGCCGGGGCAGGACGCCTTTACGCATGCGCCGCGCGATGTGTTCACCCCACCCTAGAACCCTAGAACCCTAGAACCCTAGAACCCTAGAACTCTGGACATAGACCTGCATCGTGCAGGCGGCGGCCATGCCCAAAACCACCACGGCAGATGGGTGGCTTGCATGTAATATCAGAACCCTGATCCGCCACCATCGTGGTGGTAGCATGCAACGGAGTATCCCATGTCCGATCTGATCGTTATCGGCTTTGATAGCCAGGACGAAGCCACGGCCGCGCTGACCGAATGCAAGAAGCTGGAAAAGGAATACCTGCTTGACCTCGAGGACGCGGTTGTCGTGGTCCGTGGGGCGGATGGCAAGCTGCACCTGCAGCAGAGCATCAACCTTGAAAAGGTCGGTGCCTCCTATGGCCTGTTCTCGGGCGGGTTCTGGGGTGCGCTGGTCGGCCTCCTGTGCCTGAACCCGCTGGCGGGTTTTGTCGCTGGCAGCATCGTGGGTGCAGGTGCCGGTGCCCTTGCGGGCAAGATGTCCGATTACGGCATTGATGACAATTTCATCAAGTCGCTCGGCTCGACCATTCCCGCCAATACGTCCGCCCTGTTCGTGCTGGTGCGCAAGTCGCAGCCCGACAAGGTGCTGGCTGACCTGAGCCAGTTCAAGGGCCATGCCCGCGTGCTCCAGACCTCGCTTTCGCCCGCCAATGAAAGCAAGCTGCGCGCAGCCCTCGGCCAGATGGCCGCAGCCGCCCCTGCCGCCTGAAGATCTGTTCCCCGTATGGCCTTGGCGCCTGCGGGGAACAGCGCCATCAGAAGTTTATTTTCGGGTCATGCCAACCCGGTTATCCACGCCCTGTTTCACACGCAGCCGTGAACCATCCGCGCGGCGCGGGGTGATAGGGTAGGGGCATGCGCTTTCCCGGTTTCTCCCTGACCCTGCGCGGCATGGCCGTGGCGGGCATTGTGTTCACCCTTGGGCTTGCCAGCCCGTCGGGGCAGGCTTGCGCGCGTGCGGCGCTGCACACGGCCTGGACCTCGCAGCGCGTGCCCAATGCCGTGGCCGTGGCCGATAACGGGCGCATGTTCGTCTCGTTTCCGTATTGGGGTGGTGGCGGCGGTGGCCCGAGTGTGGCCGAGGTCGATGCGCAGGGCGTGCCCCATGCCTTCCCCGATGCGCGCTGGAACCATGCCGATGGCACGAAAGGCGACATGCAGCCCTTCGTGCGCGTCAATGCCCTGCGCATCGGGCCGGACGGACTGCTGTGGGTCGTGGATTCGGGCGATGCCAATGTCGGCGGTCCGCCCAACCCCATGGGGGGAGCGCCTGCGCGGCTGCTCGCCTTTGACATCACGACCGGCCAGCCCGTGCACATCATCTCGTTGCGCGCCAGCAGCACGCCGCACAGTTATATTGATGACATCCGCTTTCATAACGACACGATTTTCGTCACCGATGCGGGCGATCCCGCCCTCATCGTGGTCAGCCAGCGCACCGGCCGGCAGCGCCGCGTGCTGGCCCATGACCGTTCCACCACCGATGAACGCCCGATGTATGCCGAGGGCCGGCTGCTGACCACCGGCGGCCACCCCGCCCGCGTGCATGCCGACCAGCTCGAGGTCTCGCCAGATGGGTCGAAACTCTATTTCCAGCCCAGTTCAGGCCCGCTCTGGGTCGCTCCAACCGCCGCGCTGGAGAATCCGGACCTGCCCGCGCCCGATCTCGCCCGGTCTGTGCGGCTGTTCTACAACACGCCCACCACCGGCGGCACGGCCATCGATGGCGATGGCAACCTGTATGTATCGGATGTGAACCGGCTGCGTATCCTACGCCTGACCCCGCAGGGCAGGGCCACCACGCTGGTGCGCGACAGGCGGCTGGTCTGGGCCGATGCCATGTGGATCGACAGCCATGGCACGTTGTGGATTCCCGCCGTCCAGCTCAACCGCACCGCCAGCTTCCAGCCTGATGGAAAATCACGCCTGCGCCTGCCGGTTGCGATCTACACCATGGACCTGCACCTCAAACCGGTGCGCTAGGGCCATGTGATAAACGTTTTACCAGAAACCTTAGAGACTGTTTGAAAAGTTCGATCCGCAAACATTCAGAAATCATAAAGAAGTTTTTGGTGGAGCTTTTTTCAGAAAGCTTCGAAGAACGCCGCCTTTTTGAAAAAAGGCGGCACCCAAAAACTTTTATCAATGAGCTGTTTCCAGACAGCCGTTTACTGGTTTTTCAGAGCTGGAGAATGCTCGAGAAGTCAAAATCCTGCCCCACCGGGTTCTCGCCCAGCCGGATAACGGTCGGCGAGGGCATGCTGTACGGCGGCACGGGCAGGTTGTAGGGCGCGGGTGCGCCACGGAACACACGCCCCGCAAGGTCGAATTTGGAGCCATGGCACGGGCAGGCATAGCCGCCGGGCCAGCTGGCCTCGCCCTTGCCCTCGGGCAGCGGCCTGTAGGCAGGCACGCAGCCCAGATGGGTGCAGATGCCCACCACTACGCCGTAGCGCGGGTCAAGCGAGCGGTGCCAGTTCGTGGCATAGGGCGGCTGCTGGGTGTCGTGCGATGGCCCATCGCGCAGGCGGGCGGTCTGGGCTGCATCCTGCAGCACGGCCAGCGCCTCGGGCGTGCGGTGGGTGATGAATACCGGCTTGCCCTGCCAGGTCACGACAATCTGCTGCCCCGGCGGCAGGGCGGATATGTCCACGTCCACCGGCAGGTGGGCGGCGGCACTGTCACGTGGCGCGAGACTTTGCAGGAAGGGCCACAGGCATGCCCCTGCCCCCGCAACAGCCGTGGCAGTGGTCACAAGCCCGAGGAAATTCCGGCGCCCCCCCGGGGCGGGTTGTATGTCCGACGCGTTTTCCATCATCATGTTTTTACTGCGCTCCCCCGCCAAAAGGAAGAGGATACAGCACGCATGCGCCATCTTGCCCAAGTCGCGCCCGACAGGCAGGAATGTGATGGCGGTCCATCCGTGCGCGGTGTCAGGCCCGCTGCCCCGCCAGACCCTCATGAAAGGTATTGTCCATGCGCCTGATCCTGGCCCTCCTGCTGCCTTGGTTACAGTTTTTCACCATCGGGCGGCCCTTTGCGGGCATTGTGTGCCTGATATTGCAGGTTACCGTCATTGGCTGGATTCCCGCCGCCATCTGGTCGGTCTATGCGCTGAGCCAGTACACCACCGATCGCAAGATCGCGGCCATGAAACGCTGACGGGACCGGCATGAAGCTCTATATATACGACCACTGCCCCTTCTGCGTGAAGCCACGCATGATTTTCGACCTCAAGCACATCGCGGTGACCGATATCGTGCTGCTCAATGATGACGTGCAGACCCCCACCCGCATGATTGGCCGCAAGATGGTGCCGATTCTGGAACAGGACGGCCATTTCATGGGGGAAAGCATGGATATTGTCGCCCATGTCGATGCCATGGATGGCAAACCCCTGCTGACCGGCCCCACGCGCCCCGAAATCACCGCGTGGATGAAGGAGATGCACGAACCCTACCTGAACCTGACCTTGCCGCGCACGGCGGCAACGCCCCTGCCGGAATTCGCGACTACGGCGGCGCGGCTGTATTTCATCCGCAACAAGGAGGAGATGGTCGGCCCGTTCTGTCAGCGCCTGGCCGAAAGCCCGGCCCTGATTGCCCGCATCAACGCGGCGCTCCCCCGCCTGGCCGGGCTGATCCGTAGCCCTGGCGCAGTAAACGGCCAGCTTTCAACCGATGACATCCATCTTTTTCCCTTCCTGCGCAACCTGACGCTGGTGGCGGGCATTGTATGGCCTGCGCCGGTGCGGGCCTATGCCACGCACATGGCGCAGGCTACCGGCATCCCCCTGCTCGACTCCATGGCGGCCTGAGCCGGGATTGCGGCGCAAGCGCATGGCAGCCCCGCCGGGGCGCGGATGCAGGAAACTGTCAGCCTGGCCTGGCCGTTTTCCGTGCAGGACACGCCCGGCATCACAGGGAGGGATACCATGCCAGCATTTCACGATACGCCACCCCTCCCCGTCAGGCGGGGCGGCGGCACGCCATTCGAGGTCTGGGTGCGTCGGTCGCTGCATGCGCGATTCGACCGGGTCTGTACCGAAGACCTGCCCCATGAAATTCTGGTTCACTTCGCCCGGCCCGACCCTGTGGCACCCGCCCTTGGGGAACATGATAATGAAGCAGGACTGAATGGCTGAGTCCCTGACGGGACGGGCCGGTCAGGTGTGGATTTTTTTTACTGGAATCCGCCCGAGTCCCCTGCACAGGAAAGCGCTGGCGTAAAGAAGGGTGCAAAAAGAATCCTGATTATGGCGGTAAATAGCCATTTATTGTCGCTTTGCCGCAACATGAAACAGGATTCGCAAGATGAAATCTTTTACGCAGCCCTGTGGATAAGTCTGTTGACGCTTGCGGAGATCAGGCACCGGAATGCAGAGTCCTCCTTTTTTCGTGATTTGTTCTGGCGCCCTTTTTCAGCCCGGCAGGTGCAGGGTCACATGCGGCTGCCCGTTGGCCTGCCATTCGCGGCGCAGCTGGGGCATGGGCGTGCCTTTCATGGCCGTGGGGCAGGCGATTTGCCACGGGTTGCCATCAAGCCGCAGGGCAACCCAGCCCTCAATGGTGTCGCTGGCGGGCGCCTGCCCGACAAGGGTCATGTCCATCATGGGGTCGTAGGCGGCAAACTGCCGCTCATGGCCTTCAAAGACCAGCTTCAGCGTGGCGTGGGAGTCGCACATGCGCTTGAGGTCAACAAGCAGGCTGCCGCCATTTTTCATGCCCCTGTCAAACATCAGGGTGCCGCCGCCCGCCCGTATGTTCACCGGCAGCATGGTCACGCTCGTGCCCTGGGCATGGGCCACGATGATCGTGCCCCCATCGAGGTTCAGGATGCCTGCGTTCCAGCCGGCAAGTTCGGTCAGGGTCGTGCTCAGCCACGCGCCGCTACGCGCCACGATGGGGCATTCATTGCCCCTGCTGGCGGATATGCGGCCCTCCCTGCGGCACTGGGTCATGGTCTGGTGGAGCGAATCCATATCGAAATGACCGGATACAAGGGCCAGTTGCCCGTGTTCACAGGACACCGCCTGTACGGAGCCATGCCAGTTCCTGCTACCCATGAAATCCTGCCTCCAGATGCTACCTGCATGTCGCCAGCACTGGAGACATGATTAAAATATTGCCGTTTTTGAGATATTGATGGCTGTCAGCTGAAAAAATTCCGCTCGGGAAATGGCGGAAATCAGTTTCATATAATAATTAATACATAATATCTGTTACCGTTGGGGGGTATCCCTAGCACCATATGAAGCGGCTGTCCAATTATAGGTCAATTGGTCAATAATATGGGCTAGAGCGCTTTCCATGCGGCCAGCGCGCGGGCCCGCCCACCGGCCAGATCCACCACGGGGGTGGGGTAGCGTGTGCCTGCTGGCAGGTCGGCTTTCCATGGCGTGTGGATGGCGCGGCCCGGCAGGCGCGCGAGTTCGGGCACCCAGCGCCGCACATACGCGCCTTCGGGGTCGAATTTCTCGCCTTGCAGCACCGGGTTGAAAATACGGAAATACGGGGCCGCATCCAGCCCGCACCCGGCCACCCACTGCCAGTTGAACGGGTTGCTCGCCGCATCGGCATCCACCAGCGTATCGGCAAACCATTGTTCGCCCACCCGCCAGTCCAGCAGCAGGTGCTTGGTCAGGAAAGACGCCACGATCATGCGCACGCGGTTATGCATGCAGCCCGTGTGCCACAATTCGCGCATGCCCGCGTCGATGATGGGGTAGCCGGTGCGCCCGCGCTGCCAGGCCCGTAGCCCGGCGGGGTCGGTGCGCCAGGGCATGGCGTCGAATTCGGGCCGCAGGCTGCGCGTGGCCATGTCGGGAAAGTCGAACAGGGTGGAATGGGCGAAATCACGCCACCCCAGCTCGCTCAGGAAGCTCGCGCTGTCGCGGTCGCCCGCGCCGCGTGCGTCAACCGCGTGCCAGACCTGCCGGGGCGAGACATGGCCAAAGCGCAGGCATGGCGAAAGGCCCGACGTGGCGGGTTGGGCGGGCAGGTCACGCGCGGCGGCATAGCCGGGCAGGCGTTCCGCCAGAAATGTATCAAGCCGCTCGTGGGCCGCTGCCTCGCCGGGTTGCCATGTGGCGCGCAGGCCCGCCGCCCAGTCGGGCGTGGTGGGGCGCAGCGACAGGGCGGCCAGCTTCACGAGCCGGCTGGCCACGGCATCTGGCACCGGGGCGGCGGCCAGGGCGGTATTCAGGCCCTGTGGCACGGGCAGTGGCGGTAGCGGCGGCCCCATGGCCTGCACCGCCCGCCACCATGGCGTGAAAACGCGAAAGGGGCCGCCCTGCTTCGTGCGCACCTGCCATGGCTCATGCAGCATGTTGCCGGGATGGCTCCGGGCCATCAGGCCCTCGGCTTTCAGTGCGGTCTTGATCTCGGCATCACGCGTGCGGGCGGGGCCTGCGTAACGGCGGTTCCATTCCACGCCACGTGCGCCCAGAGTCCGCGCAAGCCACAAAAGGCTTTCCTGTTCCGGCCCCGCCATGAGGCATAACTGCCCGCCTTGCGTGCGCAGGTCGGCATCAAGGGCCTCAAGTGCCCCATGCAGCCACCATTTCTCGGCCCCGCCCGGCTTCAGCGCGGGGTCATGGATATACACGCACACCACCGGCCCCGCCGCCACGGCGGCAGACAGGGCCGGGTTATCTGCCAGCCGCAGGTCATCACGAAACCACATGATGGTGGGAGCATAATCAGCCATGACGACCCCGTTCCAGAAAATACCGGCTGTTTGTGTGGGGTACAAATGGCAGGCCGTCAAATAACCACCCGATTGCCGCTACCGGCCCTGCTTTCAGCGTGGGGCAGGGGGTGTGGGCGGCGGGGGCTGCGCGGGCGTGCCCGTGGGCCCGGATGGACCATCGTCCTCGAACATGGCCCGGCATTTGGGCGAGAGCTGGTCAAGCTTGCTTTCCAGGCATTCCGTCATCAGCTTTTCGTTCGGAATGTCGAGAAAGCAGAGCCTGAACACATCGCCCTTGCATGCGCTGGCCTGGTCGCCGCGCTCGGCCGCATGGGCGGACGACATGGCGCAGGCAACACCCGTGGCAACACAGACCAGGGCAAGCAGCCCATGCGTGGTGGAGCGCCGGGCATCGGGCAGGCGTCGCATTGCATTTTCTCCGTTATGTTTAAGGTCGCGTGGCCTTGCTGCATCACAGCGCATTGCAGTTTGCTACAACTGTCAACCCTTTTTGTCATAACAGGATCGGGAAGGGCGCGCTCCGGAAGTTCCCTGAAAAATACACGGCAGTCTTCATAAATCCGTGATGGCACGAATGCCGCCCTGCCTTCGTTGGCCTGTCATAACCACACCATCAGACCACAAAGGAGCATACACCATGGCTACCACCCGTACTGACCAGATCGGACAGGCCGCAGGCAAGGTTGCTGATGTGCTGACCGGTGCCCGCACCGATACATCGGGCCTGATGAGCGCGGTCATTGCCTATATGGGCAATGCCAACAGCCCTGGCCGCAAGGACCTGCATGCCCGCGCCCGCAAGGCCGGGCTGGAAGACCAGGTCACCCACTGGGAAAACCACCCCACCAACACATCGGTTGATGAAAGCGTGGTGACAACCCTGATCCCCGAGCCTGTCATTGGCCGGTTCTCGGATGAAACGGGGCTGTCACGCCTTGCCACCATCAAGGGGCTGGGCGACCTGCTGCCCCACCTTGCGCGACTGGATGGCTGATATACGCCGCCCGCCTGCAAACGGGCACGTTTTCCTGTTTGCAGGCGGGGGCAGGGGCCTATGATCCCTGGTATCGGACACCCCACAGCAGGCAGGATGATTCCATGAACAGTGCCCATTCCCCCGCCCCGGCCCAGACCCCCGGCGTCGTGATCGTAACGGGGGGCAGCCGGGGCATTGGCCATGCCATCAGCACCCTGCTGGCGCGTGAGGGGCATGCGGTAGCCATCAATTACGCCACCAACGCCGCCCCGGCCGAGGCGCTGGCCCGCGCCATTACCGAGCGCGGTGGCCGTGCGATGGCCATCAGGGCCGATCTTTCCCGGCCGGGCGAGATCCGCACCCTGTTCACGCGCGCGCATGAACTGGGGCCGCTATGGGGGCTGGTCAACAACGCGGGTGTGACCGGCACCAAGGTGCGGGTGGATGAACAGACCGCCGAGACGCTCGATGCGCTGTTCAACATCAATATCCGCGCCACCATGCTGGCGGCGGGCGAGGCGGTGCGCCGCATGTCCACCCGCCATGGCGGCAGGGGCGGCGTGATCGTGAACCTGTCTTCCGTTGCGGCGCGGCTGGGCGGGCTGCCGGGGCTGGTGCCCTATGCTGCCACCAAGGCGGCGGTCGAGACCTTTACGCGCGGCCTGGCCAATGAGGTCGCGCGCGAGGGTATTCGCGTCAATGCGGTGGCCCCCGGCCTGACCGCGACCGACATGGTCCCCCCCGAGACCGCGAAACTGGCCGAAACAGTGGTGCCCATGGGCCGCGTGGGCCATGTGGACGAGATTGCGCAGGCGGTGGCGTTCCTGCTTTCGCCCGCATCATCGTACATGACCGGTAGCGTCATGACGGTATCGGGCGGCCGGTGAAGCGATAAGGGCTTATGGGCGTCGCCTTTATTTCAGCAAAGGCGGCGTCTGCCGAAGCTTTTTGGAAAAAGCTTCACCAAAAACCGTTATTACTTTTCAATGACTTATTTTAAAGTGATGGCCCCCACATGCCTGCCACGAACAAGATGGCGCCAAGGGCCAGCATGGCGATATGGAACATGACCTGACCCGGCATGGCATCGGGGCTGATGTTCAGCCCGTGAATGAACTGCACGAGCACCAGCGTCAGCCCGATCACGCACAGCCCGATCCGCACGGGGCTGACGGTGGTGGGCCATATCGGGTTTCTGCGGTTCATCGGGGCGTGCCTCCAGCTTATTGGCGCAGCATGCCATAAAACCCGCCGGGGCAGAAGATGCCTCCGGCCCGTACGGGGCCGTTGCGGCATTTGCCCCTTCTGCGCCTCATGCTATGGGCAGGGTGTGGCCGTGGCCTGCGGCAAAAGGTGAACTGACAGGAACAAGATGCGTCTCGATCGTTCTGCCATGGCGCGCGGGCTGGCCGCCTGTGCCGCAATGGGGCTGCTGGCCATGCCGCCTGTGGCGGCCCGGGCGCATCCACACGCCCCTCATCATGCCACCCCTGTTCACCACCACCCGGCCGCGCAGGCCGATGTACCCGCAGGCCCACCTTTGCCTGACGGGCAGGTGTTCCTGCCGCCGCCGCCCGGCCCGGACACGGCGCAGCGCGCGGCCGATGCCTCCATCTTTGCCGCGACCCGCGCCCTTGAAGGCACGCCGCGGTGGAAACTCGCGCAGGCCGATAACCGTGATACGCCCGCGCATATGGTCTCGGCCTTTTCGTGTGCGGCGGGCTTTACCCTGCCGCCCGAGCAGTTGCCCGAACTCGTGGGCCTTGTGGCGCGGATCGAAAAGCGCCTCACACCAGCCGTCAATACCGAGAAAGCGCTGTGGAATCGCCCCCGCCCCTTTACCGAGGCTGAACTCCCGACCTGTATTCCGCTCCGCGCCGACCTCAAGCGTGATCCGTCCTATCCCTCGCTCCATGCAACGCTGGGCTGGGTAACGGGGCTGATCCTGTCCGATATCCTGCCTGATCGCACGGCCGCGATCATGCAGCGTGCCCGCGTGTTTGGTGAGAGCCGCGTGGTGTGTGGCGTGCAGTGGCAGAGTGATGTCGCGGCGGGTTGGCTCAATGGCGGCGTGCTGTATTCGGCCATGGAGCAGGATGACGGCTTCAGGCAGGAAATGGATGCCGCGCGGGCGGAGGTCGTGGCGCTGCATGCCACCATGGCCGCCCCCCCGGCTGCCGAATGTGCCATCGAGGCCGATGCCGCAGCCCATCCGCCCCAGTGACCGGAAGTCTTTGGGTGCCGCCTTTTTGAAAGGATGCGGCACCCGGAAGTGTTTATTGCCTCATTATGGTGGGCTGCGCCCCAACAGGGCCTGATTGGCTACCCGCCCTGATGAATGACGGCGCAGGCCACGCGGTCGCCCGCCCCGCCAATCGGCTGCGTACGGTAATCGTCGGGGTTGGCGTGGATGACAAGGGCGGACCCATCGGAATCGAGCAGCCCCGGGTGGCCGTCCGTGCCGTTAAGGGTCACCAGCGTCGAATACAGTTCGACCGTCGCGTTGCCGTCCTGTCCAACGAAGATGTTGGGCAGGTCTCCCGCATCGTTCGCATTGGCGTTCAGCAGGCCATGGACCACCGGCGTCGCGGCATGGACATGCGCGCCCGCATCGGTGAATTTCGGCGGGCCGCAGATGCCTTTTTCATGGAAATGCACGCCGTGCCAGCCAGGGATCAGCCCGGTGGCCTCGATACGCAGCAGCACCCCCTTCGGCGCCGCCGTCACATGGATCGACCCCCGCGCCGTGCCGTCCGTGCCCATCAGGGCGCCTGATGCCGTATCGGCTGCCCGGGCGGGGGTGGCGAACGCGGCGTAGCCGCTGGCAAGGGAAAGCAGGCCGAGGGAAAGCAGGCCAGAAAGGCGGAGACGTCGTGTGGGCATGGATGGATTTCCTTTTCGACGGAGGCGCGATGTCGCGGATGGGCACGTGATGGCGGGACCGCGACGCATCGGCCGGTTGCCCCGATGCCGCCCCCGGCCGCCATGTAACGGGCATGCAGTCTCGACCCATGCGCGGGGAACCGGAATCCAACTCTTTGTGAGGGAGGCGCATCCGCAACGAAAAACGGCACCGCCATGTTGCAGGCGATACGGGATGTGTCACGGTTTGATTCCGGGCCATGGGTTGGAGACTGTTTGAAAATCACTCATCGATAAAAAACGATAAAAGTTTTTGGGTGCCGCCTTTTTTCAGGAAAGGAAACCGATCTTGCGGTTGCCCTCGCGGCCCGCGGTTTCCGCGCGCAGGCGTTCGAGCAGTTCGTCGGGCGTGGGGTTTTCATCCAGCAGCCGCGCCCGGCGCAGCACCAGCGCGAAGTCGGAGGGCACAAGCGTGTGCAGATGCCGCAGGGCAGCGGGCGCCTCCTGCCCGAAAAAGCGCGAGAACGCATGCGCCGCCTGTACCGCGTTCAGGTAGCCAAAACGCGCGCGGAACAGGAAACGCCGCATGCTGGCCGGGTCCAGCTTCTCCACAAGGTTGGTGGTGCAGGCGAATGGCAGCGGGTGCTGCTCCATCCAGGTCAGCATCTCGTTGACCTGGCTGATCTCCCATGACCGCTCGGCGGAGCGGCGGTCGCCCAGAAGGCTGTCGGCCTCGTCAATGATCAGGAAGGCCCCGCTGTCACACGCCTCGGCAAAGGCTGCGGCAATCTGCTGCTCGCTCTGGCCCACATATTTGTCCAGCAGGTCGGAGGCGCGCTTTTGCAGCACCGGCATGTCCATCTCGGCGGCAAGGTGGCGGGCATAGGCACTCTTGCCCGAACCCGGCGGCCCGGACAGCAGCAGCGAGACCGCACGGGGCGCGCCGGGGCGGGCAAGGCGTTTTGTCAGCGCCTGCAGGTCGCAATCGGCGTTGATGAGGGTTGCGTCATAATCCGTCACGTCGGGCTGGGAGGGCATGGGCAACTGCCCGCCCGCGGCGGCGCGTGCAATGCCGGTGGCGATCAGGCTGGCCGTGGCCGAATCGCCGCCTGCAAGGTGGGTGGAGCGCAGGGCGTTGCGAAAGATGCCAGGGGCTGCCGGTATGGTGCGCGCAAGGTCGGCCGCATCCTGCGGGGCGAGGGCCACTTTTTCCTCGCGCGCCATGTCCTGCCACAGCCGTGTGCGCACGCCGATGCCGGGCTGGCGCACCTCGATGCACAGCGCCATGCGCCGGGCAATGGCGGGGCCGAGGGTATCGAGGTCGTTGGCGGTCCAGATCACCGGCGTGCCCCCTTGCTCGAGCAGGCGGTGGAAGAACACGCGGCTGTAGGATTGCGGCGCGTCGAACAGGCTGGAGGTGAACAGGTCCTCCGCCTCATCGAACAAAAGGATGGACTCGGTGTTGCGCAGCAGGCGCGTGCTGCACCGCAGGTCGGCCAGGCGCTCATGGCGCGAGGGTTCATCGCCCGCGCTGTCGGCCTCGCCCACGGGGTACAGCGTGGCCCCGATATGCCGCGCAAGGGTGGCGGCAAACTCGGTCTTGCCGGTGCCCGGCGGCCCGTAAAGCAGGATGTTGATGCCGCTGGCATGGGTGGCGACCGCCGCCCTGAGCAGCCTTGCCGCAATCTCGGCCTGCTGGCCCAGATGGGCGAAGGCTTCCCACGGCAGGGTGGCGGTGCGCGGCTGGCCGAGTAGCATGGAGCGGATATCGCCCACCACGCTGGCGCGGCGGTTCATCAGCGCCATCAGCCGGGGCAGGAGCGTGATGTCGCCATCCTCGTCCACGGTCATCAGCCCGCTCATGCGCAGCTGGCCATCGGGGGCGAGGGCGGTGGCAATCGCGTCCTCCTCCTGGCCGAGCAGCAGGTGCAGCAGCGGAATGTCCTCGCACAGGAACGGCCCGCGCGAGCGGTTCTCGCACAGGTCATCCCATAACTGCTCGAAATGCCCGTTCAGGCGGTAGCACATGGCAAGGCCCAGCACCTCGCTGGCCACACTGCCAAGGCCGGTGGCGTGGCTGAGTTCGTCAAGCCAGGCATCCACGTAGCCCCGGTCGTTCATGTGCTGGAGGCGGATTTCCTCAAGCGCATGGCCCAGGCGCTTCCATTCCGTGGCGGTGGGCGGGTTCTCGCCATCATGGCGGGGGGCGGCGGGCAGGTCCTTGTCGGGCAGGCCAAGGTCGGGCTGGGCCTGCACAACGCAGCGCACGAGGGCGCCGGCATCACGCGATCCACGATGGATCGACCCATGCAGTACGCACAGCATTTCCAGCAGGCGGCGCGTCTCGCCGCGTACGCGCGGCGAGCGGGGCTGTACCGTCCTGCGGCGGGGTGCCGGTCGTCTGCTTTTGGCCAATGCCATATATCGGGTCTCCTGCTATTCCTGCTGAATATAGGGAGTGCAGGCCCGGATGTCGTGGGGGGAGGAGAATATGTTTTCTCCTCCCCCTGTCCTGTCGCCTCTTATCGCCCGTCCGAGAGGGCGAAGCCGGTTTCAACCCGGTTGAGCATGGCCGTGAGTTCCGCCTGGCGCAGCGGGTCGGTGCCGGTGGTGACGTGAGCGTGCGCGCGCCGCTTCAGGCTGTCGACCATGTTGGGGCTGACTGGGTGCCCGTCGCCCTGACGCAGGAGATCGGCAAGGCTTACCCCCTGCTCATGGGCTGCATGGGCCACGGCAAAGGCCATGTGGTTGACGATGTTCTCGAACGCAAAGCGCCCGAAACGCGACTGGCACCGGCTGAACTGCTCAAGGGCCGCGGCATAGCGCGCCACGGGATCGGCCTGCCCCACGATGTGGAAGTGCCGGGCATGATGGCGGGCGGCCTGGATGTGCTCCTCACGCGCCTGATCCCATTCGCCAATGGCGGCGCATTCCGTCTCGATCAGGCAGTGCAGCGCGCGGGCGTTGAGGCTGGCGGCGACGAAATCCGCGTGGGTGATGTCATTCCACGCCAGGGGCTGGCCGGGGCGCTGCATGGCGAAGCGGAAGCCCCGATGCCCGTCAATGCCGTACACGATGGTGGTGTTGCCGCGATAGAGCGGGTCGGTGCCGGCCACCATGATGTGGCCGCTATCGGCGCGGTGCATGTAGTGCTGCCATGTCATGACATCGAGCAGCGTGTCATCATCCACGTGCCGCGCGGTGTGGCGGTGGGCGTGCTCCATGAAATGCGGCGCCGACAGCCCCGTTATGGCGCGGGGCGAGAAATCGACCTGCCACCACACGCAGGCCTTGACCAGGTGAAAGGCCAGCGAATCACGCAGCTGCGCCAGCGCCTCATCCTCGGCGGCGAGGCTGTCGCGCGCGGCATCGCACAGGGCTTTCACGGCCCCGAAGCGGTTGGCAAGCAGGTCGAGCTGCCGGGCTACGGGCTGCCAGGGGTCGAAATAGCTTACCAGGCATTCGGGGCGGGAATGCTGCAGATGCCAGGCAGACAGGGCGGTACGTGTTTCACGCATCGGGCGGTCCTTGAAGTATCTGTGGCCAGAACGGTTGGTACTGGTGGTGGAGCGGGCAGGGAAGCCCTGCATCGCACGGAACCATGCGCCACAGGGATGGGGGCGGGTCACATGGGTGGCAGGGCATGCGCCTTGTTATGAGGGTGAGGCTTGCATGGAGGGTCGTTGAGTGCCCTATTGATGTATATCATAGGCATATTATGTGATAATAGTAATTAATATCATATTAAATCCAGGACAGGTTTCTTCCCGGCCGGATGGATAGGTCCCTTTCAGTTCTGTAAGTCAACGGGGCGGCGCGTGCTGGGGTTCCGCCTGAACTGGGTGCGCATGCCCATTCAGGCAGGCAGGGGATTTGCCAAGACCGATGGCCTGCAATATCCAGATATCATCGTAACGCAATGGATATGGCAGGAAAATGGCAGGCATGGGCAAGGGCGGACAGCCCCGGCGGCGGACCATCCGCGATGTGCGCAAGGGCGGGGAGCCCGGTGTATGGCTCACGGCCTATACCGCGCCCATGGCCCGCAGGCTCGATGCGCATGTCGATGTGATGCTGGTGGGGGATTCGCTGGGCATGGTGGTGTATGGCCTGCCCGATACGCTGGCCGTGAGCATGGACATGATGATTGCCCATGGCGCCGCCGTGGTGCGTGCCTCGCAGCGCGCGCTGGTGGTGGTGGACATGCCCTTTGGCTCCTATCAGGAATCACCGCAGCAGGCCTTTCGCAACGCCGCCCGCCTCATGGCCGAGACCGGCTGTGGCGCGGTCAAGCTTGAAGGCGGGGTGGAAATGGCCGAAACCGTACGCTTTCTGGCCGAGCGCTGCATTCCCGTATGCGGGCATGTGGGGCTGATGCCGCAGGCGGTCAACGCCACGGGCGGCTTTCGCACCCAGGGGCGTGACGAGGCGCAGGCACGCAAGGTGCGTGATGATGCCCATGCCATTGCGGGCGCAGGCGCCTTTGCCGTGGTGCTCGAGGGCACGGTCGAATCCGTATCGCGCGAGATCGTGGCCGCCGTGCCGGTGCCGGTGATCGGCATCGGGGCCTCGCCTGCGTGCGATGGGCAGGTGCTGGTGGTCGATGACATGCTGGGCGTGTTCGGCACGGACACCCCGCGCTTCGTGCGCCGTTACGCCGATGTGGGCGATGTGATTGACGGCGCGGTGGCCCGCTATGCCGAGGATGTGCGCACCCGCCGCTTTCCGGGGCTGGAAGAATGTTTTGGCACCCGCCGCGCGGTCACGCCGGGATGATGCGCCCGCCCGCGCCGGTGCCGCCTCCTCCTGCCCTCCGCGTGGGGCTGAAGGAGATCGTGGCATTTGGCGCGGGTGATGCGGGGTTCAATATCATCTGGGGGCTGATGCTCAGCTACCTGGCGTATTTCTATACCGATATCTGCTTTTTCCCCGCCCGCATGGTGGGGTTCATGCTGCTTGCCGCGCGCGCGGCAAGCCTCGTGACCGATCCGGTCGTAGGATTGTGGATCGACCGCAGGCCCGCGGGCCATCAGGCCCTGCCGCTGCTGCGCGGCGGGCTCGCGCCGTTCATGGTGCTGGTGGTGCTGACCTTCGTGCCGCTGCCCCGTGGCTGGCCCATCGCCGCGCGCGGGGTGTGCGCGGGCGTGGCCTATATGGGGCTGTGCGTGAGCTACGGGGTGGTCAATACCGCCTATGGGGTCATGACCAGCCTGATTTCATCCGATCCCGCCATCCGCCTGCGCCTGGCCACGAGCCGCATGGTGGGGGCAACACTTGGCGGGCTTGCGGTCAGCATGGCCACCCTGCCTGCCGTTGATTTTCTGGGCCAGGGCAACCGGCAGGCGGGCTTTGCCCTGTTCATGATGGTGGTGGCCTGCGTGGTGGGGCTTCTGGTGTGGCTGCCCGCGCGGCTGTGCCATGAGCGGGTGGCGACGGATGGGGGCGATGTGGCCCCCCGGCAGCTCGTTGTATCACTGCTGGCCAACCGGGCGTGGCGGCGGCTGACCGGGGCCATGCTGCTGACCATGCTGGGCAGCACCTTCCTGTTCGGCACGCTGGTCTATGACGTGCGCTACGTTTTGCATGCGGGCGACCACATGGCGGGCTGGCTGCTGGGCATGATGAGCCTGATGGTGCTGGCCGGGTGCGGGCTTTCCCTGCCCCTGTGCGCACGGTGGGGCACAGGCATGGTCATGTGCCGCGGCACGGTTGCGGCGGGGAGCATCCTGCTGCTGACCTATGGGTTGCCTGTGCGGCTGGACCTGACCGGGGCGGGGCTGGCGCTGTTCGGGCTGTGCGTGGGGGTGTGCAACCCGGCCTGCTTTACCCTGCTGGCGCAGGCCATGCGGCACGAAGGCGGGGCGGATGGCCTGCACACGGTGGGGCTGGGCTGGGCGCTCAATTCCATGGCATCGAAAATGGCGTTTGACATTGGTGGCAGCCTGCTGGCGGGCGTGCTGGCGGCGGCGGGGCTGGCCAGCGGCGCGGGCCACCAGACAGTGCAGGCGCAGGCGGGCATCCATGCGGGCTTCCTGCTGGTGCCTGCCGTGCTGTACCTGCTGGCGGGCACGGTGGTGCTGCGCGGGCTTGCGGCTCAGAACCCCGTGGCGGCGGTAAACAGCACCGCAAGCCCGCCGCCCACGTAATATTGCGGCCCGTCGGCTTTGGTCAGCGTGGGTGTCGCCACGCCAGAGAGGTAATGCTGGTTGGTGATGTTGATGAAGTTCATGCGGAATTCGGGGTGCGAGAAAAACGCGTGGTCATCCATGCGGTAGCCGATTGCAAGGTTGCCCGTGGTGTGGTCGGGCATGCGCTCGTCATTCATGAAGGTTGAATACTGCCGCCCGGTATAATGCACCGAGGCCAGCCCGAAGAAATGCCCGTCATCATAACTCAGCCCCGCCGATGCCTGCAGCGTCGGGCTTTCCACCGCCATCTTGCCCCGCGTGGCCAGCATGCCGGTGGCGGACGGGATGTCGCTGTCAATGGTGGCATGCAGGTATTCGCCCGACAGGTAGGGGGCGAAGTGGTGCCACGGCCTGAGCCCGATCTCCACATCCACCCCACGTGAGGTCTGGCCGCCGCCATTGATGGTGGAATCCACCTGCGCGCCGTTCACGTTGAGCAGGGTCTGGATTTCGCGGTTGGTGAAATTGTAGTTGAACAGCGTCAGGCTGCCCACGATCAGGTCGCCATTGTAGCGGTAGCCCAGTTCCTCCGACACGGAATATTCGTTTTTAAGCTGTGTTGTGGTGCCGCTTGCGGTTACGCCCCCAAACAGCGCGCTTTCATCAGGCGTGCGGAAATTGGTGGTGGTGTTGAAGAACACCATGTGGCGCGGCGTGATCTGGTAGCGGATGGCGATGCGCGGCAGGGGTGTGGCGCTGTTGCTGCCCGCCGCCGTCTGCACGCCGCCCGATGTGGTGGTGCCGGTGCGGTCGAGCATTACTTCCTTGAAGCCCACATCCACCATCAGCTTCTTGTGCAGGAAATGCATCCGGTCGCCGATATAGAGCGCGTTGGTCTGGGAGATCATGTGGTAGCTGCCCGCGTCGACCTGCTGGCCGCTGGCATCGAGCAGGGTGCGGCTGATGCGGTCCACCCAGATGTCGGGCGCATAGCCTTGCGCGTTCACGGCGGTGAAGGGCTGGTGCTCGCTGTCATCGGAGTAGTCGTACCAGTAGCCGAACACGAGGTCATGGTTGCCAAGCTGCCAGTCGAGGGTTGCGTTGAAGCCCGAGCGGTAGCTGGTCTGGGTCCAGTTCGAGCGCACCACCGTGGCTGCATCCGCGCCGCCTGCAAGCCCGGCATCGCCCAGCGTCGTGCCGCCGGGGTCGTTGCCGTAGCTCCACTGCGCATAGGGCGTGACCTTGAGGTGCAGCCCGCGCGCCAGCATGAAGCGGGCAGGGGCGGCAAGGTAGGCAATGCGCTCGGGCTGGCGGTACAGCGCCCAGTAATCGGTGCCGCCTGCTGCGTTATTGGGGTTGTAGGTGGCGGCGAGGTTGTTGGCTGCGCCATGTACGCCCTGGGCCTGCCAGTCGGTTTTGTCGACCGGCGGGTAGTAGCTGGCCACCATCGTGTTCCATGTGCCGATCAGCGAGACCCGGTTGCCCTGACCCCACTCGCGCAGGAACTTGAAGTCGATATGCTGGCGCTCGTCATGGCCCGGCCCGCGCCAGTTATCGGTATAGCCATGCGAGTAGGACACGAAGCCCCGCAGGCCGGTATGCCCGATCTGCCCGGTTTCGAGCCGCAGGAACTGGCGGTTGGTGTTGTAGGAGCCGTAGGATACATCGGCATACCCTCCCGCCCGCATGGACGGATCGCGGAAGGTCATGCTCATCAGCCCCCCCGCCGCGTTGAGCACGGGGGAGTCGAGATCGGCCGAGCCCTGCGCGAGCGAGACGCTCTGGTAATTCTCGGTATCGGCAAACTGGCCGGGATAGCCGTTGTAATAGGCGATATCGTTGAGCGGCATGCCCTCGAGCACGTAGCCCAGCGAATCCCCGCCAAGGCCCCGCACGCTGATATTGGTCTGGGGTGAAAAGCCCAGCGGGTCGGAGGAGGAGACATTGGCGCCCGGCAGCAGGCTGACCATGTCGAACGCCGTGGCGCTCGGCGCCTGCTTGCGCATGAAATCCGTGCCGATGGTGCTGACCGATTTCGCCGCATCCTCCACCCGGATCAGCCCGCCACCGGGCTCGGTGCCCACCACGCGCTGGCTGGTCACGGTCAGCCGCTCCACCTTGCCCGTGGCAGGGGGGCGGGGCGGTTTTGTAGCAGCAGGCGTGGTGGCGGTGGTATCATCAGCCGCCGCCATGCCCGGCCCGAGGCCAATCAGGGTGCTGAGGGCGACCGTGAGCACATTCAGGCGGCCAGCGGAGGCGGCGGGGAACACAACGGGGCGGCAGGGCGGGCGCGGCATGGGGGCGTTCCTGAAAAATATCTTTTTATTTCATTATTCTGTCTCATCCGGGTGGGATATGACATCGTCTTGAACAAATCGGGGACCGATATAGTATAGTCATGCAAGGCATCGTAAGCCCCGTTATCGTGCGGAATGGCGCGGGCAGGCAGGCAAAAAGGTTGCGGGTGGTGGGACAGGAATCAGCACATATCGTACGCAGTTACGAGCAGGAACTCGAGCAGTTGCGCTCCATGATGGCGCGCATGGGCGGATTGGTGGAACGCCAGACCTCGCAGGCCGTTGCCGCCATTGCCGACCGTGACGAGAATGCCGCCGGCATCGCAGCCGACCTCGACCCGCAGGTCGATGCGCTCGAGCGTGATGTGGAGGCGATGGTGATCCGCATCCTCGCCCTGCGCTCGCCCGTGGCGGGTGACCTGCGCGAGGTGGTCTCGGCACTCAAGATTACCGGCGACATGGAACGCATTGGCGATTGCGCCGCCTCCATCGCCCGGCGTTCGCTGCGGGCCGAACTGGTGGCCTCGCGCATCTCGCTCAGCGGCCTGCGCAGCATGGGCCGCCTGGTGCAGGACAACCTGCGCCGCGCCATTGACGCCATGAGCCAGCGCAACCCCGACCTCGCGCGCGAGGTGTGGCAGTCCGACACGGCGGTGGATGAACTCTACAACGCCATGTTCCGCGAACTCGTGACCTACATGATGGAAGACCCGCGCAATATCGGGCCGTGCACCCACCTTTTGTTCATTGCCAAGAACCTTGAGCGCATCGGCGACCATGCCACCAACATTGCCGAGCGCGTGTACTACACCGCCACCGGCGAGATCCTGCCCGTGGTGCGGCCACGCGGCGGGTTCTCGGGCCAGGGAAGCTAGGGCCCGTGCAGGCTGATCAACCGCTCCGCATCCTTGTTGCGGAGGACGACGCCGCCCTGTCCGTCATGCTCACCTACAACCTCGAGGCGGCGGGGCATACGGTCATGCCGGTCGATAACGGGCTTGATGCCCTGACCGGGGTGACAAGCTGGAAACCCGACCTCGTGCTGCTGGACTGGATGATGCCCGGCCTGTCCGGGGTCGATCTGTGCCGCAGGCTGCGCATGGCGGCGGCCACGCGCTACCTGCCCATCATCATGCTCACCGCGCGCGGCGAGGAGCAGGATTCCATTCATGCGCTCGATACCGGGGCGGATGACTACCTCGTCAAGCCCTGCGGCATGGACGTGCTGCATGCGCGCGTGCGCGCGGTGATGCGGCGTAGTGCCGGGCGGGGGGCGACATCTGCCGCAGTGGCGGAGGGGGATGTCCTGACCTTTGCCGATGTCACGATCGACCATGGCGGCCGCCGCGTGTCGCGCGCGGGCAGCACCATTGCGCTGGGGCCGACCGAATACCGCATCCTGCTGCATCTCATGCGCCATCCGCGCCGGGTGTTTTCGCGCGCTGAAATTCTAGCGGCCGCGTGGGATGACCGCATCCATGTGGAGGAACGCACGGTGGATGTGCATATCCGCCGCCTGCGCCTCGCACTCAACGCCACGGGCGGGGCGGACCTGATCCGCACCGTGCGCTCAAGCGGCTACATGCTCGATGACGGCCAGGCAGACTGAAGAAAACGGATAAAGGTTTTTGGTGAAGCTTTTTTCAAAAAGCTTCGTAAAGACGCCACGTAGAAACGCTTATCTCCGCTCCAGCTTGGCATACCGCCTGAGCGCGCGCTCGCGCCGCAGGCGTGACAGGCGCCGGGTCCAGAACAGGCCATTGGTCTGGTCGATCTCGTGCTGCAGGCACGCACCCAGCAGGCCGCAGGCCTCGTCTTGCGCCACCGTGCCATCGGGGCGGTCGTAGCGTACCCGCACGCGGGCAGGCCGGCTGACGGGCGCGTGGATGCCCGGCATGGACAGGCTGCCTTCCTCCATCGTGGCGGTGTCATCCGAGCGCCAGATGATCTCGGGGTTGGCATAGACATGCGCGCCCGCGCCATCATGCAGGTCGATCACCACCAGCCGCAGGGGCTGGCCCACGTGGCTGGCGGTAATCCCCAGGCCCGGTGCCGCGCGCAGGGTATCGAGCAGGTCGTGGGCCAAAAGGGCCGTTTCGGCGCTGGTGGCGTCAACGGGGCGGGCAACCTGTTCGAGGCAGGCATGCGGGTAGCGGATGATCGGCACGATGGCCATGGCGGGTGTTCCCAGGCTTCAGTACAGGAAGGGACCGTTATCATCCGCGTTGAGGTTGGTGTAGTAGGGAATGTAGAAATTCAGGCCAAACGGGCTGTAGGTATGCTCCACGCCCGAGACGGGGCGCAGCGGCTTGACGTCATGCGCGGCAAGGCAGTCATACAGCGTCTCGCGCAGGTGGTCGGTTTCCTTGTCCGATTTCGGGGCGCCATAGAACAGGTCATGCGCGTAGGGCTTGCAGGCCTGCGGCGTGTGTTCGTAATAATTGGCGTAACGGTCCTGCTGGTTGCGCGCGATATCGGCATCCGACATCCACTGGTGGGTTGCAGCCGTTGTGCTCCACAGGGCTTTCCAGTCCGTATGCATGTGCGACAGGCGGGCAATCGCCACGCCATCCTCGCGCGTGCCATCGCCCCGCACGAGGCTGCCATGGCAGGCGAGCACCTGAACATGGTCGTTATAGACCGAACTCTTGACCGTGCCCCCTTCGAAACGGATGGCGGGCGAGGCTTTGGGCGCGCCCTGGTTTGCCGTGCGCACGATGGCCGCGCCAATGGCAGGCTGGCTGCAGTAATTGACCATGGGGCGGGGTGCATGCTGCGCGCAGGCGGCCATGGCGAGCGGAAGACATAAAGCAACAAGACGGCGCAACGGTTTTTTCCTTTTTGGCGGGGCGCGCAAACCCGTCATGCGGCGGGTTGTTCGGGCCTGATCATCAAGGCTCCATATAATGCAAAAAGAAGGCATGAAACTGTTTTTGCCTGATGGCTGCGATGTTTTTTTAAGGCAGCTGCATCCCGCGCGGCAGGCGGCGCATCACGTTGCGTATTTCCTGGGCGGTGTGAAGAACCATTTCACCAGCCCGAGTAAGCCACGGCGCCTGCGCCGTTGGGGCCTGCTGCGTGCAAGGGTCGGGTTATAGTGCAGGGTAATGCTGGCATAGTCATAGACGATGCACACCGGCGTGGGCGGGCGGGCATACAGGTCGTATGTCGCGCAATGGATCATGCTGCACACGTTATAGGCCCGGGCCGGCTGGGCGCGTGCAGGCGTGCCCGCGCCCAGAACCTCATAATCCTCAAGCTCATGCAGCACGATGTAGTCCGGCTGCATGATATGCGTGATGGCCTTTACGCCAAGCCTGCCCGCCAGTTCATGGATGGGATCATCAAAAGCATGGAGCGGATAGCGTTCTGCACCGCCGATGTTCTGGTACAGGGTCGTGCCATCATATTCCAGCTTCAGCTGGATGATGTTGCAGATGTCGAGCAGGATGAAGGTGGTCCTGCCCTGGGGGGCGCGGGGGGAACATTCCAGCCATCGGTTGTTTGCCACCGTGCGCATGATGGTGCGGACATCATCAAACCTGTCGTAGTAGGACATGGATTCCTCCCCTTTTGTTTATAGGGCGGGGGGAAGACGTAACAAGAATACAAATTTTTCAATGTAGCCCTGTGCTTTTGCCTTTACCGGGATGTATCGTTGCGGGGATTGGGGGCATTGGCCCGTCCGGGCGCGAAAAGCAGCACCATAAGCAGTAGCACGATCGCGCCCGACCAGCCCCGCGTGCGCGGGGTGGCGGGGTCGCCCATCAGAACGTAATGCTGCTGTGCAGGCCAAAAATGGCCTCGTTGCCCACGCGGCGATTATAGCTCACGCCATAATCAGGCACGCCGCCCGAGGGGTTCCACACGTACTGGAAGTCAGGCTGCATCACCATCCACGGCGTGACCTGCGCCTGATAGGTCAGTTCAAGGTGGTTTTCATTGCCCTGCACGGGGGTATAGGCGCTCAGGGCCGTGTTGCGGTCGAACTGCCGCTCGCCCGAGCTGGCGCGCCCAATGCCCCAGCCCAGCCCGATCGTGTCATTGTCGCGGCCCTTGAATGGGGCCTTGAGGTTCAGCCCCGCATCAATGGCGAAGCTGATCAGGTTGCGGTCGCCGCTATTGCCGGTGGCGCGCACGAACAGGCCCACCGACCGGGCCGATGTGATGGAAGGCCGCCAGAGCATCTGGTCAATGATGCCATATACCATCCAGTTGCCCCGGTCCCAGCGCGGGATGCCGGTGGTGTCATTCGGGCTGCCGAGCGCCTGGCCCAGATTGTTGTAGCGGTAGTCGGCAAACTTCGCGGTATCGTAATAGCCGCCCAGCTTGTACACGCCCGGCAGGCCGGGGTTCTTGGCCGCGTGCGCCATGTCGGCGGGCTGGGGGTTGAGCGCGTATTGCAGCTCGGTGATGAGCAGCGCGCCGGTGCCCATGTTGAAGTTCGTGCCGTTGGCGCCGTTATAGGTCTGGCTGGTGGGGTCGGAGTTGTAGCCAGGCGCCGAGCCGGTGGCCTGCTGGATGGGCAGGGAGTTGTAGCGGTTGCCCGGCGGGTTGTCGTCGGCCGCGGCAAACATGAAGGTGAACGTCTCGCTGGGCCGGTAGCGGATGCGGATGGCGGGAGACGACAGCGGCCACGATGGCCCGCCGCCATATAGGTTGACCGAGGGTGCCATGGGCCAGCCGAAATTGGCGTTGAGGTAAAGCGAGGCGTAATCGCTGATCAGGAATTCGGTATCGAGATCCTGCTGGCCGATCTTGACGTCGAGCTTGCCTTTGAGGAAGGACTGCTGGTACCACAGTTCGAACAGGCGGGTGGAGCGGTCGGCCTCGAACCCGCTGACGGGGTTGAAATTGGCCAGGTGATCCTGCGAGATCGAGCGCCCGCGCGTCTGTAATGCGCTGACATTGAACAGGCCGCCCTTGAGCCCAAACAGCTTCTCGGTATCGACGGTGAGCGTGGGCATGGTCACGCCATCATAGGCAGGCCCGGTGCCCGAGCCACTGGCGCCATCATTGCCTGATGGTGTGCCGCCGGTGCCGTTGCCCCATACTTCATCGACTTCCTGAATGTCGAAGCTGATGCCGTGCTTGTACAGCCATGGCCGTGCACCCCACATATTGCCCAGCAGGTTGCCGCTGGTGTCGAGCCTGTCACCGTCACCTGCGGCTTTTTCCTCCGCTTCAGCGGTGGCGCGTTCTGAATCGCGCACCGTGGCGGGGTCGATCTGCACGATCAGTGGCGTGGAGTTGCCCAGGCGGGCGCGGTCCAGCGCGATCTGGGTCTGGGCATGGGCTGCGGTGCAATATGCGCCGCCCAGGGCGCCCGACAGCAGCAGCAGGCGCGACAGGGGCTGCCGGCGTGCGGGGAGAATATGCAGTTTCATGGTGGAAACATCCCGTCAGGATGGGTCTGGCGCCAAAGGGCCAGAAGATGACGGACCAATGAAAAGGCCCGTCGCTGCTACGGCATACGGGATGTCAGCTCGGAGGGCGCATGGTCTCATATCCATCTCCGGTCATGCCCGCCCGGCGATATCGTTAAAGGACAATGGCAGGTCTCCTGACTTGCGGGTCATTGCACATCATCTCCCTTCCCGGCCGGAACCAGTGGTCGCCGTTGGCATGGCACCAGATGAAGCACTCTCCGCCTACAGTTGCGGGTACAGCTGCCGACTGCGCCCCCGGGCCTGAATACCCTGCCGGGACTTACGGCATTCCCTTTTTCACCCGTTTGCACGGGACCATTGACTTGTCGGGCAGGACTATACCGCGCGCGGATCAATGCGCAAGATCAGCGCATTATCGCCATTTCGCCATGGCAGGCGCAGCCATGGGGCACGCGCACGCAGCGCCGGGCGGTGCTGCGTGGGTGGTTATGGGCGCGTGGCCGGGGTTTCGTGCGGCGGCTGGGCTTTTTGTGCCCCGCAGGAAGGAGATGGATTTAATATGTTGATAAGAAAAGGTTTTATTAAAAAAGACAGCCATTTATGAAGCTTTTTGGAAAAAAAGCTTCACCAGAAACACTCTCATGGCCTGCAGGCCGGTTTCAGGCCGCCGGCACAGGCTCGGCCCGGCGTTCCCTGATCCATGTATCAAGGGCTGCGGTATCCATCGGGCGGCCAAAGTAATAGCCCTGTATCACGTCGCAGTCGATGTTGCGCAGCTGGGCGCACTGGGCGGCGTCCTCCACCCCCTCGGCCACCACGGTCATGCCCAGCGTGTGGCCGATGCGGATGATGGCGGTCACCACCTGGCGCACGTTGCCGGTGCTGCCAAAGCCGTTCATGAAGCTGCGGTCGATCTTGACCTCGCTTATGGGCAGGCTGGCAAGGTTGGACAGGCTGGAATACCCGGTGCCGAAATCATCCATCGACAGCCCGATGCCCAGTTCGCGGATGGCCCTGGCGGTGGCGACCGTCTGCTCGAAATTCTCGATCATGGCGGTCTCGGTCAGTTCCACGATCAGGCGCTCGGGCGGCACGCTGGTCTCGTGCAGAATACTGGCAAGCTGCGGCACGAGTTCAGGGTCCTGGAACTGGATGGCCGATACATTGACCGATACGGTGGGCACGGGAATGCCGCGGGCGATCCATTGCGCCATCTGCGCGCACGCCGCGCGCAGCGACCACACGCCAATGGCGCGGATCTGCCCGGTTTCCTCCGCCACGGGAATGAACCGCCCCGGCGAGACCATGCCCAGCACCGCATCATTCCAGCGTGAGAGCGCCTCCACGCCATGCAGCTCCCCCGTGCTGAGGTCAACCTGGGGCTGGTAGACAAGGGTCAGCCTGTTATCGGCAATGGCCTCGCGCAGGGCGGAGGCGAGGATGATGTGATCTTCCGCCTGCCGGTTCATGGAGGGGTGGAAGAAGCGGTAGCAGCACCGCCCCGCCTTCTTGGCCTGTGCGAGTGCGGTATAGGCCTGGCGCAGGGTTTCTTCCACCGCCTGCCCGTCCTGATGGGTGCTGATGCCGATGCTGCCCGAAATGTTGATGGGAATGCCATCGATCGTAACCGGCTCTTCAAGCGTGTGGATGATGCGCTCGGCCAGATGCGTGATGTTGGTGGCGTCCTGCGTGGTCAGCACCACGAATTCATCGCCCTCGGTGCGCACCAGCACGTCGCGCCCCACAATGCCGTGGCGCAGGCGGCCCGCGAGTTCAAGCAGCATCTGGTCGGCCCGGCCCTGGCCAAGCGCCTGCACGATCTTGCGGAAACGGTCGAGGTCGATGACCATGATGCTCAGCACCGTTGCAGGCGGCCGGGCCACGAGTTCGTTGAGGCGGCGGTTGAGCCACAGGCGGTTGGGCAGGCCGGTCAGCCGGTCGGTATAGGACAGGCGGATGATGGATTCACGGCTGCGCTGCTGCTCGATGGCGAGCATGGCCAGGTGCACGCAGGCATTGACAATGCGCCGGTGCCACGCCCCCGGCTGGCCGGGCGTGCGGAAATAGAGCGAGAAGCTGCCCGCCACATCCCCATTGCGCAGGATGATGGGCACCGCCCACTCCGCTGCCAGCGCGTGCTCGGCCACGACCGTGCGCAGGGCGGGCCAGCGGTCTTCCGCCGCAAGGTCGGGCACCTCCACTTCCTTTGCCGTGGCGATGGCCGTGCCGCACGCGCCGCCTGCGGTGCTGGCCTCCAGCCCCTCGAACGCCTGCAGCACGGGCAGGGGCATGGCGCCGTGGCCACCGGCATGCAGCACGCCGCCGGTGCTGAGCATGACCACGGCCAGGCAGTCCGGCGCGATCAGTTCGATGCGGCGGCACATGAAATCGAGCATCTCGCGCAGCGAGAACTGGTCCGTCAGGGCCTCGACCACGTCTCGCTGCAGGTTGCGCAGCTGCCGGTCGTGCGTGATGTCGTGGATGATGATGATGAGATCGTCCAGCGTGCCGTCATCCGCGTAATGCGGCGTGACCGCGCAGCGCAGCCACAGCGCCACGCCCTGCGGGCCACGGGCCTGTACATCCACCTCGAAGCTGGTGCGGCGGGCAAGGTGCGCGCGGAACTGGCGCAGGGTGCCGATATCGTTTTCCGCCCCGGCCAGCAGCGTGCCAAACGGCGCTGTTAAGCGGCATGGAAAAGTGACCCCTTCGGAAGGGGGACAGGCAGCCAAAAACGACCCCTTTCTGAGAAACGGGTTCACGATGGCCTTCATGCTGAATGGAGGCCCGGTTTGGGATGCTTGTTGT
>NZ_JAPIVJ010000012.1:0-95157 GCF_054182245.1 Komagataeibacter sp. NFXK3
TGTCATGACGCACCTGGCCAAGACCGGCCTGCTCGACCGCGTGCGCTTCCGCCCCATGACCCTGCCCGACCGCTTCATCGACCATAACAGCCAGGAGGCCCAGTACCATGAGGCCGGGCTGGATGCGGTGGCCATTACCAATACCGCCCTTGATGCGCTGGGTGTCGGAATCAGCATGACGCAGCCCTTGCTAAAGACGGCAAACGGACCGAAATCATGAACATTATGAAACATGCCCTGAAAACCACCGCGCTGGCGCTATGCGCCGGCCTGATGGCGGCACCGGTCGTCCCTGCCGTCTTCCCCATCAATGCAGCCCATGCGGCCGCCGCATCCGACGCGCAGGTGCAGGAGCCGATCAAGGCCCTGTATGCCGCCCTCGACCGCGTGCAGGCCAAAGGCAGCGGCACATTCGAGCAGCGCTCGCAGATGCTCGCACCGGCAATCGACCGCGCCTATGACATGGAGGCCGTGCTCGCCTCCTCCATCGGCCCGCGCTACGCCACCCTGCCCGATGACCAGAAGCAGCAGCTCCTGACCACATTCCGCCAGTTCACCATTGCCCGCTATGTCTCGAGCTTCAAGCCGGGCAGCGATGCGCGCTTCACCATTGCTCCTGCCGTCACGCCCTCCCCGGTGGGGAACGACCGTATTGTTATAACGCATATCGGCTCGTCCGATGACCCGAGCGGGACCGAAATCAATTACGTGATGCGCTCGGATGCAAAGGGCTGGCAGATCGTTGACGTACTGCTCAATGCCCATATCAGCCAGGTGGCGGCACAGCGTGCGGATTTCAGCTCCGCCCTGTCTGGCGGGAATGTGCAAAAACTGACAAATCTGTTACAGAAGAAAATCAAGACCTTCTCGGAAGAATAATCTGACCCTTCCCTGACGTCTTTTTCATTTTGTTTCACGCGCGGGACCTTGCCGGAAAAATAATGTCTGTTTTCAACGCTCTTGTTTCACCCGCCGGACTGGCCGCGACTGTCGCGGCCGCCGGGTGCATGCAGGCAGCGGTAGGCACTTTTCTGGTCTCGCGTTTCCGCTGGCAGGAAAAACGCGTTGACCGGGCAGTGCCCCTGCCCCCGGTCTCCGTGCTCAAGCCGCTGCATGGCGATGAACCCCTGCTTGAGGAAGCCCTCGAGAGCTTCTGCACGCAGGACTATCCGCATATGCAGATCGTCTTTGGCGTACAGGCCGATGATGATGCCGCCATACCCATCGTGCGCCGCCTGATGGAACGCCATCCGGATGTGCCGATGGAGTTGGTGATCGACCCCACCTTCCATGGCGTGAACCGCAAGATCGGCAACCTGATCAACATCATGACGCGCGTGAAGCATGATGTGCTGGTCATTTCCGATTCGGACATTCATGTCGCACCCGACTACCTGCGCCATGTGGTGGGCGCCATGGTGCCCGACAATGTGGGGCTCGTGACCACGCTCTATGCGGGGCTGCCCGCCTCGAACACCGTGCCGCGCCTGCTGGCCGCCTGCCAGATCAACCACAATTTCCTGCCCGGCGTCATGCTGTCGCGCTACCTCGGGCGGCAGGACTGCCTCGGCGCCACCATGGCGCTGCGGCGCTCCATGCTCGATGCCATTGGCGGGCTCGAAGCCCTTGTGCCCCATGTGGCCGATGATGCGATCCTTGGCCGTTACGTGCGCGAGCACGGCAAGGACATCGCCATTGCCGCATGCATGACATGGACCACCGTGGGCGAAACCTCGATGCGTGAGGTACTGGCGCATGAACTGCGCTGGGGCCGCACCGTCAAGACCCTGGAACCGGCGGGCTATGCGGCCTCGGCCATCCAGCTGCCCCTGTTCTGGGCCACTGTTGCGGTGCTGCTGGCACCGCACGCGGCATGGACATGGCTTTTCTTTCTTGGTGCGTGGGGATGGCGGGGCGTATGTTCCTTCATCCTTGACCGGACACTGGCGCAGCGCAGCCTGCTGCCGTTACTGCTGCTCCCCCTGCGCGACTGGATCTCAGCCGCGATCATGGTGGGCAGCGTTACGGGCACAAGGGTTGCCTGGCGCGGGCAGACGATGCATGTCACGCCCCATTCGGTCATGACACCACGATCGCAACCCGCCTCCCCCGGTGACTGACCCCCCAGCCCGCCGGACCGTTTGAAAAAACCCACCCTGTAGTCAATAAGAACGGGTATTAAGGGAACCCCGTTCCCCGCCAGAACCCGAGGATACGCGTAGCATGATGAAAACCCTGTTTCTCCAGCCGCCTTCGTTTGACGGATTCGACGGTGGGGCCGGTTCCCGCTATCAGGCCAAGCGGGAAATCAAGTCGTTCTGGTACCCGACCTGGCTGGCCCAGCCCGCCGCCATGGTCGAGGGCAGCCGCCTGATCGATGCGCCGCCTGCCCGCATGGGCATGGAGCCGATCCTCGAAGACGTGCGCAACCGCGACCTCGTCATCATGCACACTTCCACGCCTTCCTTCGCATCGGACGTGCGCGTGGCCCAGATGCTCAAGGATGCCAACCCCAAGGTCAAGATCGGCATGGTTGGCGCCAAGGTGGCGGTGCAGCCTGAAGAGAGCCTGCTCAACGCCCCGCCGGTGGACTTCGTGGCCCGCAACGAGTTTGACTTCACCATCAAGGAAATGGCGGAAGGCCGCGAGTGGAAGGATGTCGATGGCATCTCCTGGCGCGACGCCGATGGCAAGATCGTGCACAACCGTGACCGCGCCATGATCGAGGACATGGACAGCCTGCCGTTCGTGACCGAGGTGTACAAGCGTGACCTGAAGATTGAAGATTACTTCATCGGTTACCTGATGCACCCCTACATCTCGATCTATACCGGCCGTGGCTGCAAGTCGCGCTGCACCTTCTGCCTGTGGCCGCAGACCGTGGGTGGCCATCACTACCGCACCCGCAGCCCCGAGCACGTGGCCGCCGAGATCCGCCTGGCGAAGCAGTATTTCCCGCAGGTGAAGGAATTCTTCTTCGACGACGACACCTTCACCGATGACCTGCCGCGCGCCGAAGCCATTGCCAAGGAACTGGGCAAGCTGGGCGTGACCTGGTCGTGCAACGCCAAGGCCAATGTGCCCCGCAAGACGCTGGAAGTGCTCAAGGCCAACGGCCTGCGCCTGCTGCTGGTCGGTTACGAGAGCGGCAACCAGCAGATCCTGCACAACATCAAAAAGGGCATGCGCGTCGAGACGGCCCGCGAGTTCACCAAGAACTGCCACGAACTCGGCATCAAGATCCATGGCACCTTCATCCTCGGCCTGCCGGGCGAGACGAAGGAGACCATTCAGGAAACCATCCGCTTTGCAACCGAGATCAACCCGCACACGCTGCAGGTCTCGCTGGCAGCGCCCTATCCCGGCACGTTCCTGCACCAGCAGGCGACCGAGAATGGCTGGCTGGATGAAAAGAACGCCGAGCTGATCGATGATAACGGCGTGCAGATCGCGCCGCTGCACTACCCGCACCTGTCGCACACCGAAATCTTCCAGAGCGTGGAAGAATTCTACCGGAAGTTCTACTTCCGCGCGCCCAAGATCGCCTCGATCCTGAACGAGATGGTGCGCAGCCCGCAGATGATGAAGCGCCGCCTGCGCGAAGGGGTGGAGTTCTTCCAGTTCCTGCGCGAACGCCGCGCGGCCTGATCCCGCAACGCCCATGCCGGAACCTTCGGGTTCCGGCATTTCTTTTTTCAAGCCACCCGGTTTTGCTGCATGAAGCGCGTCATCATATCCGCCGATGATTTCGGCCTGTCGGAAGAAGTCAACGAGGCCATTGAGATCGCCCACCGGGATGGGTTGCTGTCAACGGCGAGCCTGATGGTCTCCGGCCCCGCCGCAGCCGACGCCGTGCGCCGCGCCAGGAAACTGCCTGACCTGCGCGTGGGGCTGCATCTCGTGGCCATTGAAGGCCCCGCCACCCTGCCGCCTGCCGATATTCCGCTGCTTGTGCCCCAGGATGGCCAGTTCCCCTCCGACCAGCTCAAGCTGGGGGTGGAATATTTCTTCCGCCCTGCCGTGCGCCGTGAACTGGCCGCCGAGATCGAGGCGCAGTTCCGCGCCTTTGCCGACACGGGGCTGGCGCTGGACCACGCCAATGCGCACAAGCACATGCACCTGCATCCCACTGTGGGGCGCTACCTGATTGAAAGTGGCCTGCGCCATGGCCTGCGCGCGGTGCGCGTGCCGCTTGAGCCGCCCGAGCCGCTGCGTGCGGCCGGCACCTTTGCCGACACGCTGGGCGATGCCGCCCTGCGGCGGTGGACCGGGCTTTTGCGCCATCAGGCGCACAAGGCCGGGATGGTGACGAATGACTGGTGCTTTGGCCTGGCCTGGAGCGGCCACATGACCACCGAGCGCGTCTCGGCGCTGGCGGCCCACCTGCCTGATGGCCTGTCGGAAATCTATTTCCACCCGGCCACGGCCAAGAACAAACTGTTGCAGCGCCTCATGCCGACTTATGAGCATGAAGCCGAGTTCCGCACGCTCTGCGCGCCGGGCTTTCGCTCGGGGCTGGCCCATTCGGGGGCCACACCCACCACATGGACCGATGTGGCCTGCGGGCGTTAAGAGAAAAAAATGCCGCCTTTTTGAAAAAAGGCGGCACCCATAAACGTCCTGACCGATACTCAGCCCAGCTTGGATTCAACCCATGCCTTGAGCTGGCTCTTGGGCATGGCGCCGGTCTGCTGGGCTACAGGCTTGCCGTCCTTGAACAGGACCAGGGTGGGGATGCTGCGCACGCCATATTCATTGGGGGTGCGGAGATTGTTGTCGATATCGACCTTGGCCACCGTCATGCGGCCCTTGAACTCACCGCCGAGTTCTTCGAGTGCTGGCGCAATCATCTTGCACGGGCCGCACCATTCGGCCCAGAAATCAACCAGAACCGGCTCCTTCGAGTCGAGAACCAGGGTCTTGAACTGGTCGTCGCTGACCGCAATCGTGTTTTCACCCATCACTCAATGCTCCATTTACGGCAGCCACGGCTGCCTGTGTCCTTGCGTCCTGCTGACATGGCAATCGCCCGGCACGCGGTCAAGCCCGTACTGATCCCTTTAAGGCAACCCTGTCCGGTGCATAATGGTCGAGCAGCGCTGCTGGCAGGATGTCAACGCGCACGCCTTCGGTCCAGACCAGCACGCACACGACCTGCCTGCCGGGATAGACCCCGCGCAGCAGGGCGCGGTAGGCCGCCATCTGGCGCAGATAGAGCACGGGGGTCTGGTCAATATCGGCGGGCGGGTGGCGGTTGGTCTTGAAGTCGCACACCGTGACCGTATCGGCATTGACCGCCATGCGGTCCACCTGCCCCACGATCACCTGCTCGCCCACAATCCCGGCCAGCGGCTGCTCCACGCGGCTGCCGGGGGCAAACAGCGCCGCGAGTGCTGGCTGCGCCATGACCGCGAGCACCTCCGCCACCAGTTCATCACGCAGGTCCGCCGCAAGCCCCGCCGCCGGGCGCGACAGCCAGACATGGGCCAGTTCCGCCCGCGCATCGGGCGCGCAGTCAGGCAGGTACTGCAACAGGGCATGCACCAGTTGCCCGCGCTGCAGGGCGCGGGCGCGCCGGGCCGTGGCATCGGCGCGGTCACGCACCGTGCTGGCCGCAACCAGCGGCGAGCGCACGGCAGGCTGCGGGCCAAGGGCCACGTCATCGGGCCGGCTGGGTGCGAGCGGGCGGGCCAGCGGGCCCTCCGCCACGGGCAGCACGGGCCGCCACAGCGGCGCGTGGCCCATCCAGTCCGGCAGGGCAACCGGCTGTGCATCCAGTGCCGGGGCCTGCGCCCTGGGCATGGGGGCGGGCACGCTGCGCTGTTCCTCCAGCACAAGGCTTTCGCCCTCCCAGCCCAGATCGAAGGGGCGGGCCTCGGCGCCCGCCTGCTCGAAGCCACGGTGGCACAAATCGTACCAGCAGCCATCGGGCACGCCCCGGCTCGGCTTCCAGCCGCATACCACCAGCCGGTCGCTCGCACGGGTCAGCGCCACGTAGAGCAGGCGGTTATATTCCTCTGCCGCCTCCTGCCTGATCTTTTCCTGCAACGCCACGGTCAGGTCTGTGGCCAGTTCGCGGCGGGGCACCCAGATGGGGATATCGAGGTCGGTCCGCATGTCTTTTTTCCACAGGATGTTGGTGTCAGAGCGGGGGCTGGCGATGGTGTCGGGCAGCACCACCAGCCGCGCCTGCAACCCCTTGGCCCCATGCGCGGTCATGACACGCACCATGTTGGCCGAGGCATCGGGCTCGTGGCGCACGGTCTCGTCCGAGGCATTGAGCCAGTGCAGGAAACCCTGCAGCGAGATGGCATGCGCCTCCTCAAAGCGCAGCGCCGCGGAGAGCAGTTCATCCACCGGTTCCACCGCCTCGGGGCCAAGGCGGGCCAGCAGCCGCGTGCGCCCGCCCAGCGGGCCAAGGGCCTCGGCTAGAAGCTGGTAGGGCGTTGCGTAATCCACCTGCCGGAACAGCGTGTTGAAGATATGCCACGCCGCCGCCCAGTCCGGCCGCTCGGCATGGCGGGCGCGCAGCACGGCCCACAGCGGCTTGCCATCACGCCCCGTTGCCAGATGCATGAGCGATTCATCATCCAGCCCGCCAATGGGGGAAGTCAGCACGCAGGCCAGCGTCAGGTCATCCTGCGGCAGCAGCAGGCACGCGCACAGCGCCATGAGGTCCTGCACGGCAAGCTGGTCGGTCAGCACGGTGCGCACGAGGGTGGCCACCGGCACGTCGTTGGTTTTCAGCGCGCGGATCAGGGCGCGGGCAAAGGCCGAGCGGCGCGGCACGAGAATCAGCACATCCCCCGGCGCAAGAGGCGCCTCGCCCGCTGAGGGCGGCCTGCGCAGCTCGGCTGCAATCCAGGCGGCCAGCGTATCGGCCAGGCGTTGCTGGGCGGTGGACTGGCCCGCATTGCGGGTAGGGGCCTGCCAGGGGCTGACCGCCTCGCCATCCTCTTCCACCGGCACGGGGGGCCAGATCTCGACGCGGCCGCCCTGGCCGGGGCGG
This sequence comes from Komagataeibacter sp. NFXK3, assembly GCF_054182245.1. Classification (NCBI taxonomy): domain Bacteria; kingdom Pseudomonadati; phylum Pseudomonadota; class Alphaproteobacteria; order Acetobacterales; family Acetobacteraceae; genus Komagataeibacter; species Komagataeibacter sp. NFXK3. Next base: position 7,010 of record NZ_JAPIVJ010000012.1, read on the forward strand.
GCCGTGACATGGGGGGGGATGGTGCCATCGGGCTCGGCCACGCCACGGGCGGCGGCGGGGTTGGCGAATACGCTGTCCACCAGTTTGAGCACCGGGGCGGTGGAGCGGAAGGAGACGGTCAGGGCCGGTTCGCGCCACAGGGCCTCGGCTGCCGCGGCATTCTGGCGAAAGCGCTGCCGCCATGCGCGGAAGGCCTCGGGGTCGGCCCCCTGGAACGAATAGATCGACTGCTTGTAGTCCCCCACCGCGAAGATGGTGCGCGGCGTGCCCTCGTCATCATGCGTGCCCTCGCCCGCGAAGAACTCCGCCGTCAGGCCACCGGCAATGGCCCACTGGTCGAATGATGTATCCTGCACTTCATCAAGCAGCAGGTGGTCGATGCCGCCATCAAGCTTGTACAGCACCCATGCCGCACCGGGGTCGCGCAGCAGTTCGAGCGTGCGGTCGATCAGGTCGTCATAATCAACCATGCCCTGCGCGCTCTTGCGCGTGGCGTAACGCTCCAGCACCGGCTGGGCTACCGAGAGCAGCGCGCAGGTGAGTTCAAAAACCGTGATCGCGCGCATCTGCTGCTCGGTGGCGATGATGCGCGCAGCCTCCGCCAGCAACTGCTCGACCAGAATCGGGCACAGGGTGGCAAGCTTGGCGTTCAGCCCGCCACGCTGGCGGGGGGCCCCCTCGTTTGTAAGCAGCGCCTTGCGCCATACGGGCCATGTTGCAGCACGGGTGGCCGCATCCTGCCCCAGCCAGTCCAGCATGATGGCGGCCTGCGTCCTGACCGTGGGCGACCCTTCCTGCGCTGCAAAACGCAGGCCATCGCGCAGGGCGTCCTCATCGGGGATGGTGGCGCAGGCCTGGCGCAGCACCTCATCCACGCTGCGCCCGCTTATGCCCAGCAGGCGCATCAGCGCGGCCTCGACACTGGCCCGGTCGCGCACCCACTGCCGCGCCACCGGCAGCAGGCGGCGGGCATCCGCCTGCAGGCGGGCGATCAGGGATGTAAAGTCACCCACGCCGATCTGGCCCGCCAGCAGCCCCACGGCGGGGCCACCCGCGCCCACCACATCCTCAACTGCGGCACGCTGGGCCAGGCGGGCATCGGTCTCCTCGATCAGGGTGAAATGCGGGCTGATCGCGGCCTCGATGGGGAAGCGGCGCAGCAGCGACTGGCAGAAGGCGTGGATGGTGCCGATGCGCATGCCACCGGGCAGGTCGAGCACGCGGGCAAAGAGTTCACGCGCCACCTGCCGCGTGCGCTCATCCACCGGCACGGACAGGCGGGCAAGTTCGCCATCAAGCGCATCATCGGGCAGCATGACCCACCGGCCCAGCCGGTCCTGCAGGCGGATCGACATTTCCGCCGCCGCCGCCTTTGTGAAGGTCAGGCACAGGATGCGGCCGGGGTCGCTGCCCGCAACCCGGGTGGGCACGCCATCACGGTCAGGCACATCGCGCGGCAGCATGAGGCGCAGCAGCCGGTCGATCAGCAGCTTGGTCTTGCCACTGCCCGCCGAGGCCGAGACAAACACCGAGGCCTGCGGGTCGGACGCCTGGGCCTGGCTTTTATTGGCAAGGCCGATGGCGTCCATCGTGGTGCCAGCCTTGGGGGGGGCGACGTTCATCCGCCATTCTCCTCACGCGCAGCACTCCATTCGGCAACGCGGGCCAGATGGGCGTAATCGGCAAAGCGGGGTTCCTCGCCGGGATAGGGGTGCGACAGGTAGGGCTGGTCGGGATTGTCATACCCGGCCACCAGATCGCGCAGCCCTGCGCGGCACGAGGCGATCAATTCGGTCAGTTCCGCCCCGCGCGCCACGTCGAGCACCAGGGCGGGCACATGGCCGCCGGTCAGCCGCCAGTACACCAGTTCGGCCACCGTGCCCGCCACGGGGGGCGGAAAGCCGCCGCTTTCAATCATCGCGGCCTCAAGCACCAGTTGCGACTGCCAGCCCTCCAGCACGCTGCGGCGCGTGGGCAGGGTGCCGGTCTTGTAATCGAACAGGCTCAGCGTGCCATCATCGTGGCGGTCGATCCGGTCGGCCCGGCCGCGCAGGGTGAAGGGGCCGCCGGGCAGGTCTTCAAGCTGCATCCGCCCGCCCAGCTCGGTCAGCACCGTGCGCGGGCCGCCCGTCGTGCAGCGCGCCTGTTCGGTCGCAGCGCACCAGGTGGCGATGCGCTCCAGCCTTGGCGCCCACCAGGCGGCAAGGGCGGGGCGCAGTTCGGCCTCGCGCAGCACATCGGCAAAGACGGCCTGCATCTGTGCTTCGCCATCAGCAGGCCAGCCGGTGGGGTGGGCGCGGAACCAGCGGTCAAGGGCCGCATGCACGATCTGGCCGTAATCCGCCGCATCGGCCAGCTCCTCAAGGTCGGGCAGGCGGTTGAGGCGCAGGATGCGGCGGGCATAGATGGCGTAGGGGTCGCGCATCCATGTCTCGATCTCGGTCACCGACATGCTGCGCGGGCGCAGGGCCACAGGCGGCCGGGGGCGCGGCGGGCTTGCGGGCTGTACCAGCCCGCCGGGCGGCCGGTCGAGGCTGTCAAGCCAGCGCAGGGCGGGGTGCTGCGGCAGGACGTGGCCGTGCCCGGCCAGATAGGCATTGAGCCTGACCAGCCACCGCGCGGGCACGGTGGGGGCACCCTGCCGCCGTGCCGCCATGGACAGCACCACCCTTGGCGCGGCGCAGGCGCACGCAACAAAGTCATGCGCGGCCTGGCCTATGGCCCATTCGGGCGAGGGCAGGCCCACGCGGGTGCGCATGGGGCGGCTCATCCACGGCCCCGGATCGGTGGCGGGGGGCCAGACGGTTTCCACAAGGCCGCCGAGCACGATGGTATCGGCAGTCTGCAATCGCGCCTCGAGCAGGCCCCAGATGAACACGCGCGGATGCACCGCCGTGCCCTCGCGCCCGCGCACCGCACGCCGCCCCTGCACCGTCATGCCCGCAAGCGAGGAGGCCAGCAGCCCGTCAAGCGCGCCCAGCCGGGCCTCGGGCAGCACGTCGCACCATGCCAGCATGGCACTCATGTGCTGGCCCAGCGCGTTGCCTTCCTCGCCCGCCCACAGGCGCTCGGCCCCATCGGTGGTATCGGTCGCGGCAAGGGCCTGCGCGGTCTCGATCAGGGCGGCAAGCAGGGTGGAGACCGGCACAAGGCCCGCGCGTGGCAGGGCGAGCAGCGGGCCAAGGGCCGTTTCGATCCGGTTGATGAAGGCGGTGATTTCCTCCGGCGCGTCGGGCGCATCGGCCAGTGCGCCGTGCGGATCCTCCGCAGCGCGGGCCAGCGCGCCGCGCAGCCCGGCAATGCCCGGTGGCGGGGCGGGTCCGCGCAGCACCAGCCGCTCGAGCTGGCGGGCGCTGGCGCGGCAGTTGCCCGGCGCAAGACCACATGCCGCGAGCGGATGCTTGATGACCGAAAGCAGCGCCACGGGCGAAAGCCCGCCATCCACCGCCTGTATGATCAGCCGCAGGAAAGCGGTCTGCGGTATGGTGAGCAGGCTTTCGCCCGCGCTGTCATCGGCAATGACGCCCCAGCGCACCAGTTCGGTCGCGACCCGCCCGGCCAGCGCGCGGTCGGGGGTGACGAGGGCGGCCCGCCTGCCGGGCTGCTCGAGCACCTGGCGCAGCACCATCGCAATGGCGGCGGCTTCCTCCTGCTGGTCGGTGCTGCGCAGCACTGACAGGCCATCGGCCATGACCGGGGCCCCGGGTTCGCGCCAGCCGGCCAGCGCATGGGCGGGCAGCAGGGCGCGGGCCAGCAGGCTGGCGCGCGCAACGGGGCTGCTGGCAACGCAGCCGCGGGGCAGGTCGCCCCACTGTTCCATGCAGCCCCGCTCAAGGCCGAGTTCGGCCAGCATGTGCGCAGTGCCCGCCTGCGGGTGGTCTGGTGGCAGGTTGCACCAGACGGTATCTGCGCAGTCCATGTCCACGCCCGGCAGCACCAGCAGCCCATCGGGCAGCGAAAGCACGGCACGCAGCATGGCGATGGTGGATGGCACCGCATCGGAAAAACCCGCCGCCCAGATGGGGTAGCCCGCAGGGGGCGGCGCCTCAAGCCAGTGCTGCGCCTGCGCGTGCAGCAGGGCGGTCTGGCGAGCGACTGGGTTCATCACCCCCTGCTCGGCCAGCCATGCGGGCCAGACCTGGGTGATGATGGACAGGAACTGCACGGTCAGGTGCCAGTGCTGGGCAAAATCGCCTTCGGCGGCATGGGGCAGGCGTTCATGCAGGTCGCATTCGGCCCATTCCGCCTCATCCATCAGGTCGGCCAGCGCGCGGGCGAGCGGCCAGGCCTGGTCCACACCCTGCACATCGCCAAAGGCGCGGCCCGCCTGCATGACCAGCAGCGTAAGCGTGGCAAGGCGGCGCACGGGATCGACCGCCGGTGGCAGGTCGAGCGCGTTGCGGCCCGACAGCGCAAGGGCCGCCTCATCAAGCCCGGCAATGGGGGCGATGCGCGGCAGCAGGATGGGGCGGCCATCGACCTGGCGCACGAAGGCCTCGGTCAGGGCGCGGGCGGCACGGCGGCTGGGCAGCAGAATCAGTCCGTTGCCGCAGGCCTGCGCGTCATCCCCCGCCTGCGCCAGCCAGCGCGCGGCGATCTGGTCCACAAACGGCACATGCGGCGCAATGACGGCGGCGCGGCCGCGCACGCAGGGCGCTGCGGGCTGGCTCATAGCCCGGTATCCGAATCCGGGTTGAGGGTGGAATGCAGCACGTGCTCGGCGGCCGTGATATCGGCCGGGCGCGAGAGGTGGAACCACAGCGAGTCATGCACGATCACGCCCAGGCGGCCTGCCTCCATCGCCCGGTCCCACAGGCGGTTCATGCTGAAGCCGCCTTCCGGTGCTGCATCAAACAGCCGGGGCGAGACGATCTGCACGCCGGTAAAGACATAGGGCGTGATCTCGCCCGCGCGCGGGCGGCGCGGCCTGCCATGGGCATCAACGGCAAAATCGCCATGGCCCACCTCGCCTACCGCACGCGTCATGCCGCCAAGCAGCAGCATGGCATCCATGGAGGCGGGGTCGAACGCCGCCGCCAGCCGCCGCAGGGCAGGCACCGGGCCGTTGAGCCACATGGCATCGCCATTGAGCAGGAAGAACGGGTCCGGCCCGATCCGGCCCGCGCGCAAGGCACTCGCGGCACTGCCGCCGGTTTCAAGCAATGTGTCCTCGACCTGCTCCACGGTGCGGGGGCCACGATGGCTGGCGGCACGCGCGGCAAGGGCTGCATGGATGGCATCGGGCTGCCAGTGGGCATTGACCACCACCTGCGCCACGCCTGCCGCCTCGAGCCGGTCGAGCACGTGGTCCAGAATCGGCTGCCCCGCCACGCGCAGCAGCGGCTTGGGCACCGATTCGCTCAAGGGACGCATGCGGCGGCCCAGCCCTGCGGCAAAAACCATGGCGGTACGGGGCATGTTCACGCTCATGGGGCATCTCCTGTATCAGGGTTGGTCAACGGCAACCGCGCCAGTCGGGCTGCATCACCTGCCAGCCGGGCCACGCGCCCGCCGGCTGCATCCGGCACGAGGCTCACCCGCAACGCATCAGGCGGCGCCAGACCGCCCAGCCGGTCCGGCCATTCAACCAGCACGATGCCCTCGCACGCCTCATCCCACCCCAGCTCATACAGGGCATCAGGCCCATCAAGCCGCCACAGGTCAAAATGCGAGACCGGGGCTACCGGCGCTTCATAGACCTGCACCAGGGTGTAGGAGGGGCTGGGCACCTCCATTTCCCCATCTCCGCACAGGGTGCGCAGCAGGGCGCGGGCCAGCGTGGTCTTGCCTGCGCCCAGATCGCCTTCGAGCAGCACGACATCGCCGGGGCGCAGAATGGCGGCCAGCGCCCGGCCCAGCGCCTGCGTGGCCTGGGGGTCGGGCAGGGAAATTTCACGCACGGAAAGGTTTGCATCCATGCCACCAGTGTGCCCCCGCCCCGCCTTGGCGCACAAGAGGGATGGCAGGCGGGCCACCCGGAAAACCGTTTTTGTGCCCCATGTCATGATTGTGTGCTGAGAAATGTCTTTTCAATGGTTTAGCGCCTCTTGGCACGCCATCATGACACGCCAGGATGTGCCCGAGGCTTGCGCCGTGGGGCACAACCAAGCAAAACCGCACCTGACATATGCCTTTACCCAGACCACGGACTGCAGGACAGCTGAGCCGGACATGACCACGCCCTCCCCCACCCACACCACCGATGTCGCCATTATCGGCGCGGGCCCTGCCGGGCTGTTTGCCGCCTTTGAATGCGGCATGCTCAAACTTGGCTGCGTGCTGATTGACGCGCTTGATGAAATTGGCGGCCAGTGCGCAGCGCTCTACCCCGAAAAACCGATCTATGACATTCCCGCCCACCCCGCGATCGAGGGTGGCGCGCTGATCGAAGCCCTTGACCGCCAGATCGCGCCCTTTGACGTGCCGCGCCTGCTTGGCCGCCGGGTCGACAGCCTTGAGGGCACGCGCGGCAGTTTCCGCCTGGGCACCACCAGGGGCGACGTGATTGAAGCCCGCGCCGTCATCATCGCTGCCGGTGCGGGCGCATTCGGCCCCAACCGCCCCCCGCTTGAGGGGCTGGACGCATTCGAGGCCACGGGCAGCGTGCAGTATTTCGTGCGCCGCCGCGCCGATTTTGCAGGCAGGGACGTACTGATTGCAGGCGGTGGCGACTCAGCGGTGGACTGGGCGCTGTCATTGCGCGATGTGGCACGCAGCGTGAAGCTGGTGCACCGCCGCGACCGCTTTCGCGCCGCCCCCGAAAGCCTGCGCCAGCTTGACGAGGCCGTCAGCCGTGGCGAGGTGGAAAAGATCATCGGCTACCAGCTGCATGGCCTGCACGGCACGGACGGCGCGCTTGCGGGCGTGGACCTGGCGACACTCGATGGCACGATCAGGCATGTGGCGTGCGACCACCTGCTGCCCTTTTTCGGGCTGGCGACCGACCTCGGGCCGATTGCCCAGTGGGGGCTCGACACAGTGCGCGGCACCATTCCCGTCATCCCTTCCACCTGCGAGAGCAGCCTGCCCGGCATTTTCGCGGTCGGCGATGTCGCGACCTATCCCGGCAAGCTCAAGCTGATCCTGCAGGGCTTTACCGAAGGGGCCATGGCGGCCCATGCCATCCACCCCATCGTGCACCCGGATACGGCGCTGCATTTTGAATATTCAACCAGCAAGGGCGTGCCCGCAGGCTGACGGGTGGCGGATTTCAGCCACCCGGTCCTGTCATAACTCAAACGGTTGACCATTGCTTCCGTCTGGCGCATCCCCGATGTGTTGATGACGGAAGAATAAGGGACAGACCGTGAAAGTTATCGTTCTGGGCGCGGGCGTGGTTGGCGTGACGGCGGCATGGTATCTCGCCAAGGAAGGCCACGAGGTCACGGTCATTGACCGCCAGCCCGCCGCCGCGATGGAAACCTCGTTTGCCAATGCGGGCCAGATCTCGCCGGGGTTCTCCTCCCCCTGGGCCGAGCCCGCTCTGCCGCTCAAGGTACTGCGCTGGATGGCCGGGCCGCACGCGCCCATCGTGGTGCGCCCGCGTCTCGACTTCGCCATGATGCGCTGGCTCGAGCAGCTTCTGGCCAACTGCAACGCGCATGACTACGATGTCAACAAGTCCCGCATGCTGCGCATCGCAACCTACAGCCGCGACTGCCTTGATGCCCTGCGCCGCGATACCGGCATCACCTATGATGACGAGCAGCGTGGCCTGATCCAGCTTTTCCGCACGCAAAAGCAGGTCGATGCCGCCGCCCGCGACATGAAGCTACTCGACCTTGCGGGCATTGCCCACGAGTTCCTCAGCCCCGATGACATCGCCCGCCACGAGCCGGGCCTGATGGAAAACCGCCACCTGTTCCAGGGCGGGCTGCGCCTCCCCGGCGATGAATCGGGCGACTGCCACATGTTCACCGCACGCCTGGCCCAGAAGGCGGAAGAGGAGCTTGGCGTCACCTTCCATTACGAGACCAATATCGAGGCCCTCGATGCCTCGGCCACCGACATTCTTGGCGTGCGCACCTCCATGGGCCGCATGACGGCGGATGCCTATGTGGTGTCGATGGGCAGCTATTCCCCGCTGCTGCTGCGCCCGCTGGGCATCAGGCTGCCGGTTTACCCCACCAAGGGCTATTCGCTGACGCTGCCGGTCACCGATCCCGCCCGCGCACCGGTTTCCACCGTCAATGACGCGACCCACAAGGTCTCGATCACGCGGCTGGGTGAGCGGATCCGCATTGGCGGCACGGCGGAACTGACGGGCTACAACCTGCGCCTGAGCCGCGACCGGCGCGAACTGCTCGAGCTTTCGTTCAGCGAACTGTTTGGCGCGGGTGGCGACCTGTCGCAGGGCGCTTACTGGACCGGACTGCGCCCGAGCACGCCTGATGGCACGCCGGTCATTGGGCCTGCGGGGCGCTTTGCCAATCTGTGGCTCAATACCGGCCACGGCACGCTGGGCTGGACCATGGCCTGCGGCTCGGGCCGCGTGCTGGCCGACCGCATGAGCAACAAGCGCACCGAGATCCCCTGTCTCGACCTGTCGATCGACCGCTACGCCACGGCCTGAAGCCGGGCTGCCCTTCCAGGCAGGGCGCCGCCTTTGTGCAACAAGGCGGCGCCCCCGGATTTTGCGCAAAAAAAAGCCCGGCATGAGCCGGGCTTTTTTCGTGCAGCCGTAACCGGCCCCACGGGGGAACCGGTTACGGGCGTGCGGGAATTACTGGGCGGCCGGGGCAGCAGCAGCCGGAGCCGCCGCGTCCTTCTTGGCACCATGATGGTGCGTGCCATTGTGATGGCGGCCACCGTGATGCTTCTTCTTCGCACCAGCTTCAGCCGGAGCCGCGCCGTCGGCTGCGTCAGGCACGTGCTGCGGCGCGGAAACGGCCGGGGTGGTCGGCTCGGCGGTCTGCGCCATGACAGGTGCTGCAACGCCCATGACGGCAACAGCGGACAGGGCAGCCAGGAAACGACGGGTGGAAACGATCATATAAAAATACTCCAGGACTCAGGACTGTATGTCCCAATACGCCAATGGGCTGACGAATCGTGCCAGCCGGTCTGGCTTCCCTGCTCTAACATGAAGCAGGAAAGCCGTCCTGAATTAAAATTCTTAAATTTATAGATATGTTCTCACTTCTGCCGCAAGGTGACCGCAATCTCAAGAACTGAAACGTAACTAAAGATTGCAGCCACCCTCGCGCGAGAGCAGAAATCAGTCAACCGAGCCCGAACGCTCGCGCTTCTTGCGCTCGTGCGGGTCGAGGTAGCGCTTGCGGATGCGCACGGCGGACGGCGTCACCTCGACAAGTTCGTCATCCTCGATATAGGCGATCGCCTGCTCGAGGTTCATCTTGCGCGGCGGGATCAGCAGCAGGGCCTCGTCCTTGCCGGCGGCACGGATGTTGGTCAGCTTCTTTTCACGCACCGGGTTCACTTCAAGGTCATTCTCGCGCGAATGCTCGCCGATGATCATGCCCACGTAAACCTTCTCGCCCGCATCGACGAACAGCGTGCCACGGTCCTGCAGCGAGAATAGCGAATACTGCGTGGTCGCCCCGTCTTCCGACGAGATGAGCGAACCGTTGCGACGGCCTGCAATCGGCCCGACATAGGGCTGATAGCCGTGGAACAGGCGGTTCATGATGCCCGAGCCGCGCGTGTCGGTCAGGAATTCGCCATGATAGCCGATCAGCCCGCGCGAGGGGATGAGGAAGCTCAGGCGCACCTTGCCACCGCCCGAAGGCTGCATGTCCTGCATGATGCCCTTGCGCAGCGCCATCTTCTCGACCACGACGCCGGAATACGGCTCGTCCACGTCGATCAGGACTTCCTCGAACGGCTCTTCGCGCTCGCCGGTTTCCTCATTGGTGCGGAACAGCACGCGGGGGCGGCCGATGGTCAGCTCGAAGCCTTCGCGGCGCATCTGCTCGATCAGCACGCCCAGCTGGAGTTCGCCACGGCCCGCGACCTCGAAGGCCTCGCTCTCGGGGCTCTCGGACACGCGGATGGCGATGTTGCCTTCCGTTTCCTTGAACAGGCGGTCACGGATCTGGCGCGAGGTGACCTTCTTGCCTTCGCGGCCGCCCAGCGGGCCATCGTTGAGGCGGAAGGTCATGGACAGCGTCGGCGGATCAACCGGGGTGGAGGGCAGCGGCTCCTTGACTTCAAGGGCTGCGATCGTCTCGGGAATCGTCGCTTCCGACAGGCCGGCCACGGCCACGATGTCGCCTGCTTCCACTTCTTCCACCGGCACGCGGTCAAGGCCACGGAAGGAGAGCAGCTTGGTCAGGCGACCGGTCTCGACCACCGAGCCATCGGGGCGCAGCACATGCACGGGCATGTTCATCTTCGCCACACCCTGCTCGACGCGGCCGGTCAGCACGCGGCCAAGGAAGTTGTCGTTCTCCAAGATGGTGGCGACCATCGCGAACGGCGCGTCCTTGTTGACCTTCGGCGCCGGCACGTGGCTCAGGATCAGGTCGAACATGGGCGAGAGGTCCTTGCGCGGACCATCGATCTCGGTATCGGCCCAGCCCTGGCGGCCCGAGGCGTAGAGCATGGGGAAGTCGAGCTGCTCGTCATTGGCGCCAAGGGCCGCGAACAGGTCGAAGATCTCGTTATGCACTTCATCGGGGCGGGCATCGCCACGGTCGATCTTGTTCACGACCACGATCGGCTTCAGGCCGCGCGCAAGCGCCTTGCCCACCACGAACTTGGTCTGGGGCAGAGCGCCTTCAGCGGAATCGACGAGCACGATAGCGCCATCGACCATGCTCAGGATACGCTCGACCTCGCCGCCAAAATCGGCATGGCCCGGGGTGTCGATGATGTTGATGCGGGTATCTTTCCACACCACCGACGTGCACTTGGCAAGAATGGTGATGCCACGCTCGCGCTCGAGGTCGTTGCTGTCCATGGCGCGTTCGGCAACGTGCTGGTTGTCACGGAAGGAACCGGACTGTTTGAGAAGCTGGTCGACCAGTGTGGTCTTGCCATGATCGACGTGCGCGATAATGGCGATATTGCGGATATCCATAAGTGCTCTTGACCTGACTTTCCTTGGCGTTACGCCATACGGGTGCGCGGCGGCACATGCGGGCGACACCCGTGCGTGCGGCGGCGGAATGATTGGCTGCTGGCTGCGTAGATAAAGCGGACTGGCGCGGATTGCACGCGAAACTTCGCGCACAACCCTGTCAAACGCCCGGCCTCCTGCCCTTCAGGTCAGAAATCCATGTCCTGGCGCATGTTCATGAGCGGGCGCGCGCCGTAATGCGAAATCACTTCCGAGGCGGCGACACTGCCCAGCCGTCCGCATTCGGCAAGCGTGCGGTCCGATGTCCAGCCGGCAAGGAAGCCCGCGGCATAGGCGTCGCCCGCGCCGGTGGTGTCGATCACCTGCGTGCGCACGCTGTCGATGACGATGCGCTGCTGGTCCTGGATGATGACGCTGCCCTTCTCCGACCGGGTCAGCACGGCAAAATGCGTATCGGCTGCGACAAGGCGGGCAGCATGGTCGAAATCGGCGGTCTGGTACAGCGCGCAGATCTCGTCCTCATTGGCGAACAGGATGTCGATATGCCCGCGCACGAGGTCAAGGAACGCCGCGCGGTGGCGGTCGACACAGAATTTGTCGGACAGTGAGAGCGCCACCTTGCGGCCTGCCTCATGGGCAATGCGGGCAGCGGTGCGAAAGGCTTCCTGTGCCGCTGGCGGGTCGAACAGGTAGCCTTCCATGTAGGTGACCTTGGCGGACTGGACCACGTCGGCCAGCACGTCTTCGGGGCCGAAATTCACGCACGCACCCAGATAGGTGTTCATGGTGCGCTGGCCATCGGGCGTGACCAGGATGATGCAGCGCGCGGTGGGGTGGGCCGTGCCCGCATCGCCCTGCAGCGGCGATGAGGGGAAATACACGCCCGCCGCCTGCATGTCGGTCGCGAAGGCCTGGCCCGGCACGTCATCGGCCACCTTGCCCAGATAGGCCACGCGCGCGCCCATGTTGGAGGCGACAACGCAGGTATTGGCCGCCGAGCCGCCGCCCATTTCCTTCTCGCGCCTGATCTGGCCGTACAGCGCCTCGGCGCGGGCGGCGTCGATCAGCATCATGCCGCCCGGCGTCATGCCGTTGCGCTCCGGGAAGGCAGCTTCCACCGGTGCCAGCACATCGACGATCGCATTGCCGATGCCCAGCAGGTCAAACCGGCATTCTGCCGCCTGTCCCGAATTTTCCATATCCTGTGTCACTCCCATCGCTGATCAGGCCCAATATGCAGGCAAGGCGCAGGTGCGCCACGAAATAACCCATTTTTTCAGGCCAAAGTCGCCCTTCGCTATCATTGGCGGGTAAATGGCGCAATGCATGAAGTTTTTTATGCCTCTTCCGGCTCCTTAACGCCCTTGTCGACAGGTTTGGGGGGCGTATAACCGGGTATAGGGGGCTGCGGCCTGCAACCAGCCCGAGAAGCGTTCTTTTTCGTTCTGGGGCGTTCGTGCGCTCCGATGCAGCATCTAACCAAGCGGGGTAATATTGTTTAAACGACGCAAGCCAGCAGACACCAAGCCACCCGCCCCCACTCCGTCCCCCGCGCAGCAGCCGGGCCGCCCGGTCATGGGCGGTGGCACTTCTCCTTCTTCTCCCTCTGCCAGCAAGGAAAATACATCCATGGCCCGTCCGCCCTTCCCGCCCACGCCTTCCCCCTCATCCGCGCCGGGTGGCGCACGCCCCGGTGCACCGGGCGCTGCAGCACCCGTCAAAAAGGAAAATGAGCGCCGCACCCTGGTGGTCGGGCGTGGCATCAGCGTGCAGGGCACCATCCAGGATGCCGAGCGCCTGGTGGTGGAAGGCACGGTCGAATCCTCGCTGATCAATGCATCCGAGCTGCAGATCGCACAGGGCGGCGTGTTCAAGGGTGAAGTCGAGGTTGAGGACGCGGAACTCGCGGGCACCATCGATGGCACGCTGACCGTGCGCGGCAGCCTGACCATCCGCTCCACCGGCCGCCTGCTCGGCAAGGCCAAGTGCCGCCGCCTGAAGGTGGAAGATGGCGGCCAGGTCACCGGCCAGCTGGAAATGATCACGACCCCCGCCGCCCCGCAGGCAGCACCTGCCCCGGCAGCCCAGCCTGCGGCCCCGCGCCCGGCTAGCGCGGGCTGAGGCACGCTTCCGCCCGGGCCCGCCGGGCGGATACAAAAAACGCCAGTGGCAGCAATGCCCTGGCGTTTTTTTTGCACTGACCTGCGTAGCGGCCCTCTCCCGTCAGGGATCAGGCCACGTTATCGCGCCGGTCGCTGCGCAGCTTTACATAGGCAAGCTGCGCGTGTTCGGCACAGTACGGCTTGCCCGGCAGCGGCGTTGCCCCACAGAAGTGAAAGCCCGGCGTGCCCGGGTCGCCAAGCGGCCAGCAGCAGGACTGGCTGCTGCGGCGGCGTGGCTCGCTTACGGGGCGCAGCGCGGAACGGGCGGCACGGGCCGGCGCGCGGGCCGGACGGGCGGCGGGTGCTTCGGGCGCCGGTTCGGCTACGGGAGCCGGGGCAGCGACTTTCGGCTCGGGGGCCGCGACAGTCGCCTTTACCGGCGCGGGGGCCTTTTCAGGCGCGGGCGCTGCGGCCACCACGGGCGCGGGCGCCGCTTCCTTTTTGGGAGCCACGGCGGCTGGCGGCGCAACCGGGGCGGCCTGGGTGGCGGCATCGGCAGGCGGCGTGGCCTTGGCGGCACGACGGATGGGCGATGGGCGGGGCTTGAGGCCAAGGCGATGCGCCTTGCCTACAACGGCATTCTTGGTAACAGATAACTGGCGGCCGATTTCGGCGGTCGATAATCCCTGCTGCCACAGATCACGCAGCCGCGCGATCGTCTCCTCTGTCCATTCCATCGCCATCGTTCTGCACTCCTTACGCGGAATGGAGCGAAACTAGGCGCATCTGCCATCTATCTCAACCGCAGAATGACAGAATCTTGTGGACAGTTCTGCCCATAACCTGTTTGCAACCCATGTAAAACCGCATGAACCCCCTACGAGCTCAGTCGTGGATCAGTTTAACCTTGCCATCCTCGACCCCCATGGTCAGCCTGCCTGCCTTGAGTTCACGCGCAAGCTTGCCAAACACCGTATTGCGCCAGCCGTGGAAAGCGGGGATATCCGCCGCGTCATCAAGCGCGAAACGGTCAAGATCCTCTGACGACGCCACAAGTTTCGGGGCCACGCGATGGGCCTCGCAGCAGGTGGCGAGCAGCACCTTGAGCAGGGCGATCAGCGCGGCCGAGGGACGCGGCGCATCCTTGCCCCGCCCCTTGGGCAGGCGCGGCAGGTCGGCTTCCGGCACGGCCTGCGCTTCGGTCACCGCCTCGAGCAGGGATTGCCCGCTGCGCCCCTCGGCAAACCCGCGCGACACGCCGCGCACGCGGGCCAGCGCATCGACCGTATCGGGCGCCGTGGCCGCGATTTCCATCAGGCTTTCATCCTTGAGCAGGCGCTGGCGCGGCACGTTGACGCGCTGGGCCTCGCCCTCGCGCCAGGCCGCGACGGCCCGCAGGATGCCCAGCATGCGCCGGTTATTGGTGCGCGGGCGCATCTTCTCCCACAAAGTCAGCGGGTCGGGGCGGAAGGTGGCGGGATTGTTCAGGATGTCCAGCTCGGCTGCGACCCAGTCCAGCCGGCCCTCGCGCTCGAGCTGGGCCAGCAGCTTGCCGTAAACCAGCCGCAGATAGGTCACGTCAGCCGCCGCATAGCCGATCTGGGCAGGCGAAAGCGGGCGCGCCGACCAGTCGGAAAAGCGATGCGACTTGTCGATCTGCACGCCAAGCAGCGACGAGACGAGATTGTCATACCCCACCTGGTCGCCATAGCCTGCCACCATGGCCGCCACCTGCGTGTCGAACAGGGCGGCGGGCAGGCGGTCGAACAGGTGCAGGAAGATTTCGAGATCCTGCCTTGCTGCGTGAAAGACCTTCACCACAGATGCATCATCAAGCAGTTCGCCAAGGCTGGACAGGTCAATGCCGGGGGCGATCGTGTCGATCACCACCACCTCGTTCTCGCCCGCCAGCTGCACAAGGCACAGCTCCGGCCAGTACGTGCGCTCGCGCACGAATTCCGTGTCAATTGTTACAAACGGCTCCTGGCGCAGTCGCGCGGTTACAGCCTCAAGCGCCGCCGTGGTGGTAACCAGCACAGGAGCGGGAAATTCGGGTCGGGATACACGTGCCATTCCGTGCAGTTATCATGCCAGCACCGGGTTGCGGAAGCGGGGAAAACCGCATGTCCCCTCCCCGCATTTCCATTGACGCCCCCCAACGCCTTGCGGCATCAGCCCCCTATCCCTTTTTTTCATTGCGGACGGACCCGCCCATGACCTCCAATCCTACTCAAGATGATGGCAGCCAGTTCCTGACGCAGCTCGGCCAGAACAGCGCCCAGCCCGCAAGCCCCGAGGAAGCGCGGCTTGAACGCGTGCCCGCCCCCGACCGCGGGCGGCGCTACGTGGTGCGTTTTACGGCACCCGAATTCACCTCGCTGTGCCCGGTCACGGGGCAGCCCGATTTCGCCCATATCGTGATCGACTACATTCCTGATGAGTGGATCGTGGAGAGCAAGTCACTCAAGCTGTTCCTGACCAGTTTCCGCAACCACGGCGCCTTCCATGAGCGGTGCTCGATGCAGATCGCCACAACGCTCGTCGATCTGCTCAAGCCGGTGTGGCTGCGCATCGGGGCCTACTGGTACCCGCGCGGCGGCATGCCCATTGATGTGTTCTGGCAGACCGGCACGCCGCCGGAAGGCGTGTGGATCCCGGCACAGGACGTGCCCGGCTACCGCGGGCGCGGCTAAATATCTGTTTTATAAAAATAAAAGTTTTGGATGCCGCCTTTTTTCAAAAAGGCGGCATTCTTTTCGAAGCTTTTTGAAAAAAGCTTCACCAAAAACTTCTATCCATAAAAAAAGCGCCCCGTAAGGGCGCTTTTCATGTCCGGCTATACATCCGCCCCCAATGCAGGAAGCGGATGCAGGCTGGCTAGTATCAGAGCGACATGCCCGGAATGGCAGACTGCGCCGCCTCGATCTCGGCCCGGGCCGACTGCATCTTGCCCATGAGGATATCAAGCGCGGGCACGTTCATCTTGTCCGCTTCCTCATAGGATTTTTCCAGACCCGCCAGGCGGGCTTCCGCATCGTCGACCGACAGGTCTTCGAGCTTGGTGGCCCGGTCGGCAAGGATGGTGCAGTGGCTTGGCGCGATATCGGCAAAGCCGCCCGCCACGAAGAAGCGATGCGTCACCACATCGCCCTCATAGATATCAACCACGCCACCGCGCAGCGTCAGCATGAGCGGGGCATGATCGGGCATGGCCGCGATGTCGCCTTCCGCCCCCGGCATGACAGCCATATCAGCGTCATGCGCGAACAGGACTTTCTCCGGGCTGACAATCTTGACCTTAATGGACATGGTCTATTTTCCTTGCGTCAGGGGCCGGGGTTCAGGCCGATTCCTTCATTTTCTCGGCCTTGGCCACCGCTTCCTCGATCGCACCGACCATGTAGAAAGCCCCTTCGGGAAGGTGATCGTATTCACCCGCCACGATCGCCTTGAACGAACGCACCGTGTCTTCCAGCGAGACCAGCTTGCCGGGCGCACCCGTGAACACTTCGGCCACGTGGAACGGCTGGGACAGGAAGCGCTGGATGCGACGAGCGCGGGCCACGACCAGCTTGTCGTCTTCCGACAGTTCATCCATGCCGAGAATAGCGATGATGTCCTGCAGGGACTTGTAGGTCTGCAAGATGCGCTGCACGTCACGCGCCACCTGGTAGTGCTCGTCACCCACGATCTTGGGATCAAGCGAACGCGAGGTGGAGTCCAGCGGATCAACGGCCGGGTAGATGCCCATTTCCGCGATGGAGCGGTTCAGCACCGTGGTCGCGTCAAGATGGGCGAAGGTCGCGGCAGGCGCCGGATCGGTCAGGTCATCGGCCGGCACGTAAACGGCCTGCACCGAGGTGATCGAACCCTTCTTGGTGGAGGTGATGCGCTCCTGCAGGGCACCCATTTCCGTTGCCAGCGTGGGCTGGTAACCCACGGCGGAGGGAATGCGGCCCAGCAGCGCGGACACTTCGGCACCAGCCTGCGTGAAGCGGAAGATGTTGTCCACGAAGAACAGCACGTCCTGGCCTTCAACGTCGCGGAAGTATTCCGCAACCGTAACACCGGACAGCGCCACGCGGGCACGGGCCCCCGGCGGCTCGTTCATCTGGCCATAGACCAGCGCCACCTTGGAGCCTTCGGTCGAGTCGCCATCGAGCTTGATGACGTTCGCGTCCTGCATTTCGTAATACAGGTCGTTACCTTCACGGGTACGTTCACCCACACCGGCAAAGACCGACACGCCGCCATGCGCCTTGGCGATGTTGTTGATCAGTTCCTGGATGATGACGGTCTTGCCCACGCCTGCGCCACCGAACAGGCCGACCTTGCCGCCCTTGAGGTAGGGGCAGAGCAGATCGACAACCTTGATGCCCGTGGGCAGGATCTCGGTGGCGGCGGCCTGCTCGTCAAAGGCAGGGGCGGCGCGATGGATGGGCGCACGCCCTTCGCACTTCACCGGGCCACGGTCGTCGATCGGCTCGCCGATGACGTTGAGGATACGGCCAAGCGTGCCCGGACCGACCGGCACGGTGATCTGGCTGCCGGTGGCGGCCACTTCCGCGCCGCGGGTCAGGCCATCGGTGGTGTCCATGGCAATGCAGCGGACTTCATGTTCGCCGATTTCCTGCGCCACTTCGAGCACCAGGGTCTGGCCATTGAGCTGAACGTGCAGCGCTTCGAGGATATGCGGCAGCGTACCCTCGAACTGGACGTCAACAACGGCGCCGCGGACCTGGGTCACGCGACCGACGACATTGCTTGTGGGCGCCTGCGTGGAGACAGGAGCCTCTTGAGTTGTGGTTTCCGACATGGGACAGCTCCTGTGAGCGTGACGATCGATCCTCAGACAGCCTGGGCGCCCGAGATGATCTCGATGAGTTCATTGGTGATGTTGGTCTGGCGCGTACGGTTGTACTTGAGCGTCAGACGATCGATGGCCTTGCCAGCGTTACGCGTCGCGTTATCCATGGCCGTCATCCGCGCGCCGTTCTCGCCCGCCGCCGTTTCCAGCATCGTGGCATAGATCTGCACCTGCAGGTTGCGCGGCAGGAGGCTCGACAGCAGCGTGCCCTCATCGGGCTCGAATTCATAAGCCGCGACCTGTGCACCGTCCGCATTGTCGTTGTCCGGCAGGGCGAGCGGAATCAGCTGCATTTCCGTCGGCGTCTGGGTCATGACGTTGCGGAACTGGTTGTACACCAGCGTGCAGACGTCAAACTCGCCCTTTTCGAGCAGGGATGAGATCTGCTCACCGAGCTCAGCCGCGGCGGAGAACGGAATCTCCTTGCCCGCCGCCAGATGGCGGTGGTCGATGATCAGGTCCGAAAAATCACGCGACAGGAAGTCGTATGTCTTGCGGCCCACCGGCAGGATCTTGACGGTCTTGCCCTCGGCCTGGAGCTTGAGCACCAGGTTGCGGGTCGTGCGGTTGATGTTGGAGTTGAATGCACCGGCCAGACCACGGTCGCTGGACATGGGCACCAGCAGGTGCACCTTGTCCTGCCCCGTTCCGGTCAGCAGCGCGGGCTGTCCGCCTTCGCCCGCCACGCTGCGGGCCACTTCGGCCAGCATGCGGCGCATTGCATCGGCATAGGGCCGGGCGGCGGCTGCGCGGGTTTCAGCCCGACGCAGCTTGGCCGCTGCCACCATCTTCATTGCGCTGGTGATCTTTCGCGTCGACTTGACGCTACCGATCCGTGCGCGCAGGTCCTTCAGGGAAGCCATGGTTGCCCGATCTTCCTCAGTTGGCGAACTGACGGCCGAATGTCGTCAGGAAATCGTTCAGGCGGCTTTCGATGTCCTTCGTCAGCTGGCGCTGGGTCCGGATCGATTCCAGGATATCCTTGCCCGATGTGCGAACATCGTCGAGCAGGCGCTTCTCGTAGCTGGTCACTTCGGCCACCGGCACGGCATCGATATAGCCACGCGTGCCTGCGTAAAGCACCACAACCTGCTCCTCGACCGACAGCGGCGAGGTTTCGGGCTGCTTGAGCAGCTCGACAAGGCGTGCGCCACGGGCCAGCTGCTTCTGGGTCGCGGGATCGAGGTCGGAGGCGAACTGCGAGAACGCCGCCATTTCACGATACTGCGCCAGCTCGAGCTTGATCTTGCCCGCAACCTGCTTCATCGCCTTGATCTGGGCGGCCGAACCCACGCGGGACACGGAACCACCCACGTTCACGGCGGGGCGGATGCCACGGTAGAACAGGTCGGTTTCAAGGAAGACCTGGCCATCGGTGATGGAGATCACGTTGGTCGGGATATAGGCGGACACGTCACCGGCCTGCGTCTCGATCACCGGCAGGGCAGTCAGCGAGCCCGCGCCGAACTTGTCGGACATCTTGGCCGCACGCTCGAGCAGGCGCGAATGCAGGTAGAACACGTCACCGGGGTAAGCTTCGCGGCCCGGCGGGCGGCGCAGCAGCAGCGACATCTGGCGGTAGGCAACGGCCTGCTTGGACAGGTCATCATACACGATCAGGGCATGCATGCCGTTATCGCGGAAGTATTCGCCCATGGAGCAGGCGGCATACGGCGCCAGGTACTGCATCGGCGCCGGGTCGGACGCGGTGGCGGCCACGACGATGGAATATTCCATCGCGCCGGTCTCCTCCAGCGTGCGCACCAGCTGCGCCACGGTCGAGCGCTTCTGCCCGATGGCGACATAGATGCAGTAGAGCGACTTGCTCTCGTCACCCAGCGCGTTGACGCTCTTCTGGTTGACGATGGTGTCGATCAGGATGGCGGTCTTGCCGGTCTGGCGGTCACCGATGATCAGCTCGCGCTGGCCACGCCCGATGGGCACGAGCGCGTCGATCGCCTTGATGCCGGTCTGCATCGGCTCGCTGACGGACTGGCGCGGCATGATGCCGGGCGCCTTGATTTCCGCGCGCTTACTGATGACTTCACCCACGAGCGGACCCTTGCCGTCGATCGGGTTGCCGAGGCCATCGACCACGCGGCCGAGCAGCGCCTTGCCGGTGGGCACTTCAACCACCTTGCCGGTGCGGGCGACGGTGTCGCCTTCACGCATTGCGCTGTCATCACCGAAGATGACAACACCGACATTGTCATTCTCGAGGTTGAGCGCCATGCCCTTCTGGCCGCTGGCGGGGAAGTCCAGCATTTCGCCGGCTTCAACATTCTGCAGGCCGTAGACACGGGCAATGCCGTCGCCAACCGACAGGATGGTCCCTGTCTCGGCAACGTCAGCGGCCTTGTCGAACGTAGCGATCTGCTGCTTGAGGATATCCGAAATCTCGGAGGGGCGGATTTCCATCACGCGGCTCCCTTCATGGCATGGTGCAGGCGGGTAAGGCGGGATCTGAGACTGGTGTCATACAGGCGGGCGCCTACGCGCACGACCAGACCGCCCAGCAGGGCCGCGTCAACACGCTCCTGGATATTGACTTTGGAATAGCCGGCCTCGGCAAGGCGGCTGCGAAGCTGGACACGCTGCAGGTCGGTCAGGGGGTGGGCGGATACGACATCCGCCACCACTTCCCCGCGCCGGGCCGCAGCGATAGCCGCCAGCGCGGCAAGAATCTCACGCAGGCGCGGAAGGCGGCGGTTATGCGCCACCACGCCAACAAAATCACGCATGAGGGGGCTGAACCCCTCGGCGGCCAGCACGGCATCGACAGCGCGCGCGCTGTCGCGCAGGTCGAGCGTGCGGTCCGCAAGGGCGGTGCGCAGGTCGGCGCTGCCGTCAATCAGGCTGGCAAGGGCCGTGGCCTGCTCCAGAACAGGATCAAGCTGCTGGCGTTCAGCCGCAAGCTCATAGAGCGCCGTCGCGTAACGACCGGGAAGGCCATTGGCAATGGAGGCGATCGGTATTGAGGTCGTTCCACCCGAATCCACTGTCCGCTTTTCCAATCCAGAATCTTGATTCAAACACAAGCCGCCTGCCCGGAAACCGAGGCCCCGTGCGCTGCTGGCGCGGCTCTAGCACGCAGCGTAGACACACGCAACAGACAGGCGGCCCGCTGGCGCCGCGCCGCGCCACACTACCGCCTGTTTTCGCGCATATGGGCACGCTCGTGCCAGAGGATGGCGGGATCATACATGCCGCGCGTCGTTTCGGAAACAGGAAAGCGCCGGTTTTGTCGCTTCCCGGCGCGACGGGCTGTCGGGAATGGCCGTCAAGGTATGCATATTATGCATATCAATAATGCATCATGCCGAATCAAGCAGCGCCGCGACCGCCTGGGCGCTCCGCCGCGCGCGGAGTCCGGTCGAAACCAGCCCCAGCGTCGCGATGCAGCCCGCCCCCACCACCATGCTCCACCACACCGCATGGGTGGCCTGGGGGAAGGCGCTCCATTCCACCACCCCGCCCCGCACGCTTGACGCACTCATGGCGCCCCCAAGCGCTATGCCAAGCAGCGCACCCACCTGCCGGCTTGTCGAGGCAATGGCCGCCGCCACCCCCGCCTGCGCCCGCGGCATGCCGGAAATGGCCGCATTGGTAATGGGCGCGTTGCACAGGCCAAACCCGCACCCGCACAGACCGTAGGAGGCGAGCAGCAGGCCGAGCGGGCTCGATGCGTCCAGCCCTGTCAGCAACAGCGCGCCCGCACCGAACCCGATGGCGGAAAGCAGCAGCGGCAGCCGCGCGCCATACCGCCCCGTCAGCCGCCCCGAAAGCGGGGCACACAGCATGGAGCCCGCCGCAAACGGCAGCGTGCACAGCCCGGCATGCAGCGCGTCAAGCCCGCGCACATCCTGCAGGTAAAGCGTGTTGAGGAACAGGAAGGCGCTGAACATGGCAAAGGCCAGCACGGCGATGATGATCGCCCCCGAGAACGGCCATGCGCCAAAAAAGCGCAGGTCGATCAGGGGTGTTGCGGCCCGGCGCTCGACAATGACAAACCCCGCGACCGACAGCGCCCCGAAGCCGAGGAAGCCGGAAATGGCGGGCGACGACCAGCCGTAATTATGCGCCTCGATCAGCCCCGAGGTGATCATGGCCAGCGCCACGATGGCCAGCAGCTGCCCCGGCGCGTCAATGCCGCGCCCGCGCCCGCCGCGGGATTCGGGCACGAAGCGCAGCGTCAGCGCGATGGCGAGCAGCCCGATCGGCACATTGACCCAGAACACCGCCTGCCAGCCCACCCAGTGCACCAGCACGCCGCCCACAACCGGCCCCAGCGCCAGCGCGACACCCGATGTAGCGCCCCATGTGCCAATGGCCTGCGCGCGCGCCCGTGGCTCGACATACACGCTTGTCAGGATCGACAGCGCCACCGGGTTGAGCATCGAGCCGCCGATCCCCTGCACCGCGCGGGCGAACACCAGCATCTCCACGCTGCGCGCCAGCCCGCACAGGGCCGAGCCCGCGCAGAACAGGGCAATGCCGACAAGGAACATCCGCCGCCGCCCGAACCGGTCGGCCAGCGTGCCCACCAGCAGCATGAGGCTGGCCACCATGAGGGTGTAGGCATCCACCACCCATTGCAGGGTGGAAAAGCCGCCATGCATCTGCGCGCGGATGGAGGGCAGCACGACATTGACCACCGTAACATCCATCATGACCAGCAGCAGGCTCAGGCAGCATGTGGCCAGCACCACGCGCGGATGGAGGGTAGGAGAGCCGGTCGATGCCATTGAGATCACCCCTGCCCCACCATGCCGTCCGGGCGGCGCGCGCCCGAATCCGGTCAGGGCCGAAACGGATTTTATTGTATGGGGACCATGGAGCGGGCGAAGGGAATCGAACCCTCCTCAGAAGCTTGGAAGGCTACTGCATTACCACTATGCTACGCCCGCCCATAAGGTTGGCCCATCCATACCGTTTCCGCCCTTTGTCGCGCAAGCCCATAAACCGGGGCGAAGGGCCAAACGCACCAAACTTGTATTTTTATGGGCGCACCCTCTTGACTTTCGGCTCGGTTCATACTTTTTTCCGCTTCCTGTGCCGGGTTCGCATGGACGACCCGAAACGGCGCGGCAGATGCCACGCCATGCGTTTCGGGCCTTCGCAGGCGGCTTTGCAGGGGTGTAGCTCAATTGGCTAGAGCGCCGGTCTCCAAAACCGGAGGTTGCGGGTTCGAGACCCTCCACCCCTGCCATTCTTTCCGGTCGGGCATTCCCCTTCCGGCCTGGCACCCGATGGGTCGGGCCACAATGGTCCGCACCGGTTCTTTGGCCCCGCACCGGCTGGTTCATCCGGTTGGTGCGCCGTGGCGTTGCAGGAAGGGTATTTCGTGTCGGTCAGTCCCGCGAAATTTGTTGAAGACGTTCGGGCCGAGGCCAGGAAAGTCACGTGGCCCACACGACGCGCCACCCTGATGACAACGGGTGCGGTGCTGGCCATGGCCGGTCTTGCATCGGTTTTCTTTTTCCTCGTCGACGAGGTGATCGGCCTTGCCGTACGGAAACTCTTCGGACTGGGAGGCTGAGTTCAGCCATGGCCAAGCGGTGGTATGTGATCCACGTCTATTCGGGCTTCGAGAAGAAGATTGCCCAGCACATCACGGAACAGGCCGCCCAGAAGGGGCTGGCCGACCATTTCGGTGAGATCCTCGTCCCTTCGGAAGAAGTGACGGAAGTGCGTCGTGGCCAGAAGGTCAATGCCGAGCGCAAGTTCTTCCCCGGTTACGTGCTGGTCAACATGGAACTGACCGATGAGGCATGGCACCTGGTCAAGGACACGCCCAAGGTCACCGGTTTCCTTGGCAGCAAGACCCGCCCCACGCCCATCCCCAAGGCTGAAGCCGAACGGGCCATGAAGCAGGCGCAGGAAGGTGTCGAGCGGGTCCGCCCCTCCGTTACCTTCGAGATTGGCGAGCAGATCCGCGTGGCCGATGGCCCCTTCACCTCGTTCAACGGCACGATCGAGGAAGTGGACGAGGAGCGCGGCCGCCTGAAGGTGAGCGTTTCCATCTTCGGCCGCTCCACCCCGGTCGATCTGGAATACAGCCAGGTGGAGAAGGTCTGAGCCTTCTCTCCCCGCTGAACTGAAAAGCGCCTTCGGGCGCTTTTTTTATGCCCGGAATATTTTGCAGGCCTTCAGAAGTTCTTAGTGAAGCTTTTTTCAAAAAGCTTAGAAAGAACGCCGCCTTTTGAAAAAAGGCGGCGCCCAAAAACTTTTATTGTTTATGCAGGGCAGGCTGCGGCGCGGGCGGCAGGGCCTGCAGCCGCGCGCTCGCCATATCCGCCACCTGTCCGGTCAACTGGCTGAGCGAGGCCACCATGGCCCGCATGCCGCTGCCTGCGGGCGTGGCCGTCAGCGCCAGTGGCACCGACAGGGCATGCTCGGGGTCACCCGCCCGGTGCACCGACAGGCTGCCCGCCAGATGCACGATGCCCGTGGCATCACGCGCGAAACGGGTAATCTCGACCTCGACAAACCCCTGCGCGGGCACGCTCGTGGCATCGTTCTGGGCAAAGACGCTCACGCCGGGCAGGCGCTGCTGCAGATCAGTAGCCAGCACATGGCCGAGCATGGGGGCAAGCGGCTCGCTCCAGGCCGCGCCACTGCTTGGCGTCACACTGTAGTCATCCTGCACGCCCACAATGTTCTGCCGGTCAAGCGAGGGCGTAACACCGGGCGTGCGCACCTCGATCACCGCAGGCACGCCTGTACCGACACTGCCCGGCTGCGCCGCGGGCACGGGGGCCAGCGAGTACAGCGTGGGGTCAGCTGACCCGCAGCCGCCAAGTGCCAGCAGCGATGCAACCGCCATGCCTGCGGCCACGGGCCGCATGGACTGTATGAAATGCCAGAAGGGGCGTTGCATGCTCTTATCGTCCCGTAATCAGTGCCGAGGGGTGGTGGGTCAGGAAGTCGGACAGGAAGCGCAGCGAGCGCGCGGCATCGTTAAGCTGCAGCATCATCTGCTGCAGGTTGCGCTGGAAGTCGGTATCGCCGCCATAGCTCGACAGCACCGAGTTGGCGCTCTTGAGCGTCTTGTCCATGCCGGTCAGCAGTTGCGGCATTTCGGTGCGGGCATCATGCGATATGACCTGCAGGTTCTGCAACGAACTGCGCAGCGCGGTCAGTGCCTGCTTGGTGTCGGGGCTGTTGATGCGGGCATCGGCATGGGCCAGCAGGCTGTTCAGGTTCTCGCCCATCTGGGTCAGCGGCATCGCGGCGATCTTGTCGCTCACCACCGAGAGCGAATCCATGATGCCCGACATGCCGCCCGCCTGGCCGGGCAGCACCATGGCATCACCTTCCATCTCGACCTGCGCGGGTGTTGCATTCTTCACGAAGGTCAGCCCGATTTCGGATTCGCCGGTCAGCATGCTGGTGCTCTGCACCGACGCCCGCAGGCCGGATGCCACCTGCGCGCGCAACAGCCCGGCCAGCGCATCGGGTGGTACCTGCCGGTTATCGAGCACGCGCTCGGGCTGGAGTTCCATGGCCACGCGCACATGCGCCCTGCCCGTCGCAGGGTCGACCTGGAGTTTCACGTCGTCAATCATGCCGACCTGGATGCCGAACATGGTCAGGCGCCCGCCCTTGGTCAGCCCCGTGACCGAACTGGTCAGGTACGTGACCAGCGGAATGCGCTCGCGGTAGCCGGCACTATTGGCGTCTTCCGCGCTGTCATAAAGCTGGAAGGCGGTTTCCGGCCCGGCCGTGGGGGGCAGGGTGTTCTTCTCGTTGCGTTCATCGGGCGGATCAAACGCCACCCCACCCGAGAGCAGCGCCTGGAGCGACTGGAGCTTGACCTTGAGCCCGCCCGCCCCAAGGCCAACCTGCACGCCCGATACGTTCCAGAAGCGCGTGGTGGTGCGCAGGTAGCTGTCATAGGGGGCCTGCACGAAAATCTGCACCTTGATCGGCCCACGTCCTTCGGGCGGCATGGTGTAGCCGAGCACCTCGCCCACCACCACGTCACGGAAGAAGATGGGCGCGCCCTGCCCGAGCGAGCCGAGCGACTGCGTGATGAGCGTATAGGTATGGCCCGGCTGGTCGGAGCGCACGCCCGGCGGTGATTCGAGGCCGGTAAAATGCGTGGCGTAATGCCCCCCGGCCTCGCCTGCATCCATGGCGATGTAGGCGCCGGACATGACCGTTTCCAGCCCCGTAATGCTTGCGCCGTTGATGCGCGGCCGCACGACCCAGAAGCGGGCGTGGTCGGTCAGCATGCGGCCTGCCGCCGCCGTCATGCGTACGCGCACCTCGACATGGTGCAGGTCATCGCTCAGCCGGATGGAATCGACCGTGCCGAGCGAGACCGCCTTGTTCTTGACCTCGGTCTGGCCGCTGGTCAGGCCATCGGCGGTGTCGAAGCTGATGACAATCAGCGGCCCGCGCCCGGTCAGCCCGCGCCAGCCCAGATAGCCCGCGATGATGATGGCCACGATCGGCACCAGCCACACGACCGAGAAACGGTACCGCCGCGTCTGGGCCTGCGGCACGCCGGTGTTGAAACTGCCGGGAGGAAAATCGTCATTCACGCCAGATCTGGCTCCATGCTGGCCGGGCGTGTTTCCGCCGGCGAAAGGGAAGAGGCCTGGCCATCGTGGTCAACCGCCGCCACCACGCCGGGTGGCAGGCCATCGGTGACCGGGCCGTTGCGCCCCGCCGCATCCCACATGATGCGCGGGTCGAAGCTCCAGGCGGCCAGCAGTGTCAGGATCACGACGGCGGCAAACGCCACCATGCCGGCATTGGCCGTGACGCTGGCCATGAAATTGAACCGCACCACCGCCACCAGGATCGAGATCATGAACACGTCGATCATCGACCACCGGCCCACCATGTCAACCAGCCGGAACAGCCGCGTACGCGCCACGAGGTGCCCCCGCGCGCCGCGCCATGTCTGGATGATCATCCAGCACAGGCTCGCGATCTTGAGCATGGGCACGGTGATGGAGGCAAAGAACACCAGCAGCGCCAGCGGGATCATGCCATCGGCCCACAGTTCGAGCGCGCCCTCGATGATGGTGTGCCCGCCGCCACCGCCCATGCGCGTAAACGTCATGACCGGATAGAGATTGGCCGGGATATAGAACACGACCGCCGCAATGAGGAAGGCGGTGGTACGGGTGAGGGTCTGTGGCAGGCGACGCCAGACCTTATGCTCGCAGCGCGGGCACACCCCCACGCAGCGCAGGTTCGAGACCGGGTGCGCCAGTTCCCCCACCAGCCCGCATGAGCTGCACGCCACCAGATGATCGACCGGCGGCATGCCGATATCATCCACATGCACGTAATCAACTGCCACCCTGCCGCCGCCTTCGGCGCGGGTCAGCGAGTCAATGCGGCGATGCTGCCAGATCATTTCGGTATCGAGCGTCGAATCGGTGGCCGCCATGGTCAGCATCAGCGCGCCGATCAGGTACACCGCAGGCCCCACATCCACATGCGCCATGTCGGTCAGCTTGGTATAGGCCACGAAGATGCCGAGGATATAGACCTCGACCATCGACCACGGCCGCAGCTTGTCATACCACACCAGAATGCGCGGCCCCCAGTCAGGCAGGAGCGGGCGGGAGGCGGCATACAGGATGGCGAACATGAACCCGATCGCCACCGCCGGGGCCAGCACGGTCACCGCGCCCACCAGAATCCCGGCTTCCCCCCAGCCTTCATGCATGAGTTCCATCGGCCCGGTCAGCAGGTCCACGGTGCGCTGCCTGCCATACACGTCCAGCGTCATGAGCGATGAGGCGAGGGCCGCGAGGTAGAACGCCGCCGAGCTGATGCAGAAGGCCAGCGGCGTTGCCAGGGGCGCCGTGCGCCGCCTGCGCGCGAGCTTCTGCCCGCAGCGCGTGCACAGGGCCTGCTGGCCGGGCGCGAGTTCGGGCAGGCGCTGGTACAGCCCGCAGCCGGGACATTCCGACAGGCCGCCAATAATGCGGATATGGGGCACGGGCCCGAGACCCGCATCGTCACAGCGCATCTGCCGGGAGGAAAATGACATGCTCATCTGCCCCCACCATATAGACCAAATTAAAATGGGGAATGCCGCATTTGATATATTGCATCATGCCAGCCCATCGTTTATCAGACGCCACAGGTCTGCCGACATAGCTCAGGGGTAGAGCAACTGATTCGTAATCAGTAGGCCCTCGGTTCAATTCCGAGTGTCGGCACCACCTTCCCCCTTGAAATCATTGATTTTCTTAATGTTACCCTAATCAGCAAAAGGCATATATGCCCTTGCGGGATAACAACAGGGTAACAGTTCGGGCTCTTCCTGCCCTTCCGTTCACTGCCTGCGACCCGATGCAGGCGGCCTGACAGGACGGCTGGCAACAGGCCGCCACCGGACACGCCCGTTTTCTAAAGCCCGCACGCCTGCAGCAGCACGCACATCACAAGCCCCACCACGCCAATCAGCGTTTCCAGCACGGACCATGTGCGCAGGGTCTGCGGCACGGTCAGCCCCAGTGCATCGCGCACCTGCCAGAAGCCGGAATCGTTCATGGGGCCAAACATCACCGCCCCTGCCCCGGTGGCCAGCACCACAAGCTCGGGCGAGACCGCGCTGCCATGGGCCATGATGGGCGCCACGATGCCTGCCGTGGTGCTCATGGCCACCGTGGCCGAGCCCACGGCCACCCGCATGCCCGCAGCCAGCCCCCAGGCCAGCACCAGCAGCGGCACGTGCATGTCGACCGCAGCACGGGCAATGGCGTCGGATATGCCGCTATCCATCAGTTCCGCGCCAAAGCCGCCACCGGCCCCGATCATGAGCAGCAGCCCCGCCAGCGGGCCAAGGCATTCATTGGAGCACGCCAGCACCTTCTCCCGCGTCATGCCGCGCCGCAGCCCCAGCGTCCAGAATGACAGGAGTGCGGCCAGCGCCAGCCCCACATTCGGGTCGCCCGCAAAACGCAGCACCTGCACCCATGCACCCGCCTGCGGCCCCATGAAGCGCGTGGCAGACCCCGCCAGCATCAGCACCATGGGGGCGAGAATGGTGAACAGGGTAATGCCAAAACCCGGCAGGCTGGCAGGATCGCGCGGCGTATTGCCACCATGCGCGCTTGCGGCGGCGGCACCGGCATCAGCCGGCAGGCGTGGCACGATGAAGCGGGTATAGAGCGGGCCTGCAATGATGGCGGCAGGCAGGCTGACCACGGCACCCATCCAGATCAGGCGGCCGATATCGGCATGGTAGGCGGCCAGCGCGAACATGGTGCCGGGATGGGGCGGCATGTAGCCCTGCACCACCGAAAGAGCGGCTGTAACCGGCAGGGCCACGTGCAGGATGGGCATTTTTGTCTGCCGCGCGATGGAAAAGGCCAGCGGCACCAGCACCACGAAGCCCACCGTAAAGAACACCGACAGCCCGACCAGCAGCCCGATCACCATCATGGCCCAGTCCAGCCGCCTTGGCCCGGCCAGCGCCACCACGGTCATGGCAATGCGATCCGCCCCGCCCGAGACCTCCAGCATCTTGCCCAGCATGGTGCCCAGCGCAATGACCGAGGCGATCTGGCCCAGCACCTGACCCGCCCCCTTCTCGAACGTGCTCACCACATGGCCTGCGGGCATGCCGGCGGCAAAGCCGAGCAGCATGGAGGCAATGAAGAGTGCAAGGAACGGATTGAGCTTGCACCGCTCAATGAGGAAAACGACAACACATATGGCCACAACAGCCAGCAGCAGGGCCATTCCGACCGACATCCGATGCCTCTCCTTCCCCGCCCGCTACCTAAAACCAGAGCAATTCCACTGAACCCTGGCTTAGTGGAATTGCTCTAACTCATTGTTTATCGAGCCTCTTCACCAGTTCGAATGTGTCCATTCAAACCGGATCTGCCCTAGTGTGAAACCGGCGTCGCCTCCTGCCAGCCCCCGCCCAGCACGCGGGCCAGCTGAATGGTGGCCTGCGTGCGGGCGTCCTGATTGGACAGCACCGCCGCCTGCGCATCAAGTGCCTGCATGCGGGCCTGAAGCACGTCGCCAAGCGTGCGCTGCCCCCCGGCATACAGACCGGCCAGGTCATGCGCAACCTGGCCTGCCTGCGCCTGCGCGCGGGTCAGTTCCACATCGCGGGCATCGAGGCCAAGGCGGTTTTCATACCCGTCCTCCACCTCCGCCAGCGCATGCAGCAGGCTTTTGTCATAACCCGCCACCGCTGCATCGAGCCGGGCGCTGGCGGCATGAATGCGCGCCTGCACGCGGTTGGCGGTGAATATGGGCAGGTAGGTGGTCAGCGCAATCAGGCCGCCAGTGCCCGACAGCCCGGGAATGCCATCAAAATGCAGCCGCCCGTCGCCGCCAAAGAATTCCAGCCCGAAGCGGGGCAGCAGGTCGGTCTTGGCGCTCTTGAGCCGGTTGAGCGCCGCATCCACCTGATCGCGCCGGGCGCGCACGTCGGGCCTGCGCTCGAGCACGGTGTCAGGCATCTGGCCCACGGGGGCGGGCGGCACGAAATAGGCCGGGGGGGCGGCAGGCGTGGGCAGCCCCTCCGGCGCCTGGCCGGACAGCACGGCAAGCCTGCGGTGCAGGAGGTCGAGCCGGGCCAGGAGAACAGGCCTGCGCGCCTTCATTTCAGACAGTTTCTGGTCAATCAGCCGCACATCCGCCGCCGTGGCCTGCCCCGATGCAAAACGCGCCTGCCCGTACGCCCGCAACTGCCCCAGGGTGGCAATGCCCCGGTCGGTCAGGGCAATCTGGCGCTGCACGCCCTGGGCGCGCAGGTAACTGTCGGCGGCATCGGCGGCGATGACCATCTGCACGCCGTGGAAGTATTCTTCCTCCGCCTTCACGCCATCCTTCGCCGCCTTCGCATCGGCATGGCGGCCGCCAAACAGGTCCGGCTCCCATGAGGCGGTAATGCCTGCAAGGTGACCATCCGTGCTGCGGTTGGAGTCAGGCAGGCCATCGGCATCGCGCCAGTCAACGTCGCCACCCATCATGCTGCCGGTAGCCCCCACGGTGGGGTAAAGTGCCGAGCGCACCACCGTATGCATCGCCCGCGCCTCAAGCACGCGGTCGCGCGCGATGCGCATGTCCGGGCTTGCGGCCAGCGCGGTCTCGA
Organism: Komagataeibacter sp. NFXK3; assembly: GCF_054182245.1. NCBI lineage: Bacteria > Pseudomonadati > Pseudomonadota > Alphaproteobacteria > Acetobacterales > Acetobacteraceae > Komagataeibacter > Komagataeibacter sp. NFXK3. The sequence continues at coordinate 38,110 of NZ_JAPIVJ010000012.1, forward strand.
CCGCCTGCTTCAGCCCCGGGTCATGCCACGCCTCCCACCAGCGCGTAAGATCGGTGGGGGCCTGCGTGCCCGCCATGCCCGCCTGCGTGAACTGCCCCGGCACCGTTACGTGGGAGGCAGGCGCATGCGTGCGGAAGGGCGAGCACCCCGCCACAAGCCCCACGGCCACCGCAATGCTTCCCATGCGGGCGGCCCGCGCCAATCTGTTCCTCATCATTCCTGCCTTGCCAACATGGATCTGAAGCGCATGAGCGCGAATACAAGAAATACAATGCCCGTCACCGTCACGGTCAGCAGCGGCAGCGCGATCGCCTCCAGCCCCGCATCACGGTACAGAATGGCCTGCGACAGGTTGACGAACTGCGTGGTGGGCAGGAAGCGCACCACCACCTGCATCACCTGCGGCATGCTTTCCACCGGCGTTGCCGCACCCGACAGCAGGTAGGCCACCGCATAGACCGGCACCACCAGCAGCCCGAACTGCGGCATGGTGGGCGCCACCGTGGCCAGCATGATGCCCAGCGCCGTGGCCGAGAACAGGTACAGCAGCGAGCATGCCGCAAACAGCGCCACCGACCCCGCAATCGGCACGCCCAGCCACACATGCACCACCAGCCACAGCGAGAGGATGGCGCCGACAAAGATGACCAGCCCGTTGGTCACGATCTTGGCCACCGCGATCTCGCTCGCACTCACGGGCATGACCAGCAGGTGCTCGAGCGTGCCGTGCTCGCGCTCGCGGATAACCGCCGCCCCCACCAGCACGATGGACAGGATGGTGATGTTGGTCACGATCTGCATGACCGAGGTGAACCACTTCGATTCACTGTTGGGGTTGAAGCGGATGCGGCTCTGCACGGCAAAGGGCACCTGATCAATGGGCGATGGCACATGCAGCATGTCACCCACCTCCCCCATCAGGATCTCGTTGAGGTATTCCGTGCCCAGCCCGGCCTGCGTCATGGCGGTGGCATCCACGCGCAGCTGCACGGCAGGCACGCGCCCCGCCAGCACGTCAGCCTGGAAATTGGGGGGAATGTCGACCACGAAGATGTAGTCCCCCCTGTCCATGCCCGCGAGTGCCTCGGCACGGTCCACCATCACGGGTGGCTTGAAGTAGGGTGGCTGGACCGCATCGCGCATGCGGCGCGACAGGGGGGAATTGTCCTCGTCGATGAAGGCGATGGTGGCGTTCGATACCTCCACCTTCACCCCGTTGGCCACCAGCAGCACACCCGCGGTAAAGGCGAACACGATCAGCCCGAGCAGCACCCGGTCATGCACCAGGCTGCGCAGCTCCTTGCCGCACAGCAGGCCAACATTGAGCAGCCAGCGCATCATCCGCTCAGGCTTCCTGTTTTTTCAGCAGGAGGCGGGCGGCCAGCATGTAGCTTGCGCCAAACCCGCCCAGCGCCAGATACATCGGCCCGAAGCTTGCCAGCCCCAGCCCCTTGGTGAAGCACCCGAGGCTGATGAGCTGGTACCACGTGGCCGGAAAGCCCAAGCCCACGAGGCGGCTGATGCCCGTCAGCGTGGAGGCCGGATACAGCAACCCGGAGAAATTGACCGCCGGGATGAGGCAGATGATGGACGTGCCGAAAATGGCCGCCACCTGCGAGCTGACAAAGGTGGAAATGAGCAGCCCCAGCCCCGTGGCCGAGAGCACGAACAGCACGCCACCCACGCTCAGCGCCAGCAGCGAGCCCTTGAGCGGCACTCCCATCACCACCACGGCCACGAGCACCAGCATGAAGTAGCTGATGGTGGCCAGCGCCACGTAGGGCGCCTGCTTGCCCATGAGGTACTGCCCCACCGAGGCGGGTGAGGCGTAGAGATTGACGATGGAGCCCACCTCCTTCTCGCGCACCACGCCAAGGGCGGTGAGCATGGTGGGGATGAGGATGAGGGCGAGCATGATCACGCCCGGCGTCATGGCGTAGATGCTGCGGAATTCCTGGTTGTAGGAAAAGCGCGGCTCCACGGTGATGGGAATCATGGCGCCGCCCGGCATGGCGCGGCCCAGCGTTGCGGCATAACCCGCCAGCACGCCGGTCACGTAGGCACGCACGTTGGCGGCGAGGAAGGGTACCGCACCATCGATGATGACCCCGACCTCCGGCCTGCGCCCGGCCTCAAGGTCATGCGCGAAGCCTGCGGGAATGTCGAGCGCAAGCTGCACCCTGCCATTGCGGATGTCGCGGTCAAGCGCATCGGCATCCGCCACGGGGGCCAGTTCATGGAAATAGGTGGAGCCGCGGAAACTGTCGATCAGGTCGCGGCTGATGGTGGTGCGGTCATGGTCATCAACCGTAAAGCGCACGCCTTCCACATCGAACGAGATGCTCGAGGCCGCCACCACCAGCAGGATCAGCGGGCCGATCAGGGCAAAGGTCAGCCGCAGGCGGTCGCGCAGCAGTTCCACCCCCTCGCGCCGGGCAAAGGCCCAGGCACGCGGCAGCCACGCACCCCCCACCGCGCCAAACCGCGCCGCCAGCCTGCCACCCAGCGCGTGCCACCATGTGCGGGCCGCACTCTGGCGCGCAGGCGCTGTGGCATGTTCCTGCGCATCGGTCGCGGCCTCGGCATCCTGCAGGTACGCGATGAAGGCGGCTTCAAGATTGGGGGCGCTGCGCTTTTTCACCAGCTCGGCGGGCGTGCCCACGGCCAGCACGTGGCCCCGGTGCATGAGCGAGATGCGGTCGCACCGCGCCGCCTCGTTCATGAAATGGGTCGAGACGAAAATCGTGACATGATCCTGCCGCGACAGGCGGATGAGATGCCGCCAGAACATATCGCGCGCGGCGGGGTCCACGCCGGATGTGGGTTCATCAAGGATCAGGATTTCGGGGTTGTTGATGCACGCCGCAGCCAACTGCAGGCGCTGGCGAATGCCCAGCGGCAGGGAGGCGGGGCTGACATCGGCGCAGGCGCCAAGCTCGAACGATTCAATGGCCTGCGCCACGCGCTGCGCCGCCTGCGCTGCCGGAATACGGTAAAGCCGCGCCTGCAGCATGAGGTTCTGCCGCACGGTCAGTTCCTCATACAGCGAGAACGCCTGCGACATGTAGCCGATGCGCATGCGGGTCTGCATGTCGCCCGCCGTGATCTGCTCGCCAAACAGCTTTGCCGTGCCGCTGGTGGCGTCGAGCAGGCCGGTCAGCATCTTCATGGTGGTGGACTTGCCGCAACCATTGGAGCCAAGGAAGCCGAAGATCTCGCCCCGGCTGATGGTGAAGCTCACATCGCTCACCGCCGTAAAGCTGCCAAAGCGGCGGGTCAGGTGCGCGGCCTCGATGGCGGGCGGCCCGCCGGGATTGGCATAGGGCGGAATGACAAAGCCGCTGGCCGCCTGCCGCTTGCCCTCGGGCAGGAGCGAGATATACGCCGCCTCCAGCGATGTGGCGTGCGTGCGCTCGAGCACCTTTTGCGTCTGGTCGCTGATCAGCACCTTGCCGTCATCCATCGCCACCAGCCACGCAAAGCGCTCGGCTTCCTCCATGTAAGCGGTGGAGACGATCACGGTCATGGTGGGGCGCTCGCGGCGCAGCTGGTCCACCAGTGTCCAGAACTGCTGGCGCGAGAGCGGGTCAACGCCCGTGGTGGGCTCATCAAGGATCAGCAGGTCAGGGTCATGCACCAGCGCGCAGCACAGGCTGACCTTCTGCTTCATGCCGCCCGAAAGATGGCCCGCCGCCCGGTCGGGGAAGGGCGCAAGGCCCGTGGCGTCGAGCAGGCGCTGGATGCGGGCATCGCGCTCGCGGGCATCCATGCCGAACAGGCGGGCAAAGAAGTCGATGTTCTCCCACACCGACAGGGTGGGATACAGGTTGCGCCCCAGCCCCTGCGGCATAAAGGCGACACGCGGCAGGAACGCCTCGCGCGCGCGGCGCTCGCCTATATCGGCGCCCAGCACATCAAGCCGGCCCGACTGCAGCTTGCGCACGCCTGCAATCAGCCCGAGCAGGGTGGACTTGCCCACGCCATCAGGCCCCACAAGGCCGATGGTGGTACCCGCGGGCAGGTCCAGCGTTACATCCGCCAGCGCCGTGACCGCGCCGTAGCAATGCGTGACCCCGGCTACATGGATGCCCGGCGGGCTATGGGGCGTGGCCTCGCTCATTGCGGGGCATCGGCCACATCGAGGCTTGCGGGCCAGTGGGCAGCAGCATCAGTCCGCACGTAGCCATCGCCCGTCATGCCCGCCTTGAGCACGCTGCCATAACGCGCTGCCGTTTCAGGGCTGACCCGCAGCTTGACGCGATAGACCAGCTTGTCGCGCTCGGTCGTGGTCTCGACATATTTGGGGGTGAACTGCGCCTCGGGCGAGACGAAGGAAATGGTGGCGGGAATGACCTGCTGGTGCAGCGCGTCAAGCGCAATGCGCGCCTGGTCGCCCACATGCAGCCGGCCCGCCTGCTGGGCGGGGTAGAACACGGTCAGGTACATGTCCGCCGGGTTGAGCAGGGAGGCCACGCGGCCGCCGCCGGGCAGCACGGCGCCTTTCTCCACGATGCGGTATTCGATCCGGCCTGCAACGGGGGCGCGGATGGTCATGTCATCCTCGGCGGACAGGGCCTGCGCCACCTGCGCCTGCGCCGCATCAGCCACCGCCTGCGCGCCATCAACCGCACGCGCCGCCGCCTCGGCTGCTGCTGTCGCGGTATCGAGACTGGTCTGGTGCTGGGTCAGTTCCATGTCAGAGACAAGGTGCTGGCGGAACATGGTCTGCGCGTGGTCCATGTCGTGCTGCGCCAGGCGCTGGCTTGCCTGCCGCGCATCGCGCTCGGCCTGCGCGCGGGCCACGTCGGCCTGGGCCGCGCGCAGGTGGGCGCGGGCGGCGTCAAGGCTGGCGCGGGCGCTGATGTCATCCTCGCGCGCTAGCACCTGATCGGCGGCAACGACATCACCCTCATTGAAATCCAGTTCGGTGACGCGACCGGGATATTTGACCGCCACATCGATACGGGCGAGTTCCAGCCGCCCGTTGGCGCGCGCCAGCCCCGGCGGCAGTTCACCCCGGTGCTGCACCACGTACCACCCCACGCCACAGCCCGCCGCCACCACGACAAGGGCCACGCCAATCGCTGCGTCACGCCACTTCATGCCACAGGCCCCACGTTGCCGGGAAAGCACGGGCCGGTCGCAACGGGGCGGAGCAATACGATCATGGAGGGAACCCTTAAAGCCAATGCGGAAACACCAGAACCCGATCTTCTATACAACCGGGACGCACAATGAACTGATGTACATCATTTCAGGGCGCGTTATCACCACAGGCTGCACCCTCGCCCTCGCGCAATACACCCTCCGCCTGCCGCAGCACCACAGCCAGCACATCCATCATAGCCTGCACCCGCCCTGCCCCCACGCCACCGAGCACGCGAGCCTCCATGCCCGCGCAGATCTGGTGCAGGACTGCGCATTTGCGCGTGCCGCGTGCGGTCAGGTGCAGGGTCTTGGCGCGGCGGTCATCGGGGTCGGGGCGGCGTTCGACCAGCCCTTCCTCTTCCAGCAGGTCGAGCACGCGCACCAGGGCCGAACTGTCGGTGTTCATGGCATGGGCAAGCGCGCGCTGGCTCACGCCATCGGGCAGCATCATCAGGTAGGCGAGCGGGCGCATCATCGCCATGCTCATCCCCTCGACCCGCAGGGCGCGGTCAAGCACCAGCCGCCAGGTATTGGCCAGCCGCATGGTGAGGAAGGTCATTCGCATGTCCTGAAAACCCGTGCCCTCGATATCGGGCAGTGGCGAACGGTCGGTCATGGGCATTCCCTGTGCTGGTTGGTCAGGCGGCCACGGCGCCTGCCGCGCGATAACACGCGGTGGGCGCGGAATCATGACCGTTTCTGAAGATGGCTGCCCGGCGGCGGAACCGATAGCATCAATATAATTGACATGACATTAATTGTCATACAATAAATTCCGGCTGCGTGCGCCTTTCCCTTCCCACCGCCGGGTTTATCAGGTAGCCCCTACGCCGCCGCCGGGAGTTTTTCGCCCAATGTTGTCCAGCCTCAAGCGCATTTTCTCCGATGATGCCCAATGGGCCGCCACGCGCACCACGGCGGCGTTCAGCGCGCGCGCGCTGCTTTCGGTGGGCATTGCGCTGTTCCTGGCCTTCTCGTTCCAGCTCCAGTCGCCCATGAGTTCGGTCACCACGGTCATGATCGTGGCCAACCCCACGGTGGGGGCGCTGGTTTCAAAAAGCGTGTGGCGCATCATCGGCACCATCATCGGGGCCACGATCAGCGTGGGGCTGATGGCGGTGTTCGTGCAGTCGCCGGTGCTGTATTTCATGGGGCTGTCGGTGGTGGTGGGGCTGGCGTGCATGGCGGCCACCTTCCTGCGACTGTTCCGCGCCTATGCCGCGGTGCTTACCGGCTATACCATCGTCATCATCTCCGCCCCCGCGTTTGACAACCCCGATGGCATCTTCCTCTCAGCCATGTCGCGCCTTGCCGCGGTGGTGGTGGGCATTGTCACCACGGCGGCGGTGTTCATGGTCACCTCGCCGCGCCGGTCGGACACGCTGTTCACCCAGATCCACGGCCTGTTCCGCGATACGGTCAGCTATATCCTGACCTTTCACCAGGGCTACAGCAACGTGCCCGCGCAAAGCCCCGATGTCCTGCCCGGCAGCACGTTCCGCACGCTCCCCACCACGTTTCATGACAGCCGGGCTGCCATGCTCACCCGCATCGCCCGCCTGTCGGACGCGGTGGAATACGCGGCGGCCGACAATTACGACATCAGCGTGCGCCAGCGCGAGATCAGGGCGGGGCTGGCGCGGCTTTCGGGCATCGTGGCCTCGTACCACCCCCACACCATCACCCCCGCCGACACGGAGCAGGACCGCGCGGTGCATGGCGAGATCGTGGCCATGCTGCACACCCTGCTGGACCTGACGAAAGACCAGGCGCTCGAAGCAATGTGGACGCAGGGCTGCGCGCGCATCCAGCACACGCGCACCATCATGATCGATGAGGCGCGCGCCACCCATTCGCCCCGCTCGCTGCTGTTCCTTGATGACATTCAGGACCTGCTCGGCCAGATCGACACGGCGCTGCAGGATCTCTCGCGCCGGGGCAGTGCGGGGCGCAGGCTGCGGCTGCAACCCTACCTTGAATGGCCCACCGCGCTGCGCAACGCGGCCCGCGGGTCGCTGACCACGCTGCTGACCACGCTGATATGGTACGTGCTGCACTGGACGGCGGGGCCGACCATGATGCTGTACGTGGTGGCGGCGGCGAGCCTGCTCTCCACCCTGCCCTCCGCCTCACGCGCGGCGGGGATGATGGCGGCGGGCACGGCGCTGGGCATACCGGCGGGGCTGTTGTGCCATATCTTCCTGCTGCCACAGATCGATGGCTACCCGCTGCTGTGGCTCTCACTGTGCATCATGCTGCTGCCCGGCGTGTGGCTGCAGTTCCACCCCAAATTCGGCGTGGGGGGGTTTGGTTACGGCGTGTTCGCCACCGTGATGCTGCAGGTCAACAACCCCATCCATTATTATAACGACATCAGCCTGTTCAACGGGTGGATGGCGCTGTTCATGGGCTGCATCATGCTGGTGCTGTCCTTCCGCGTGATCCTGCCGCCCAACCACCGGCTTGATGCCGCGCGCCTGGTCATGTCGCTCACGCGCAGCCTGCGCAGGCTGGCGCTGTCAGGCCGCAGGCAGGGCAAGGAATGGCTGGTATGGGAGAACCTGCAACTGCAGAAGGTGATCCGCCTGGCCATGCGCCTGTCGTTCTTCGCGCGGCCCGCCAGCATGCATGAATATATCGATGCGGCACTGGCAACGCTTTCGCTGGGGCGACTGATCGAGCGCATCCGCACCATCGCGGGCAGCCCCGACATCATGGGTGCGCAGCAGGCGGCGATTTATGATGCGCTGGGCACCTTTAGCGAACTGTCGCACAACCCGCTGCTCACGGCGGCCAGCCTGCGGCGGGCGGCGACCATACTCTGCCCGCCAGATGCCCTGACCCTGCGCCCGGCAGCCCAGGTCGAGGCCATGGCCTGCCTTGAACAGGCCGCGCGGATCATCGAGGACATACCGGGCTTTCTGGACCAGCGCGGCCCGCTGCAATGGGCGGAGGACTATCCCGCCGCCCACCGGCCGCCGCTGGCCGCCGTCAGGACGGAAGCCGGCTGAGCACCGAGAACGACACCGCATCCATCACCGTGGTGTCGACCTCATCGCCGGGCTTGAGGGTCTTGAGGAAATCCTGCATCGCCTTCTGGCGCACCAGCACCACGCGGGTGATGTCATCGGGGTCGACAAACACGACCTGGTTGCGCGTGGTGTCCACGCCGGTCACCTTCACGCGCTCGCGCTTGAAGGACACCATCATGCCATGCGGGTGCGGGCCGGTGCGGGTGCCAGCGGCGTTCTCGGTCGATTCCGGCAGCGGCGCGCCGGGGGGCGCGATGGCGGCATCGATGGTGCGGACAATGCGCAGGCCGATCTTGTCACCGGGGTTGAGCACCGGCAGCTTGGCGCGCAGGTCGGGGTCGACGCGCACGGTGTCGAGGTTGCCCGCCTTGTCGCGCAGCAGGATCATGCCCGCCTCGTGGTCCACGCTCTCGACCGTGGCGGTCGCCGTCTGGTTGCCCACGATGACCGGGGCCTGCGCCATGGCGGGCAGTGCGGCAGCAGACGCGCCCGCAACCACGCTGGCCAGCGCCAGCGCCACGCGGCGGGATGCAAACAGCTTCACGTTCATATGTGTCGTTCTTCCCTAAATCTCTTGACGGATGTCAGTCCGGGCGGGCGTAAGCGCGCCCGTGCCAGCGCCCTTATCCCATAACGCGCCGGGGCGGTCACGTATCCTAGGATATATGGCGGGCGATGTATGGCACGCAGGGCACAATCGCGTGGCCACACCTGCGCCCAGCGCATTACCCCCTTCCGCCATGCGGGGCTGCGGGTAGCGTGCGCATGGTGTAAGCCTGCCACATTGCCAGGCACACAAGTCAGGAACCCGACATGACCGACCAGACCCCGCCCGACGCCTTTGCACAGGGCAAGGCAGCCGCCACCAGGGGCGAGCCGCTGATCGAAAACCCGTTTGATGAAACCCTGCCCGCCTATGAGGACTGGAACAAAGGCTGGTGGAGCGTGCGCGAGAACGACGGCGATTTCGACCCGTTTGCCGAGAAATAGGCCCGAAGGCCACGATGGCGTGAGATCAGCCAGACGTGAGGGCGTACCTGTTGTGGCAGGCCCCCGCGCATGGGATGAAGGATGCTGACGGTTCGTTGAAACAGCGACTGTTCTCAGAAAAAAGAGGCGGCATCGGCAACGGTGCCGCCTTTTTTGCGGCCCGTGCGGCAGTTAAAGGCTTTTGGTGAAACTTATGGTCCTTTGGTGTTTCAGGACCGGGCCGACATGCTGCCCGGCGCAGCAGGCTGGGTCTGGGCGGCAGGCGGCTGGCCAATCCTGGCACACACCCGGAAGGCCAGCAGCGCCCCTGCCAGCGTGAGGAAAGCCGGGATCCACATGTCATGCCCCACATGGGTGAACTCGAGGCCCAGCGCCAGCGCGGTGAGCGGCATGGACATGAACGTGCCCAGAAAGGCAATGCCGCCCAGCAGCGCCACCGTGCCCACATCCACCACGGGCAGGCAGGCATTCCACCCCCCTGCCAGCACGGTGGCCAGCAGCGCGCCCATGGTCAGGCTGGGCGTGAGCAGGCCGCCCGCGGCCCCGGCCCGCAGCGCGCCCATGATGACGACAATCTTGAGCACCAGCACGGTGGCGGCAAGCTGCGTGCCCAGTTGTGCCGACAGCGCAAGCTGCATCGGCCCGCGCCCGTTGCCCGGCAGTTGCGGGTAGAAGCATGACAGCACGCCCATCAGCGGAAACACCACAAGGCACCACGCAATACGCGCCCCACCCCGCGCCGCGCGGTTCTGCACCACGGCCATCAGCCGCTTGGCCATCTGCGCGCCCACGCCAATGACCGGCCCCGCGCACAGCGCCCACAGCACCACGGGGGCCGTGACCGCCATCGGCCCGATGTCATACTGGTGCAGGTTGCCCAGCACCGCCCACGGCACGAATGCCCCGATGGCCGAGGCACCCACCGCGCACAGCACCGCGCGCTGCCCCACCGTGCCCAGCAGCACCTCGAGTATGAACAGCGCGCCGCCCAGCGGCACGTTATAGACGGCGGAAAGCCCGGCCCCCGCCCCGCAGGCGATGATGATGCGCCGGTCATCAGGCGCAAGCCCCAGCACGCGGCCGGTGCCCGTGGCCAGCACCGCGCCGAGCTCGCGCGGCGCCACCTCGCGGCCAAGCGGCGAGCCAAGGGCCACCGTCACGATCTGGAGCAGCACATGGACCGTGGTGGACAGCGTGGGCATGGGCTTGCCCAGCCCCGTCTTGCCAACAGCCGCCGCAATGCTGACCAGCGGCCTGCCAAAACGCCCCAGCGCCCACCAGCCCACGCCCGCCACCACGCCTGCTGCGCACAGGGCGGCAACCCTGCGCCATGGCGCGGCGGCACTCACGCCCTGCACGAAGGTATGCGGCCCGCCGGGCTGGCCGTAGCCATAGGCGGCATGCTGGACCGTGTGCAGCAGCACGGACAGCACCGTGCCCCCCCCGCCCGACAGGAAACCGGTGGCAATGACCGCCATGGCCATGACCGGCCATGCGGTGGGCGCGCCACGGGGCGCTTGGGCGGGAGCGGGTTGGGTCATGATGGCATGGGATATGCCGGATAAGGCGGAGCACGCCAAGCCGGTTTAGCGCGCGCAGGGCGGGACCATGCGTGCCGCCAGGCCCCTGCGCCACGTCGATTCGGGGGTGGTGGCCCGCATGATGACAGCGCCACGCCACCCGCCGCGCGCCACGGATCATAAATAACGAACACGCCATGCCGGTAATGGCAACACCAGAACCCTGCACAACGGCGCTGAAAGGCGCTAGCAACATCATATTGCTTCGCGATATGGTTGCCTGTACGGAACAGAGGCCAACAGGTAACGTTTCAGGGGCAAGGCAGGAAGGGGACGAGATGAAATTCGTTATTGCCATCATCAAGCCGTTCAAGCTCGATGAGGTACGCGAAGGGTTGCATTCCATCGGGGTGGATGCCCTGACCGCAACCGAGGTGAAGGGATATGGCCGCCAGAAAGGCCAGACCGAAATCTATCGCGGCGCAGAATACAACATCCAGTTCCTGCCCAAGATCAAGCTCGAGATCGCGGTGCCCGACGCGCAGTGCGACAAGGTGGTGGAAGTGATCCAGTCCGCCTCGTGCACGGGCAAGATCGGCGATGGCAAGATTTTCGTTCTCGACCTGCAGCAGGCCATACGGATCAGGACACAGGAAACCGGAGAAAACGCGCTGTGATCACAAAGATTGGCAAAAGCGCCCGCCATGCCGGGCTGGCGGCCGCGGCTTTTGGCGCGTCAATGGCCAGCCTGCCCGCCATGGCGGCCGATGCCCCTCCCGCCATCGACACGGGCGATACCGCCTGGATGCTGGTCAGCACCGCGCTCGTGCTGATGATGACCATCCCCGGCCTTGCGCTGTTCTATGCGGGCATGGTGCGCAAGAAAAACGTGCTGGCCACCCTCATGCAGTCCTTCTCCATCTGCTGCATCATGACCGTGGTGTGGATGGTGCTGGGCTACAGCCTGACCTTCACCTCGGGCAACGCCTTCATTGGCGGGCTGTCACGCGTGATGCTCAACGGGCTGGGCGCAGGCATCAGCAAGGGCAGTGACGTGGCCTTCACCATGGCCGCAGGCACGCCTGCCGCCACCACCATGACCATTCCCGAAAGTGTCTGGATGACCTTCCAGATGACCTTCGCCATCATCACGCCCGCGCTGATTACCGGCGCATTTGCCGAACGCATGAAGTTCAGCGCCCTGTGCGTGTTCACCATCATCTGGTCGCTGATCGTGTACGTGCCCGTGGCCCACTGGGTGTGGGGGCCCGATGGCTGGGTGGCGGCCAGGATCGGCGCCATCGACTTTGCGGGTGGCACGGTTGTGCATATCAACGCGGGCATCGCGGGCCTTGTGGCAGCCCTGGTGATGGGCCGGCGCAAGGGCTATGGAGAGGACGACTTCTCACCTTACAACCTGACCTATGCCATTATTGGCGCATCCCTGCTGTGGGTGGGCTGGTTCGGCTTCAACGCAGGCTCCGCAGGCGGCGCCAACGGGCGCGCGGGCATGGCCATGGCCACCACCCAGATTGCCGCCGCCGCGGCTGGCGTGTCGTGGATGTGCGCCGAATGGATCAAGACCGGCAAGCCCACCGTGCTGGGCATCATCTCGGGTGCGGTGGGTGGCCTTGTGGCCATTACGCCTGCCGCGGGCTTCGTGCTGCCGGGCGGCGCGCTGATGATCGGGCTGATCGCGGGCGTGATCTGCTTCTGGGGGGCGACGGGCCTCAAGCACATGATGGGCTATGACGACAGCCTTGACGCCTTTGGCGTGCATGGCATTGGCGGCATCGTGGGCGCGTTGCTGACCGGCGTGTTCGCCTATGGCCCGCTTTCGGCCACCGATGCCAGCCCCGAGGGCGTGAGCGGGTCGTTCCACCAGTTCGTGGCGCAGGCGGAATCGGTGGGCATTACCGTGGTGTGGTGCGCGGTGCTGACCTTCATCCTGCTCAAGGCCATTGACCTGACCATCGGCCTGCGCGTGACGCGTGATGAGGAAATGGAAGGCCTGGACATGAGCCTGCATGGCGAGCGGATCAATTCCTGACCTTCCTGCCTGCATGCAACAATGTGGAAAGGGCGGCCTTGCGGGGCCGCCCTTTTTTTCTGCCCCCTGCGCACGCCCGCTGCCGCGAAGCGGGGCCTGTGGCACGTCGTGTATTGCACGACTGTCAACACGCCCGGATAAGGAGCGGGATGACCAATGAAGGATGACTGTCGTGTCCCACCCATGAACCGCATGAAACAGAGCGTGGTGGCAGGAAAACGCATGCCCGACATGGTGTTTGCGGACGAATGGGATACTTATTCTTTCTGTTCAGCTGATTATCTGACAGAGGATGAGACCGTCGGCATCATATGATCCCTTATGGACTTCAACGGCGAGAGTCTGTTTTGTGCCGTCGATATGATGACACTACCTGAAGATGAAACAGATAGCGTTTCATATATAAATATACAGATTACAGATCAGCCTGGTATCAGAAAAAACGGATGGGGCACCGGGGCTGTATAATGTCGATACATATGCCCTATCATCAATATATGGAAAATGGTTCATATATAGTGAAAGAGATAATGGCATATCGATTATTGCCCTGAAAGGCGCAGGGACCATAAAATGTTTTGCAAAGCATAAATATTCAATTCACACCATCCTTCCAGATGACCTGAATAGAAAAGAAATTCTGACCGATCCATTCGATAGGCTGGATCCAGTATGGTCTGCAAATTTTTGCAGGTTTTACGGGCATGCGGACTGACCAAGCGATTATTCAAAAAACAGATCACTGACAAAAAAAGAAAAGCTTCGAAAAGATGCCGCCTTTTTGAAAAAAGGCGACATCCGGAAACTGTTACTCTTGCAGCACAATCTGGGTTTATCAGAAGTTCTGCGAAATACCGGTCAGGATCGTGCGCCGCAGCCCGTATTGCGGGGCGCCCACGCCAATGCCCGAGCCACTACGCAGCATGTAGGGGTGGTCGAACAGGTTGGTCACGTCCAGCCGCAACTGCGTGGTGCGCAGGAAGCGGGAATGGAACAGATCGCGGAAGGACTGCACCAGCGCCAGATTGAACGTGGCGTATTGCGGGATTACGCCGCCATTGGGCACGGTGTCCGTATCCTGCCGCAGGCCGCTGCCATAGACCATCGTGGCCGAGAGCAGCGTGGGGTGCCCGGTGCGGTGGAAGAAGGTGTAGGACCCACCGGCTGAAGCGGTCCAGCGCTGGTCGTGGTCGAGATGCACCCAGTGCTGGCTGATATAGGCCAGGTCACCGGGGTCAAAATTGAACTGTGCGCTGGTAATGTCCTTGCCGATGGCGCGCGACCACGCAAAATTGCCATACAGCGAAAGCGGCCCGCGATCATAGGAGGTCGAGACCTCATAGCCATTCACCTGCCCGCGCCGGTAGTTGAAGCCTGACAGGATGATGGGCGCGCCGAACTGCCCCTCGTCAATCAGGTTATGGGCCAGCTTGTAATAGGCATCGAACGACACGCGCCAGCCGGGCAGGATGACCTGCTCGATCCCGGCATCGAAGTAATGGTCGCGCTCGGCCTTGACCGTATCGCTACCGGTGCCGGCTGCCGCACCCGATGTACCCGCAAACTGCTGCAGGTCGGTGCCACCCACCACCTCGAAGGGCGGGGGGGTGAAGTAGCGCGAATAGCCCGCATGCAGGGTGGCTCCCTTCCACGCGCGCCACACCACGTTGATGCGCGGGCTGAGCTGGTGCTCGTTGGTATATTCGCCCACGCCATCAAAGCGCAGGCCGTAATTGACCGTGACATTGCGCAGCGGCCGCCATTCATCCTGCACGTACAGGCCATAGACATCGCCCGTGCGGCCATTGCCGGTGTGGATGGACTGGAGCGCCCCCGTGTCGGTGTTCTGCACCAGTGAATCGGCCTTGGTGATGTTGCGCTCGGCAAAGACCTGAAAGCCGAAACGCACGGTATGATCGGGCCGCACGCGCCAGGTCACGTCACTCTGGGTGCCGGTTGACATGACCGAGCGCTCGGCATGCTGGCTTATGCCCATATAGGCCAGGTCGCCCAGGTTGGGGTCGGGGCTGTAGCCGAGGCTGCTGTAGCGCGAGAACACCGATGTCTGGAGCGAGAAGGCCCCGATCTCCTTTTGCAGCGACAGGATGCCGAAATCGGTGATCTGCTTCTGGCGTTCATTGAGGTTGGAAGGGCTTGGTGCGCCCGTGCCAGTCACGCATGGCGTACCATCATCGGAACAGCCAAAGCTCTGGCCGCCGATATTGGGCAACTGGTACTCGGCGTTCGACACGCCCGCAATCAGGCTCAGCCGCGTGTTCTCATCCACCGTGTAGCGCACATGGCCAAGGAAATGGTACTGGTTACTCAGGTCATGCGGCGCGTTGAACGAGGGCGTGGTGTTCTCGATACCCACCCGGTCATGCACGTAATCGGCGGTGAAGAAATAATCCCACCTGCCATGCTGCCCTCCATACTGCGCGGAGGGGAAGAAGTAGTCACGCGCACCACCATAGATGGACACGTTGCCACCCTTGTTGGTAGCACCATTCTTGGTGGTAATGTCGACCACGGCCGCCTGAAGGAAGCCGTACTGCACCGGCAATGCGCCGGTGGAGAGCGACATGTTATCGGCAAAGCGGGTCATGAGCGTCTGGCCGAACACGTTCATGCCTTCTGGCAGTTGCACGCCATCGAGGCGGAACTGCACCTCGTTATGGTCACCACGCACATGGATCTGGCCGTAGCTGTCCTGCGCAACACCGGGGGCCTGCAGCAGCACGCTGTTCAGCCCGGTATTGTCGCCACCGGGAATGGTCTCGATCGCCTTGCGGCTGAACGCATGCACCGTTGCCCCCGTGGAAGGCTGCAACTGCACGCGCGCGCGGTCGAGGCGCGCGGTGACGGTCATGGCCTCGGGCGCGGATGAGGCGCGGTCGAGCGCCTGCGCCTGCTCGGTGGTGGCGTGCGGGTCATCGGGGGTCGTAGTGGTGGCGGGCACGCCCTGCGCGCAGGCAGTAGCGACAGGGGTCAGCGCGGTTATGGCTGCCAGCATGGCACGGGAAAGGGGACGGGGAAAAAACCATAGGCGCGTCATGGCGGAAAGGCTCGCATCCGGTGAGGTGGTTTCGGGAGGCGCAGCTTTATTTGGTACAATATAACATAACAACATGAAAAAGCGGTGGCCCTCGCCGGGCGTGCCTGATGTTGTATTTATGCAACAGAACGCTTCGGCCAGGATGGACACACCGTGCAACCGCCGCTGCACACACAGGAGACTGCTCCTGTTGCGCTACCTGCCAGTGGTCTATTATGGTTTGCAGTCCTGCTTTAATACGGTATTATTAAATATAAATATTTCATTTATTCTGAACAATTATAGGAAATACCTGGTAAAATCAGTATTCATAATGCTTCAGAAAACACCACCTTTTTGAAAAAAGGCGGCATCCAAAAACTTTTATGAATTTTCATCAATACGTTATTTTAAAATACTTTCCTGAGGAAGGAACCCGGCATGGCCGATACCCCGCTCCCCCCTGACCGCGAGACTCTGGCACGTTCGCTGCAGGCAACCGGCCTGCCTGCCGCCGTCGTGGCCCATCTTGCCGCACAGGCCCGCCCTGCCGTGCTCATGCCCACCACGGCAGGGGATGAGGACGCCATTCCCGCAGGGGCCTCGAAACTTGGTGGCCGCCCCGACCTGCCGCAGGGCATGGCCTGGTCCCTGCGCCCACCCTACCCCGATGCCGACAGGCGGGCACAATACTACAACCGCAAGGCGGATGACCTGCTGGCAGATCCGCCCTCATGGGCACGCACCAAGGGTGTCGAATGGTTCAGCAACGAACACCGGGCCAAGGCGCAGGCAGTGGCGACAGATTTCCCGCTGGCTTTCTTTGGTCAGTTCAATCTGGCCGAACTGGCGCAGGCGCCGGGTTTTGACCCCGTCTTCCCCACCGAGGGCCGCCTGCTGGTATTCTATGATTACTGGATAGAGCCGGAAGAATTCACCCCTGAAGCCGCCGTGGGGTGGCGCGTGATATGGGATCCCTCGCCCGTGGCTGAACTGGTGCGCGCACCGGTGCCCCAAGCCCTGCTGGCGATCTCGAACGATAAATGGAGCTGCATCTTTCCCCCCGCCCCCGTGACCACGCCGCACTCCGTCATCACGCCCATGCCACTCAATGACAAGGGATGGGATGCCTTCTCCCTTGATGATCGTGCGAAAGCCCTGGCCTATAATGACTGGTTCTACGCTTTCGGCACACCTGATGAAGGGAAGCGTGACAACCACCAGTTTGGCGGCTTTCCGCAACCCTTACAGAACGGCCTTCAGGCCCGCAGCCAGCTTGTCGCCAATGGCCTGAACTGCAGGGACGACGTATGGAACACGGCCCAGGCGAAGGCGCTGCTTGAATCCGCGGCACAGTGGCGGCTTGTCGTGCAGATCGGGGCAGACCCGCATGCGCGGTTTGCCGATGTCGGGGCCTATTACGTGATGATGCGCGAGACCGATATCGCAACCCGCCGGTTTGACCGGGCGCGCGTTGTCTATCAGTGCGGTTAGGTGCCGGACTGCAGGAACGCACAAGGTCGCGTCTTACGAGAACAACAAAGTCGTTTTTATCCCCGCGTGTGCGGGGAACACTCTTAGTGGAACCTGTTGATTCCAAATTCTTATTTCACTGTCGAAGAAACTACCAACCCAAGCAGCTTTTTTCAAACAGCTTTGCCAGAGCGTGTCCTCACTCCTCCATCACCACCGGCGGCAGGCGCGGGCCTTCGCGCAGATAGGCGTTGAGAAAGGTGTGCACTGCCGAACGGGCGATGAAGTCGATATGCGCCTGGTCGGTATTGACCGGCAGTTGCATGCGCGCGCGCCCCGCAATGCGGGTCTGGCACAGGGCATAGAACTGCTCGGCGGCAAAAACCGGGTCGGGGATGTTCAGCACGCCGGAATCATTATGCTGCATCAGCCATACCGAGAGGATGTTGATGGCCTTCTGGGGTCCGTGCTTCCAGAACGTCTCGGCCAGTTCGGGAAAATTGCCTGCCTCGGAAATGATGATACGATTGAGCATGAGCGATAGCGGCGAGGTCAGCAGCCGGATCATGGCCACGGCCAGGTGCTCGAGCGATTCCGTCAGGTTCGCCCCTTCATCAATGCGGCTGAACAGGAGCGGCATCTTCTCGCACGCGCACTGCTCCACAAACGCGGAGAACAGCGTGGCCTTGCTGTCGAAGTAGTTGTACAGCGTACCCTTCGAGACACCCGCATCGCGCGCGATGCCCGACATGCTGGCCCCCTCGTAGCCGTTCTGGGCAAAGATACGCGCGGCACCCGCCAGGATCTGCTGGCGCTTGGCGGCGGAGGCACCCGGGGGCAGGCTCTCGACAGCCTGCATTTTGCCTGTGTGGCCTGGCGTGGTGCCCATTGAAATCATCCTGCTCCCGCGGTTGGCGCGTACTTTCGATTGACCCCGTGAGGAAAGCCGATAGGCTAGGGGACTGACCGAACTGATCGGTCATTCATGCCATGGTTTGAAAACCATGCCAAGAATGCAGAATTTACATCAGCTGTTTCAGGTACAACAGGGGGGCCATGTTGGTGGGTAGGGGAATTTCATGGCGCACGGCCGTGGTCGGATTGTCGGTCATGACCGCCGGGTGTGCGGTTGGCCCTAATTTCCATAAGCCCAAGCCGTGGGTTCCCAACCAGTATGGCGGCCCGGACCGCATCGCGGCCGCAACCGACAAAAACGGCAAACCCGCCGAAGTGGCCAGCCAGACCACGCCCGATGATCCCGATACCGCCTGGTGGACCATCTTCAACGATGCCGAGCTGACCAGGCTCGAGCAGCGCGTGGCCACCGACAACCTTGATGTGCGCGCCTACGCCTACCGCATGGCCCAGAGCCGGGCCGAACTGCGCATTGCCGGTGCCGAGCGCTACCCTGCCATGTCGGCCACCGGCTCCTACGCCCGCCAGCAGTACAGCACCAAGATGCTGCAGCGCATCGTGACCGATGTCGAGAGCGAACACCCGGAGCTCGGCCAGGTGGCGGGCACGCCGGGCAAGGCCAAGATCCCGCTGTTCAACCAGTGGCGCGACAGCGTGGATGCCACGTGGGAGCTCGACCTGTGGGGCCGCGTGCGGCGTGAATACGAGGCCGCGGCCGCAAGCTCGCAGGCGGTCAACGAATCCCGCCGCGGCATGCTCATCTCGCGCCAGTCGGAAGTGGCGCGCGACTACATGGAGCTGCGCAACACGCAGCAGCAGCTACGCATCGTGCTGGAAAACCGTGATGTGGCGCAATCCATGCTGGACCTGAACCAGCAGCGCTACACCAAGGGCCTGGCCAGCAACCTTGAGGTGGAGCAGGCCCGCGCGCAGTACGAGAACACGCTGGCCCAGATCCCGCAGCTTGAGCAGCAGCTGGCCATGCAGGTCAATGCGCTGAGCCTGCTCATGGGCGCGCCGCCACGCGCGCTGTCCGATGAGCTGCTCACCGCCTCCGCCATTCCGCCCGTGCCACCGCGCGTGCCAGTCGGCGTGCCCTCTGAGCTGGCCCGCCGCCGCCCCGATATCCGTCGCGCGGAGGCCAACCTGCACGCCGCCACCGCCCAGGTGGGCGAGGCCGTGGCCGAGTTCTACCCGCGCGTGACCATCAATGCCGGTTTTGGTTTCGAATCCCTCTCCTTCCGTGACCTTGGCTTCTGGAACGCCAAGGCGTGGAATGTCGGCCCCTCCATCACGCTGCCCCTGTTCCAGGGCGGGCGCCTGCGCGGCCAGCTTGAACTGCGCAAGGCCGCCCAGAAGGAAGCGGCCATCAACTACCAGAAAACCGTGCTCGGCGCCTGGCATGACGTGGATAACGCGCTCACCGCCTACACCGACGAACAGCGCCGCCATGACAGCCTGGAGCAGCGCATGCAGGCCAGCCACCACGCGCTGGAACTGGCGCAGAACCAGTACCGTAACGGCATGGTGACCTACCTCAACGTGCTCGATGCCCAGCGCCAGTACCTGGGTGCCGAGTCCGACCTGACCACCAGCACCGCCGCCATATCGGGCAACCTGGTGCGGCTGTACAACGCGCTTGGCGGCGGGTGGGAGACCACCTACCCCGACACGCCGCGCCACAAGCAGGCCACTGCCGCCACGGCCCGCCCGGCTGCAACCGGCGGCACGCCTGCCACCCCCGCTCCTTCCACCCCGCCGGGCCAGCCTGCCTGATGGCCTGCGTTAAAAGCTTGGCGCGCGCGCCCCTTGCTAGTATAAGCCGCCCCGTTCCCGACTGGCAGGCCAGTAACTGCCACACGGAAGCATGGCGCAGGGACCTGTTCGTATGATTACATTGCCCCCCGACTATCGCCCCTCGGATGATGAGGAATTCATGAATCCGCAGCAGGTGGAATATTTCCGCCTCAAGCTGCTGAAATGGCGGGCGGACCTCCTCAAGGAAGCGGATGAAACGCTGGCCAGCCTGTCGGAAGGCGGCATCCATGAAGCCGACATTACCGACCGCGCCAGTGTCGAGACCGACCGCGCGCTCGAGCTGCGCACCCGTGACCGCGCCCGCAAGCTGATCTCCAAGATCAACCAGGCCCTGCTGCGCGTTGAAGCGGGCACCTATGGCTATTGCGAGGAAACCGGCGAGCCGATCGGGCTCAAGCGCCTTGAGGCCCGCCCCATCGCCACCCTGTCGATCGAGGCGCAGGAGCGCCACGAGCGCATGGAACGCATCCACCGCGACGACTGACCCCTCTCCAACCGGCTGGAACGCCCTAATTTGCCAAAAGGCGATAAAAGGGGGTTGCCAGCCGGTGCAGGAAAAGTTAGGAAGCCCGCATACCGTGCTGCTGTAGCTCAGTGGTAGAGCACTCCCTTGGTAAGGGAGAGGTCGACAGTTCAATCCTGTCCAGCAGCACCACTTTTACGTTGTTTTACAACGACTTAATGGTGAGCCTTTTTCGCAAACTCGTATGAACATACACTAGCACAGTCCCAGCACATAAAAGCTGGCCCTAGTGAAATCAACGAGTTAGCGGATGGAAAAGCACAGTCCCAAGCACAATCACGGAGCACTCCCACAAAAAGAGTGGGTGATTTTCCGACGTCCAGGCACCCAAAATTGGTCCGTAAGGTTTTCCTTGCCGGGACAGGGGCAGATTCGTGTTTCCCTCAGAACCCGCGATGAAAGCGAAGCCAACAAACTCGCAGCCAAAACTTATTATGCGGCATTAACACGCGCGGAAGCGGGTCTTGATGCGCGTGCCAAGACTGTCGCACAGGTGGTTGAGGAATACGTGAAGGCCAAGCCCTTAAAGAAAACGCATAAAGCGTTCCTGCACCGTTACGTGGTGGATTTTTGTGGTCGTAAAGAAGCCTCACACCTCACCACCAGAACATTGAGTGGGTTTGTGCCTTGGCGCAAAACGTATTGGATCACAGGCCCAGGCAAAGATATTCCCCTCATCACGTATATAAGAGCGGGAAAAACGATCTCCCGCGCTCCCCAACGTATCCAACCAAGCGACTCCACTTTAGTGTGGGAGATGAACATCCTCAGGAAGTTCGTCACTTACTGTAGGGATCATGGATATGTGGCAGCGCTGCCATCACTGGAAAGGGTGAGGGCGCAAGATAACGCGCGCCCATCCTTTTCGAATGACGAAATCCAACGGTTACACAGCAAAGCATTCCAGCGAATTATTGAAGCCCAAGACCACCCACGCGTGAAATTCGATAGGACCATGCTCTATGCATACATCGGGATAATGGTTGGCAGCGGCATGAGGCCAACGGAAGCGCAAAAAATGAAATGGGGTGATGTGCTGGGGTTCGATGTCACTAAAAAACTTGATGGGCAAAAAGTCACGCTTAGGGTTTTTGGGAAAAATAGGTCTCGCGAGTTTATCCCCCAAGACACGGTTTTGCCCAACCTCGACATGATATGGACTGTGCAAAAAGCATCATGGAACAGGAAGCCGACGGCAGAGGATTTCCTTTTTGCCGATGAAGCCGGAAATATGGTGAAATCGTATAATGCCAGCTTAAATGCGCTGCTTGAGGCTTGTAACCTCAAAAAAGATTTTCGCGGAGTTATGCGCTCAAGTTATTCGTTTCGCCATTACTACATCACCCATATGCTTAACCAAAAGGTAGACATATTTGATGTGGCACGAAATTGCGGCACATCCGTCGATATGATTGAGCGTTTTTATTCCCACGTCACGCTTGAGGCCATTCGTGATCGACTTCGACCCAAGGCAAACTCATTTTAACGCTGCCCTCGTTAAACGTTATACTCATTAGAAGCCATTTAAAGGCCGTACAGCGCTGTATAGTTTTTTTATAATCCACAAGATGCCTTTGACATTAAACGCGCTGTGCGGTCATCCTAGAGGCTCTCACGGGCACATTACGCAAAAAGTTATTTGGGGACACCTCACACACAAAATTAAGGAGATGTGCGTTAGTTGCACATACACATAACGTTTTTACCCCTGTAGGGGTTATGGAGGACAATTTCTTCCCGAAACCCCTTATATAATATATAGGTTTCGGGGAGTTTTTGTCCTCTTATGCAAGGATTTTTCTTTTGTGACTGCTAAATAAAAACACATGAAAAAGTTCACGAGCAGGCAAGCAAAAGAGTGAACGCTAAATAACTATGAGATACCTTCTCAGTAAAAATTATTTGGAAACCCCACGGACTTGCCTGCTCGTGGGGTTTTTTTGTATCAAAAATTATTTTTACTTAGAAAGGTATTTTCATATGCTCAACTATATAGATGGTCCTTGCGGATCAGGAAAAACACACGCGATTGCGAAGTTCATCGCTAAAAACAAGCACAAGGCGAGATTCATCATTGCCCAACCAAAAAACGCTAATCTCCTGGAAACAGAAAAACTTTTAAAAAGTAATGGGTTAAATCCATACGTAAAAGACATCAACCACTGCAATGACGGCGAAGTGGTAAGAGATATTATTGCCTACATTAACAGCAATAAGCATGAATCTCACGATGTCCTATTAGTAACCCATGCAGGGATATTAACAGCATACTCAAAAATATCCGAGGATCAGAAGAAAAAATATGTTTTGTTCTTTGATGAAGTTGCGAATGTAACGGGTGAGTTAACATTAAGGGTAACAGCGCAGCGTAAAATGCTTTCAGATAATATCTCTTTAAAAGACCCCACTCAGAAATTTACAGAGGTATTAGCGAAAAATACAACCGCTTTAAACAAATACGCGAGAACAGCGGAAGGCAAAGATGCCGTTAATGACATATTTGGAAAAGTGTCAGAAATGATACTCGATGAAGATACTGTTGTTGAAGTGGAATCCACAGCTTATAAGAATACAGATAGGGATGGATTCCATTTTTACTATCACATAAAACCAGATAAGTTTACTTCATGGCATGACGTTTATTTTATGTCAGCATGCTTTTGTGAGTCATTGATATACAAAATATGGTCAAAACATTATAATATTTCGTTTGCAAAACAAGACATAACTTTAAGATACACAAGTCACACAAACGTCAGTAACACAAAAATCCACTTCTTTATGGACCGTGATTATTCAAAGAGGTTGGGTCATAGTGATGGCTACGCCATTCATAACCAAATGGTAGATATTATCAACAAAGATATTTTAAAGGGTCAAACTTCTTTAACCGTTTTAAACAACTCCATTAACACAGATGTTGATGGTGTCCCCGTCCGTGACGTTGAAAGAAATATAAGGATTCCTGACAACACAACAGTTATATCGAGTTATGT
The DNA here is from genome assembly GCF_054182245.1 of Komagataeibacter sp. NFXK3. Lineage (NCBI taxonomy): Bacteria > Pseudomonadati > Pseudomonadota > Alphaproteobacteria > Acetobacterales > Acetobacteraceae > Komagataeibacter > Komagataeibacter sp. NFXK3. The sequence goes on from NZ_JAPIVJ010000012.1 coordinate 61,609, forward strand.
TCACGGACTCAACCAATACCAACACTTGCATAATATTTCGTTCTTGGCAGCTTTGAATATGCGCCCATCATACGGAAGTTATTTGCAGAATCGCTTTGGCCTTCAACCCAAAGAGGTTGAAGAAGCCTTCCTTTTTGCCAGTACGTATCAAGCTGTTTGCCGCACCTCAATCAGAAATCCAGCGGATAACAGCGAAAGACATATATGTGTGCCCGATTCTCGCAGTGCCCTTTACCTCGAAAAGATGTTGCCTCACGTAACATTGGAATCTCATGAAAACAAAATGCAGTTGCCCGAGGAAAAAACGCTGGGGAGACCTCCATTAAGCGATAAAGCCATGACCCAAGCGCAACGTGATGAGCAAAAGAAAGAACGTTCACGAATAATAAAAGAGTGTGAGTATTGGGCACATATCAAAAAATCATACGCTGAAATTATCGACAAAAAGGAAACAACAAAAATATTCTCAAAACTTGACTTCGAAGATTCTGATGCGTTGATATCATATTTTGAAAAAGAAAGTGAATTTACCTCAAACGATAAGCATACAGTTAATCGTCTATTATGGCCCGCTGTTGTTGATACTGACCCTATCGGGCAAGGTGGCACTAGGTTCGGAAAAAACAATGTCATAGCAAGCTGCTTTTTGATGCTGGATAAAGATGCAGGTCATCCCCAGCATGATATGACGGCAGATGATTTCCGTAAGTTGTTTCCTGATACAAAGATGGCGATTTATCAAACATATAGCGGTGCGGGAAACTACCGCGTTGTGATCCCTTTGACACAGCCCATAACTGGCGAAGCCTTTGAAGTCTTATGCCGTAACATAGCCATGCAATGCTTTAATGCAGGGTATCAGGATAAAGCTGGCGGTTTGCCTTTTGACCGCAGTAAATTCAACTGTGCCAGCAAATTTTACCTTCCCAACCATGCCCCAGGCACGGAGATGGATTTCAGGAAGTACGATGGCAAAATCTTTGATCCCATCGAGCGTTTAAAAAACGCATACGTGGACCCCGTCATAAAAGCGCAACCCATGACGCCGGAGCAAAGGCGTGAAGCACAAAAAAAGCTGCAAGAATCGCTGACCGCTCATGGGCAGGGACAACAGCAATTCATTCAAGAGAAGTTAGATGGCTTTGGTGCTTTAAGTGATGGCATGGGCAGACATGGCAAGTTTTTTGGGCTTGGTGTTACGCTAGCGAATCATGGCTTTGACGAGGAAGGCATACGAAGCGCTTTAGCGGCAGTCACGTATCAAGGGCTTACTCAGAGGGAAAAAAGCAGGAAAATCAAAAGTATTATCAAGTCTTTGAGGGGGAAGGGCTTGATTTAACCTGGAGGACAATTTCTTCCCGAAACCCCTTATATAATATATAGGTTTCGGGGAGTTTTTGTCCTCTTGTGCCTGCTATGGGTTATTTCGGCAGCAGGAATGCCAAGCTACAGACACCCAACATAAGCAAGGGAGCGCCGATGCAGGCGTAAAACTCATATCCCGTCATACTCTCACCCCCGCATGAATGCGCTCTCACAAAGCTGCATATGTAACTTTAAAGCAAGCCCTAATGTGACGGAAGCGATGTTACACCTTTTTGTCACTTTAGGGTTGTTTGTTGGTTTTTGTGACATTACATAGGGAAAGGTCTTGGAGGCTAAAGTTACATATTTGAGGTTACAGCGCATGATCTTTGGATACGCACGCACCAGCACCGCGGAGCAAGAAGCGGGATTGCAGGCCCAATGCCGCGACCTGGAGGGGAATGGTTGCGCACGCATATATGCGGAACAAATCAGCGCGACGGCACACTCACGTCCAGAACTGTCTCGGGCACTGGATCATATGCGTGCAGGTGATACGCTCATGGTCACAAAGCCTGATCGCCTCGCGCGTTCCACCGCCGATTTGCTTACCCTGGTGGAAACCATAAAGGGCAAAGGCTGTGAATTGGTCATTTTGTCGATGGGTGGCCAACGCTTGGACACGAGCAACCCCACAAGCAAGCTAATGCTAACCATGCTTGCCGCTGTAGCGGAGTTTGAGCGTGATCTCATGAAGGAAAGGCAAGCGGAGGGAATCGCAAAAGCCAAGGCAGATGGGCGCTACAAAGGGCGCAAGCCAACTGCTAGGATACAACAAGACACAATCCGCAGATTAAAAAACGAAGGAATGACAGTTACAGAAATAGCTGAAAACTTAAAGATATCACGCATGTCCGTGTATAGGGTTTTAAAATGAAAAATAAGACTGACGTTTTTGTTTTTATTTTAGTTTCTGTTGTAACAATTCCTTCTTTTTTATCTATTTTTTCACACATAAAATGCAACTTATCAAGCATTGAGTGGGGAGATTTAGCTACGTGGGTAAGTGCTGTTGTCTCTTTACTAGCTCTCATAGCTGCAATTACTGCCGCCATTTGGAGTAAAAGAGAGGCCGAAAAACAGAATGAGAATTCCACTATTATAAGTTTAATGTCATTAGTTCAGGAAAGAGCAAGCAAAATAAACGATATTTTTAAAAAAATATCTGACGATGTGAATAATTTCTTTCAAGAATCTACTGACGGTTACCTTACAGAAGGTTATTTCGAGGTAAACTCATTCACTATTGCATGCAGTTCATTGTCTAGAGAATCAAGTGAGGCGTTGAAGATTATTTCAAGGACTATTTTTATGATAAATCAGAACAGAATACCTGATAATTTAAAGAAAGTTCTCATAGAAGAATTTTTTATATCAATGTCTCCTTTGTTTATATCTGAATGCTTACTATACACAGGAACGAATGTTTTCTTTTCTTTTAATGACAAAAAAGAAAACTGCGATGCATGGGCTACGATGTATTATGAAAATATCAAATCCATACAAAAGATCATTGTAAAAAATGGTCTATTCGATGATACTGTTAAGTTGTCAAGGAGAAATGGTCTTTTATATGCAGATTAACTGTTCATTTAACTTAAAGTTCCGCTGTATTAACCATAAAAGTTATGGATTTATTGACACTTCAACCATTTTCATATCGGCGCTTGCATTTTCAGCTTATCACAAGGAAAGATTAAAAATGTTTAACATTACAATATTGTAATCAAGCAATTGCCTGTAGCTAGCACAGTTTAAGCACATACAAAGTTTTTATGCGTTATAACAGTGTATTAAGTGTGTTTTGTCCATTTGGTAAGGGAGAGGTCGACAGTTCAATCCTGTCCAGCAGCACCATGATTTCCCTAGATATTTTTTCGTTACGGTTCTGCGTTGTCTGGTCTACATTGACCAGGGAAGACCGCTAGGGCATGTGCGGCCGCTTTCGGTCCGTCAGGGCCATGGTGCCCGTCAACGCGCCCGATCAATCTCGGCGCTGTTCCCCAAAAACCTGGCGTCCTCCCTCAATGGCATCCCGACCATCGGCAGGCATGACGAAGCGCATGAGCGAGCCTGCACATGCAACGATATGCAGGCCCGCGCAGATCGCCTGTCCGCACCGCGAGAACTCCCCCCGCCCTGTCGCGTTATTGTTTCGATGCACGAGATGGTTTTGAAACAACGCACTGATAAAATAGTAAAAGTTTTTGGATGCTGCCTTTTTTCAAAAAAGGGCTGCTCGTTAAAGCTTTTTGAAAAAATATTCACCACAAGCGTCCCGCAGTTTGCAGGGCAGTGGGGCGCACATTTTCAGGCGGCTTTCATCACCAACCGGTTTGTTCCGGCATCACGCACCCGCTCACGCCACACAGGGCCTGCACGGGTCCAGATATTTGACAGAGGCCATATGACTGCACCCATAACCGCCCGTTTCACCGCCCTGTGGCCCCGCCTGCGCCTGTGGCAGGCCAGTGGGCTTGTGGTGGGGCTGCTGGGCCTTGCTGGCCTTTCAGGGTGTGGTTACACGGATTCACGCGCCGCCCATCGCGCGCAGATGACCATGATCGGCATGAACAGCACGGACGTGCAGTCCTGCGTGGGCATTCCGGACAAGACCAAGAAAATCAGCGATGCGGTGCAGATTTTTGAATATTCCCGCACCCTGAACATTCCCTCGACCAATGATTCGACGTTGATCCCGCTCCAATCGGTCGTGAACCTGACCGAAACGACACTCGGCGGCGCAGGCAAGACCTGCGTTGCCGATATCCGCTTTGAAAACGACCGGGTAACCCAGGTGCATTACAGCGGCGATGATGATGAAATGATGGGCACGGACGGTGTGTGTTCCATCGTCACCCGTGGCTGCGTGCGCCAGCCGGTTGCGTCCATGCGGCATGTGAAGAAAGGGGTTTTCAGCCCCGTCTCCGCCTTTCACTCGCCCAGGCTCGAGGCACAGCCCGCTACGCCGCCGACACCAGACACGCCCGCACCCGCAAGCGCAAAATAAAAGTTTTTGGGTACTGCCTTTTTTCAAAAAGGCGGCATTACCTGAAGCTTTTTATAATCAGGAAGTCATCTCGAGCGGCAGCGCCGCCATATCCGCAGGCGGCCCGGCCAGCATGCAGGCAACACCGGTCGTGCGGTCCACGAGCATGCGGATCTCGACCGGCCCTTCCGCCCCGAACAGGTCGGATGTGACTTCATAGGCCGGGCGCAGCGGCGCGTCCTGCGCCGCATCGTGGCGCACCACCTCGGTCATGATACGGCCAAGGGCACGCTCCAGCCCGTCCATGACGCGCGAGGGCGCGAGGCGGGGCCGGTCGCCCTCCCCCGTGCAATGCAGCTCCAGCAACCGCGCCCATGAGGCCGTGGGAATGAACAGCGGCATGCGCGCGCCATCATTATGGCGCTCCGCATGCATGATGCGCCGCGTATTGGCCAGACCAATCACGTCCACGCGCGGCAGGTCATCGCCAATGCGCGCGGCCACCGTGCGGGGCGTGTCGTCACTCACAGCGTCACCCCTTCAAAACGGGCAGGCAGCTTGAGGATGTCCTGCGAGGACAGCGCCGAGGAAACAAAGAAGCCCTGGATGCGCTCGGGCCTGAGCGCCTTGACGAGATCAAACTGCTCGCGGTTTTCAACCCCCTCGACCGTGACTTCCATGTTGAAGCCCTGCCCCATGTCGATCAGGCTGGACAGGACCATGCAGGCATCGGGATTGCCCACGATGTTCGCCACCATGCTCTGGTCGATCTTGACCTGCGAGAACGGCAGCTCGCGCAGGTGGTTCAGCACCGTGATGCCCTTGCCGAAATTGTCGAGCGCGATACGGAAACCCGCCCGTGCCAGTTCACGCAGGTTGCGGATGCCCTGCTCGGCCCGGCGGCCATGCAGCATGGCTTCGGTCACTTCCAGCACGAAGCTGTCAGGCGACATGTTGAAGCGCCGCAGCGATTCCTCAAGCTCGCGCTGGTAGTCATCACGGATCAGGTCCATGCGCGAGAGGTTGATGGCAAGCTGGCGGGGCGGCTGGCCCTTCTCGTTCCACATGCACACATCGCGCCGGAACGCCTCGATCATGCGCGGCCCCATCGCCTGGGCCAGCCCGGCATCGGTAAACACGTCGGAGAAGTCTTCCGCCGCGAGCAGCCCGCGCTCGGGGTGCTGCCAGCGCAGCAGCGCCTCGATCTGGTCCACCTCCATCGTGTTGCAGTTCACGATCGGCTGGTAATAGACCTCGAACTGGTTGCGCTCGACGCCGCACCGCGCCTCGCTCAGGATCGAGACACGCGCCTGCGCACGCTCGCGCAGGTTCTTGGTGAACATCTGCGACTGCTTGCCGCCCGCGCGCTTGGCGGCATACATGGCCATGTCGGCGTTTTTCTGCACGTCTTCCATCGTGTCGGTACCATCCAGCAGCACCGCGCCAATGCTGCCCGCAACGCTGACCGTTACCGTCTCGATATCGATGGGGCGCTCAAGGATGGCCTGCAGGCGGTCCATGTACCGCTCGAGCGATACATCCTCGAGCGTGCGGTGCAGGATGACGGCAAACTCGTCGCCGCCAAGCCGGCTGACCGGATCATCGGGGTGGGTGAGTTCGATCAGCCGCGAGGCAATGGCGCGCAGCACGATGTCACCCGCATGGTGGCCGTGCACGTCATTGATCTGCTTGAAACCATCAAGGTCGAACATGGCAAGTGCCGGGTGGGCGGTCATGCCCGGCTCGCGGCAGCGCGCGATCTCATCGGCCAGCGCGGTGTTGAAGCCACCACGGTTGAGCAGCCCGGTCAGGGTATCGGTCTCGGCCAGTTCACACAGCCGGTCGCGCGTGTTCATGAGTTCGGTAATCTCGAACCGGCTGGCCACGTACCCCGTGATCGTGCCCTGCCGGTCGATCTTGGGGATGATGGTGGTGGCCACCCAGTACAGCGACCCATCCTTGGCACGGTTGCAGATATTGCCGCGCCACAGCTGCCCTGCCTTGATGGTGCGGTACAGATCGCGGAAGAAATCGGCATCATGATAACCGGAATTGACGATCCGGTGCGTCGAGCCCACCAACTCTTCGCGCGAGTACTGGCTTATCTCGCAGAAGCGGTCATTGACATAGGTGATGACCCCCTCGCTATCCGTAATCGCGACAATGAGGACATTATCAACCAGATCAGCCCAGAAATCCGCATCCTGATGCGTCAGGGCCCGCAGCCGATCATCGTGTTGCAATGCCATGTTCCCGCCTAGAATCCGTAATAAAAAACAAACTGTTATGCTTCATGAACTCAAACCGCCCCAACGCATGGCACCAGAACGCCAACACCATGCGCGGGGCACCACATGCTCTATGCCGTCGTTGGAATGAGGAAAGAGCCACGCTCCTGCCGCTCGCGGAACCATTTTTCCAGTTCCGCTGGGGGTAATGGCCTGGAGAAAAGATAGCCCTGCATCACATCGCAATGCAATTCCTCCAGAAGGCGCCACTGCTGCTCGGTTTCCACGCCTTCGGTCACCACCGTCATGCCCAGCCGCGAGCCGATGCCGATTACCGCCATGGTCACGGCCTGGGCGTTGGTATCATGCTCGAAATCGTTGATGAAGCTGCGGTCGATCTTGATCTCGGTCAGCGGCAGGCGGGTCAGGCGCGAGAGCGAGGAGTAGCCGGTGCCGAAATCATCCATCGACAGCCCGACATCGAGCCTGCGGATAGCATGCAGCACCTCCTCGGTCTCGCTGCTGCTGTCCATCATCACGCTCTCGGTTATTTCCACCGTCAGGCGGTCCGGCGTCAGGCCATGGTGCTTGAGCAGGTTGGCGATGTGCTCGGGCAGGCCGCGATTGCGGAAATGCACGGCAGAGAGGTTGACCGCCACGGTCGGCACCCGCACGCCGTCGCGGTCCCACTTCACCATCTGGCTGCACGCTTCCTCAAGCGACCAGCGGCCAATCGCCTCGATCTGCCCGGTCTCCTCCGCCACGGCAATGAAGCGGGAGGGATAGATGTTGCCCAGCGTGGGGTGGTGCCAGCGCGAGAGCGCCTCCACCCCGTAAAGCCCGCCGGTCATGGTCTCGACCTGCGGCTGGTAATGCAGGTTGAGCATGCCCTTGGAGAGCGAATCGCGCAGCGCCGAGCCCAGCACCAGCCGGTCCTGCGCCACCTGGTTCTTTTCCTGGCCGGCGAAGCGGAACAGGCCGCGCCCGTCTTCCTTGGCCTGGCGGGTGGCGGCATCGGCATGGCTGAGCAGGGATTCGCTGTCCGGCCCGTTGGCGGGGAAGGTGCTGATGCCAACGCAGCACGAGATGCTGAGCGTGTTCTCGCCCACCTGCAGCGGCTTGGCGATGGCGTTGATCAGGTTCTCGGCAAACTTCTCGGCGCGCTCATGCGAGCATTCGGGCACGACGATGATGAACTCATCGCCACCGGAGCGGCTGACAATGTATTCATCCTTGACCAGATGGCGGATGCGGCGGCCGATCTCGATGAGGAAGCGGTCGGCATTCACATGGCCAAGCGCGTCGTTGATATCGCGGAAGCGGTCGATATCGACCATGAACAGCGAGAACTGGCTGTCGCCGCCGCGCATGATCAGGCGCTCGATGATATTGTGCAGCGAGGTGCGGTTGAGCAGCCCGGTCAGGCTGTCGAAATTGGAAAGCTGGGCAATATGCTGGCGCGTCTCGCTCTGCTCGATGGCCAGCGCACAGAACGGCATGCTGGTCGAGACCACGCGCTGCGCCCAGGCCAGATCGGCCTCATCGCCGCGCATGTACAGCGCGAACACGCCCATGACCTGCCCCGAGCGCGAGACGATGGTGGACGAACAGCACCGCTCCAGCCCCAGCGAACGGGCAAGCGAGGCGTAGCCATCCCACACCACGGTGTTGCTGGCGGCGGGGTTGGCGCGCAGCGTTTCGAGCTGCCCGGGGGTGAGTTCCATGCTGTCGAGTGCGGCGCGGTAGCGCTTGGGCATGGAGGGCGAGGCACTGACCGAAAGCTTGCCCGAGCGGTCGATCAGCATCAGCGCGCCAACCGCGCCGGGCACGAAACTGTCCGCCCGGCGGCACAGCAGGTCGCCCACTTCCTCCATGCTCATGTCGGATGCGAGGGCCTGGAGCACGTCATTCTGCAGCACCAGGATCTTGCGCTGGCGGCTGGGCTCGGTCACGTCCTTCATGACCGCGATGTAGTAGATCCTGCCGCAATCATTCACCTGCACGCGCGAGATGGACAGCTCGCCACAGACATACTCGCCATTGGCGCGGCGGAATTCGACCTCGCGCGAGGTGCCGACAATCCGGCCGATCCCGGTCTCGCGGTTGCGGTTGATGTAGTCGTCATGGCGGTCGCGCTCGGGTTCGGGCACGAGGCAGCTGACATTGCGGCCCATGACCTCTTCGCGCGAGCGGCCCCATATCTTCTCGGCTGCCGTGTTGAAGAAGATGATGAGGTTATGCTCATCAATCACGACCATGGGATCAATGGCCTGCTCCATCGCAGAAAGCAGGACATCGGCGCTAATCTTCGGCTGATCCACCGTAAACTCCAGAACATCGGCACGACCAACCGCGCCATGTGAGATCATTTTCCTGACCTGGGCAGGCATCCGCCCGGCGCGTCATCATGCTGCCAGATTTGATCATGGCCATGCGACAACGGGCACCGGACCACTCGGCACGGCCATCATACTATGATTTATGCCCATGCGGAAACATGACATGCCTCAATCTTGACACAAAGCCGCCACCGCGGCGCCTCAGCCGTCGTGGCGCTCAAGGTCCTGGGGCAGCATGCCTGCAAGCGGGCGGCAGGCATAGGCGCTGTCCTGCTCGGGCTGGGGCTGGTTCTGGCGCAATTCTGCCGCACCCGCCGCCACCGCCCGCCAGGCCGCCTGCGCCAGCGCCTTGCGGCTGGGAAAGTCGTCGGGGTCGAGCGCGGGGTGCAGCAGCACGGTTGCGCGCATGGAGCGCCATTTGAGGAGCTGCCACACATGCGGGCCAAGCTCCATGTCGCCATACCACGCAAAGACCGGGCGGCGGGCGTGGTTGACCGGCAGGCCCTCAAGCTCGTCATACACGACCGAGACCGGCTGGATCAGCGGCGTCATGCCCGGGCGCGCGGCAATGGCGGCGGCCTCGCTGTCGGGCACGACCGGCCCCTTGCCTTTGGGCAGGCGCGGCGGCTTGGCAATGGCAAAAAAGGCCGAAAGGAAGGGCAGCACCCTTGAGCCATCCGATGACGTGCCCTCGGGGAACAGGATCAGGTTGTCCCCTTCCACCATCAGGCGGTGCAGCATCTCGTCGCGCTCGCGCCCCGTGGTGCTGCGCTGGCGGCTGACGAATATGGTGCGGCCAATGCGCGAGACCAGCCCCATGATGGGCCACCCCTCGATATCGCCCTTGGCCACGAAGTTGGATGGCAGCACCGTGCCGAGCACCGGCACGTCAAGCCATGTGGAATGGTTGGAGACGTAGATGACAGGCCGCTCGCCATTCTGGCGCGCCTTGCGCCCGCCCACGCCACCGGCCCTGCGCCCCACCACGCGGATGCGCAGCGACAGAAGCAGGCACAGCCCGCCCCAGACCATGCGCGTCCAGCGGATCTTGGCGGTACCGGGCACGAGCAGCAGCACCGCCTCGAACCCGACCGAAAGCGGCACCCACACCGTAATGGCCGCAAGCCGCCCCACGCCACGCGCAGTCCGGGCATATTCACGCAGGTGGCCGGTGGGCATGACCGTAGTGGTGGCGATGGCGCGCGCCGCCTCCGAGCCCGGGCGGGGCGCGATCACCTGCCGCGAGGCGCGCAGGGCGGATCGGGACATGGCGGGTGACGGGGAACGACGCCGGGCAAGGCGGCGGATGAAATCGGCGATCATGCGGCTATCCATAGCCCGCCATCATGGCGCGCGACAATATGGGGCAAACGGGCAGGCAGCCCGGCGTGTCCTGCACGCCACGCCTGTCATGACACGGGCGCCCGCCCGTTGTGGGTGCGGAACGACCGCACGAAACCCCACCTGTACACTGGACCTGCCCCGCCGACCCGTTCATGCTGGGGGTTGATCCTGGAGGAGAATTTCCCATGTCCGCACGCAGCCGTCGCAGCGCCCTTGCTGCCGCGACCGCCTTCTCGCTCCTTGCCGCCATGGCCCCCGCGCCGCTACGGGCGGCTGACGAGGTCCTGAACGTGCTGACATGGTGCGACCATGAGGACCCCGAACTGCTCGGCCCGTTCGAACAGGCCAACAGGGTGCGCATCCACTTCAAGGATATCGACAGCACCGGGGCGGTGCGCGGCATCCTGCGCCAGGCACAGGCTGGTGACTGGGATGTGGTCATCATGGAGGAAACCGCCGCCCCGCAACTTGCGGCGGCAGGGTTGCTGGCCCCGCTCGACCCCGCGGATTTCCCGAACACCGACATTCCCCCCGCCATCGCCAACCCCGCAGGCGGGTCGTATCAGGGGCAGCTTTATTCCGTGCCGGAAAAATACGGCTTCCATGCCGTTGCCTTCAACCAGGCCCGCGTGCCCGCCGCCGAGATGGACGACATCAACGCGCCGTGGCAGCCGCGCCATAACGGGCGCATCGCCATCTATGACAGCTACCTGCCCATCCTGTCCTACGTGGCGCTGGCACTCGGCCTTGACCCCGCCCATCTGACCGAGGCCGACCTGCCCGCCCTGCATGACAAGCTCGCGGCACTGCGCGCCAACGCCACGCTGGTGGGCGATACCGCCACCGTGCAGCAGGCCCTGGCCGACGGGCAGGTGGATATCGTGGTGGGTGGCGGCGGCTGGACCACGGCAGGCGTGGATGAAGGCGGCACCGTGACAACAGCCGATGCCCATGCCCCGCAGCCCAGGCCGGACCTGACCTTTACCGTGCCCCGGCAGGGCGGCATCCGCTGGCAGCATGGCATCTCGATCGTCGAGGCCTCGCAGCGCAAGGCGCTGGCGCTGGCATTTGCCAGATACCTGCGCACGCCCGAAGCCCAGGCAAGGCTGGCCACGTCATCATGCTACTGGGGCATGCCCGCCAACACGCGCGCGCCGCTTGATGACACGACGCGCGCCGCCCTGCACTGGGCGCAGCAGCCTGCCTATATCGCGGCAAGCCACCCCTTCCCCATCGTGGATGATGCGATGGATGCGAAACTGCGCGCGCTGTGGGCGGACGTGATGAAGGATACCCCGGCGGCCAGCCCGCCCACACCCGCCAGCATGGCCACACCGCAACCTGCGGGCGATGCGGCCGGGGCGGATCGCCCGCAGGCTCAGCCGTAATGGCTTAGGCCGTGCGGGCGGCCCAGCACGCGCTCGGCCAGCAGGCCGAAGCCAAAGCCCATGCCACCCCACAGCACCAGCTGCGTGCCCAGCGCCGCCTCACGGAAGTGCCACAGCACCTGGGCGGGGAAGTTGTCCGGCACTTCATTGACGGTGGGCAGCGCCCATTGCAGCAGGCCTGCCAGCACCACAAACGCCACCGCGCCGCACAGGCTGGCGTTCCAGTTGCCCAGCCTTGCGGCAAGCGAGCGCCCGGCCAGCACCGCCATGATCAGGGCACAGATGGAAAAGACCACCATCTCGAAATAGGCCGCCGTGCGCAGGCCGATCGTCTCGTGATTGCCCACGCCGGGCGGGTTGGCGGGGTATTTGAGGTCAGGCACCAGCACCACGGCCAGAAAACCCCCCGCCGCCAGCAGCATGGCCAGCATGCGCGGTGAAAAACGGCCAATGCGGCCATAAGCGGTGGCAAAGACCAGCGCGAACACCCCGCCATAGGCCGCGCCGTACATGACCGCCGCCGTCAGCAGCCCCGCCGTGGCCTGTACCGCGCGGCTGACAAGTTCCACCTCCGGCGGCTCGCCCGCCGCGGCATCCATCGCGGCTTCATAGCCAATGGCAAGGTTGACCTGGGGCTCGCCAAACACGCGGGCGAAGAGAAAGGCAAGGCAGGCGGCCAGGATACCGGCCAGCATGCCACGCAGCAGCAGGCGACCGGCCATCAGGCCACGCCCCGGCGCGAAGGGGAGGATGAGGGAAAAATCATGATGACTGTGCTCCTGTCGGGAAAGCGCGTCCCGTAACGGAAATGAGGCATGTGAACTGGCGGGGAGGTCTGACTTCCGCATGGTCCATGCGGTGCACAGTGGCGCGACCGTGCCGGAATCCCACCGGCTTCCCCCCGCTGCGGGGTGAGCGGGCAGTCAATACCGCGCGGGCGTGCCAAGTCAATGTCGGGGCGCGCACGCACGCCAGCCGCCGCCAGCACCCCGAAGGGCCGGCAGGAGGCGATTTCAGGAACCGTTTTTTGCCAGAAACCCGAAACAACGCCGCCTTTTTGCAAAAAGACGGCACCCGGAAACTTGTGGCCTACCGGGCCGCGGGCAGCGACACCCTGGTGGCCTGGCCCTGCGCGGCCTTCCACTGCCTGAGCGCCTCAAGCGTCCTGCCCACGTGGCCCGAAGGCGAAAGCGCGCTGTAGGCATAGATCACCTTGCCATCGGGCGCGATGACATAGGAGGTGCGACTTGCGCGGTTGAGCAGCGGCAGGCGGCTGTCATACTTGCGCGCGATCTCGCCATGCGGATCGGCCGCCACGGCAAAGCGGCCATGGCCCTCACTGACCGAAAAACGGTCCAGCGTTGGCATGTCATCGGTGGAAACGCCAATGACCGTGGCGCCGAGGGCCTTGTACTGGTCCATGGCATCGGCGAAGTCATGCGCTTCTATGGTGCAGCCACGGGTGAAGGCGGCGGGGTAGAAATACAGCACCACCGGCCCCTGCCTGAGCGCATCAGCCAGGCGGAAGCTGAACTCGCTGCCATTGCGCGTGGCCTGGGCATCGAACAGCGGCGCCTCGCTGCCCACCGGCAGGGCGGCCCACGCGGGCGAGAAGCAGATGAACCCGGCAAAGGCCAGGAGGCCGACAAGCGGCAGGCACAGCCCCGGCAATGCCCCGCGCGGACGCCTGTAAAAATACCTCATGTTTCCTCACACCGCGTTACACAGGCCGATGCCATCATGTGGCAGGCGGCACGACCTGGCAGCCTGAACCGCCAAGCCTCTGGCACAACTGCTGGGCCGCATCGTGCGAAAGGCCGGTCAGCCTTGCACGATAGACATGACCATGCCCCGATGCAACGCTTGCGACCTGCGTGCGCACGCCGCTGAGCGCAACCTTGGCCCGCGCCTGTCCCGCCGCGTGCTCCGCCTGCCCTGCCGAGCCATAGGCACCCACCTGCACGCTCCAGCCATGCCCGCTGGCCATGCTGATCACGCCGGGGTGCTCGCCTGCGGCCGACATCGGGGCCATGCCATCCTGCGCGCGGGCACGCCAGGCCGCCCGCACGGCGGAGGCCTCGGGCGAGGGCGCTTCGGGTGCTGCACCCTTGGCTACGGAGGCCAGCAGCTGCCGCCCCCGGCTGCGGCTGCCCCGGCTGTTCTGGGCGGCCTGCGCACGGGCCAGGGCGCGCGCCTCGATCAGCAGGTCGGCCTGCGAGCGGTTGACGGGCGAACTCCCCGCGATGCGCGGCCCGATGGCGGCCACGTAGTCGCGCGTTTCCTTGGGGAGGGTGTGATAGTGATCGACAAAATCATCCAGCCGCCCCGGCCCGCTATTATAGGCGGCCAGGAAGCCGGGCGAGCCGTAGATGTCATACATCCCGCGGATATAGGCGGTGCCCGCCGTGATGTTGTCATGCGGCTCGAAGGCGTCGGGGCCAAGATTGTAGCGCGCGCGCATCTCATCATAGGTGGGCGGCATGAGCTGCATCAGCCCCATCGCGCCGGGCAGCGAGGTCACGAACTGCCCGTTACGGTAAAGCTGGCCACCCGACTCGCGCTGCATCACCTCGCGTATCCATACCGCGGGCACGTCAAAGCGCTGCGAGGCCTCGGTAATGTAGGGGCCCCACGGGTCATCGGGCGGGCCGGGCGGGGTGTAATTGGTATGGGCACGGGCGCGATAGGACTCGGCCTCGTGAATCATCTGCTCTTCGCTCATGTTGCCCGCGCCATTATGGGCGCAGGCGGCGAGCGCGCCCGCAAGCCCCAGCGCCAGCCAGCGCAAAAGGCGGCGGGGCGAAGGGTTGAATGGCCAGCCAACCCGGTTGCCCGCTTCACCGGATGCTGCGTATGCCTGCGCTACTGCCATGTCGTGCCGTGATCCTGCTCATGCCCGCGCACCCATGAGGGACGTGCCGACATGGCCCGCCCGGCAGGGAACGGGCGCCGCACCATAACAGCGTGGTTCCGGCTTGTGCAATCCTGCCCCGCAGCCCCCGCCTCCGGGCAGCGGCAGGGCAGGAACGGCGCGGTTATTCCTCGATATAGGTGGCCGGGTCGCCGCCGGTGCGGTGGGCCGGGGAATCGAGGGTAGCGAGGTCGCGCATGTCCTCATCGGTCAGCTGGAAATCGAACACGCGCAGGTTGGCGCGCATGCGCTCGGGGTGCGCACTTTTGGGAATGGGCACCGAGCCCGTCTGCACCACCCAGCGCAGCATGACCTGCGCGGGCGTACGGCCATGGCGCTCGGCCACGCGGGCCAGCATGGGGTCCTTGAGGATCGCGCCGCGCCCCAGCGGGCTCCAGGCCTGCGTGAGGATGCCCAGCTTGCCATCGACTTCACGCTGTGCGGCCTGGGCGAAATCGACATGCATCTCGATCTGGTTGACGGCCGGCGTCACCCCGGTTTCATCCACAAGGCGCTGTAGGTGCTCGGGCAGGAAGTTGGAGACACCGATGGAGCGCACCCGCCCTTCTTTTTGCAGGCGGATCATCGCCTTCCAGCTCTCCACGTACAGATCCTTGCTCGGCAGCGGCCAGTGGATGAGGTACATATCGACATAGCTCATCTTGAGCCGCTCGAGGCTGGCCTCGAACGCGCGCAGCGTGCTGTCAAAGCCCTGCTCGGCCCCGCGCAGCTTGGTGGTGACAAAGATGTCTTCACGCCCCACATCAAAGCTGAGCAGGCCGGTGCCTACCCCACTTTCGTTGCCGTAGCGCGCTGCCGTGTCGAACAGGCGGTAGCCTGCGGTAAGCGCCTCGCGCACGGCAGCCTCGGCCTGTGGGTTGTCGAGAGGGTAGGTGCCAAACCCGATCGCGGGGATCTTGCGTCCGTCATTGAGGGTCAGCAGGGGGATGGTGGTCATGGTCGTTCCTTCGCCTGGCGCCCCGGCGTGCATGGTGCCCCGGCGCAAGGGCGGCAGGGTGGCGACCAGGCCGGGGCAGGACGTGTCGCCGTCTGTTACCCTAACGACATCACGCGGCTTTTGTTTTATGCCCAGTTTTCAGGACTGGGCTGCATGTGGTTCATTATCAGCACCAGACGAGGACCGAATGACCGATACATCCGCCGACCTGCACCACACGATCCTGACCCTCGATACCCATGTCGACATTCCGTGGCCCGACCGGGGCGACTTCGCCACAGGCGCACCCTCGCGGCGGGTGGATCTGCCGCGCATGCGCGCAGGCGGGCTGCGGGCGGCCTGCCTCGTGGCCTATGTGGGCCAGGGCGCATGCGATGCGGCCGGGCATGCAGCGGCCTCGGCACGCGCGCTGGCCATGCTGCGCGTGATCAACGATGCGGGCCGGATCGAGGGCGTGCGCGTGTGCGATACGGCGGCAGGCGTGCGCGCGGCATATGAAGCCGGTGACATCGCCATCGTGCCCGCCGTGGAGAACGGCTACGCGATGGGCGACAACCTCTCGCTGATCGGGCAGTTCCGCGCCCTGGGCGCGCGCTACATGACACTGACCCATAACGGCCATAACGCCCTGGCCGATTCGGCGCGCCCCATGCACCACCTCAACGACCCCGAAAGCCTGCATGGCGGCCTGTCGGCGCTGGGGCGGGCCGCGATTGCGGAAATGAACCGCACCGGCATGCTCATCGATGTGTCACACACCGCGCGCGACACCATGATGCAGGCGGTCGAACTCTCGCGCGCGCCGGTCTTTGCCAGCCATTCGTGCGTGCGGGCCCTGTGCGATCACCCCCGCAACCTCGATGATGGCCAGCTTGATGCGCTGCGCGCGTGTGGCGGCGTGATCCACATCACCGCCATGGACGCCTTCCTGCGCCCGCGCGACGTGCGCGACATCCGCTCCGTCACGGTGGCGGATTTCGTGGACCATATCGATTACGCCGTGCAGCGAATCGGCATCAAGCATGTCGGCATCTCATCGGATTTCGATGGCGGCGGCGGCATTCGCGGCTGGGCCGATGCCTCCGAATCAGGCAATCTCACGGCCGAACTCCTGCGCCGGGGCTATGACCACGCCCAGATCGCAGCCCTGTGGGGCGAAAACTTCCTGCGCCTGCTCGACCAGGCCGATGCGGTCGCCCGCACGATCGCGTGAACGCAAATCCCGCCCGCTCTGGATCAGTCGCGCCCAAACGGGTATATCCTGTGCCGAATTAACGAATACAGGATAAAACATGACCACCAGCACCGACTACAAGGTCAAGGACATCTCGCTCGCCGAGTGGGGCCGCAAGGAAATCTCGATCGCTGAAGGCGAAATGCCGGGCCTGATGGCGCTGCGCGCGGAACATGGTGAAGAGAAGCCGCTCAAGGGCGCGCGGATCGCAGGCTGCCTGCACATGACGATCCAGACCGCCGTGCTGATCGAGACCCTGACCGCGCTTGGCGCCGAGGTGCGCTGGTCGTCGTGCAACATCTTCTCGACCCAGGACCAGGCCGCCGCCGCCATCGCCGCGACCGGCGTGCCCGTGTTCGCCTGGAAGGGCCTGACGGAAGACGAGTTCAACTGGTGCATCGAGCAGACCATCCATGGGCCCGATGGCTGGACGCCCAACATGATCCTCGATGATGGCGGCGACCTGACCGTCATGATGCACGACAAGTATCCCGAACTGCTCGAGAACGTGCGCGGCCTGTCGGAGGAGACCACCACCGGCGTGCACCGTCTGTGGGAGATGGAAAAGAAGGGCACGCTGAAGGTTCCGGCCATCAACGTCAATGACAGCGTGACCAAGTCGAAGTTCGACAACCTGTACGGCTGCCGCGAAAGCCTGGTTGACGCCATCCGCCGTGGCACGGACGTGATGATGGCGGGCAAGGTGGCCGTGGTGGCCGGTTATGGCGACGTGGGCAAGGGTTCCGCCGCATCGCTGCGCAACGCGGGCTGCCGCGTGCTGGTGACCGAGGTCGACCCCATCTGCGCGCTGCAGGCCGCGATGGAAGGCTACGAGGTCGTGACGATGGAAGAGGCGGCGCCGCGCGGCGACATCTTCGTCACCGCCACGGGCAATATCGACATCATCACCATCGAGCACATGCGCGAGATGAAGCACCGCGCCATCGTGTGCAACATCGGGCATTTCGATTCCGAGATCCAGATCAATGCCCTGCGCAACTACACGTGGGACAACATCAAGCCGCAGGTCGATGAGGTCGTCTTCCCCGACGGCAAGCGCCTGATCGTGCTCTCCGAAGGGCGGCTGGTGAACCTTGGCAACGCCACGGGCCACCCCTCGTTCGTGATGTCCGCGTCGTTCACCAACCAGACGCTGGCGCAGCTCGAACTGTGGCAGGCGCCCAAGGGCCATTACAAGAACAAGGTCTACACCCTGCCCAAGCATCTTGATGAAAAGGTGGCCTTCCTGCACCTGGCCAAGGTCGGGGCCCACCTGTCGCGCATGACGGACGAGCAGGCGAAATACATTGACGTGCCGGTCAACGGTCCGTTCAAGAACAAGGACTACCGCTACTGAGGCCAGCCACGCGGCCTGAAAGGCCCGGTGCCCGCCGGGCCCATTTGATGGAGTTGAAAGATACCATGAGCATTTTCGGTACGATCCTGTCCAAGATTTTTGGCAGCCACACCGCTGCCGCCGCAACCCCGGCGGCCACCGCCACTGCGGCCGCTCCTGCTGCAGCAACACCCGCAGCAGCCCCCGCGGCCCCGGCCCAGCCGGTTGACGTGGATGCCGTGCTGAGCGCGCTGGCCGCCAAGAACCCCGAGAAGCTGAACTGGCAGACCTCGATCGTTGACCTGATGAAGCTGCTCGGGCTGGACAGCTCGCTTGCCGCGCGCAAGGAACTGGCCACCGAGCTGCATTACAGCGGTGACATGAACGATTCCGCTTCCATGAATGTCTGGCTGATCAAGCAGGTCATGCAGAAGCTGGCGGAAAATGGCGGCAAGGTTTCCCCTGACCTGATGAAATAAGGCGCGGTTGCATGAAGCGGGCGGACGCGTGGCCTGTGGCCGCCGCCCGCCCGTTTTCATGTCAGCCCACCCGGACACGACAGCCGCAGCAGGCGGCATGATGGAGGGACAAGCGATGGAAACCGTTCCCGACTTTCCCGTAGCCGACGCCGCCATGCCGATGGAGGGCAGGCCGCCCGCCACGTCCATCTCGAACGGGCTGGTCTGGGCCATTGGCTGCCAGTCCGGCCACCGCCCCGTGCGGCTCAATGATGACCAGATCACGCGGGCGCTTGAAGGCGGCTCGCCCACCACCCCCGATTCATGGGTCTGGCTGCATTACGATATCGTCCACACCGCCAGCCGCGCCCATATCCAGGCCATACCCTGCCTGCCGGAGGAAGTGCGCCTTGCCCTTGGCAGCACCGACCGCGGCACCAATGTCGAGGCGGAAGGCGACATCGTGTACGGCGCCCTGCCCGGCTTTGATGATGCCATGTCGGAGGATGACAAGAACCTCTCCGCCTGGCGCTTTGCCGTGCTGCCCGACCTGCTCATCACCACCCGCCGCCAGCCGGTGCCTGCGCTTGGCGTGGTGTACCGCGCGCTGCAACGCCATGAATCCTTTGATTCCCCCGCCGAGGTCGTGGACCACACGCTGCTGGAATTCGCCGATACCGTGCGGCGCAACATCGCCATGCTCGATGACCAGCTCGACCGCGCCGAGGACCTGCTGCTGACACTGGACCAGCACACCGATTTCGGGCGCATCAGCGGGCTGATCGGGCGCGTGCGCCGCCGCTCGACCGAATTGCGGCGTGTGATCTCGCCGGTGGACCGCATCTTCCACAACGAGGACCTGGAACTGCCCGAATGGGCGGAAGATGACATACGCGACCGTTCGCAGCGCCAGATCCACGCGGCCCTCGATGACCTTCTGGCGCTACAGGACCGCGCGCGCTCGCTGCAGGATGAACTGGCATCAGGCCAGGCGGAAGAAACCAACCGCCGCCTTTACACCGTCTCCATCGTGACCACGCTCATGCTGCCCGCCACCTTCGTGACCGGCTTCTTTGGCATGAACACCGGCGGCATGTTCCTGGCCTCGGGCGGCATGGGCACGGTGGAAGCAGGCGGCATCTGCTTCATCTTCATGATGATTACGTGGTTCCTGCTCAAGGTCATGAAGCTGCTCTAGCCCTGCACCCGGCTTCAGCCTGCCGTATCCTCCTCGCCATCATGCTGCGGCAGGGTGAGCGGATCAGGCAGGTCGGTGGGAACGGGTTCGGGGCGGGGCGGTTTCTTTGCATCCGGGTCTGGCCGGGCCTCGGGCGGCGAACTAACGCCGGGCGCGGGATAGCGCGCGCCTTCGCCATCGCCGGGGCCTGATTTTTCGGGGTCATCATGCGTCATGGCCTGATCCTTCCCATCATCCATCACCGCGCCAACGCCTGTAGCTCCAGCGGGTTGCCCCGCGAGGCAGGACGGCAGACAGGAAAACGCCCTGAAACGACGAAAGCCACCTTGCGGTGGCTTTCTCGTATCCAACTGATTTTTTACAATCTGGAGCGGGCGATGGGATTCGAACCCACGACCCCAACCTTGGCAAGGTTGTGCTCTACCCCTGAGCTACGCCCGCGCTCCGTGTCGGTGAAGCGGGTTTTACGGTAAACCCGTGGGGGCCGCAAGGGGGAAAAATGCATTTTCTGAAGTTTTTTTTCATCCCTCCACAAGGCGGTTGCGACACTCGCGGGGAATGCCAATCTATTGCACAAGAATGAAAACCGGCAGGACGGGCCATGCGCAAGCGACCCGCCCATGCCTGCCGCCAGACCGACAGGATATGCGACCATATGGACTACATCATCGGCCAGACCCCCCGCCCTGCCAGTGCAGGCCCCGCAGGCGCTGCTGCATCTGGCGGCGGCCCCGACCCGGTCATGGACGGCACGCAGAACACCTTCATGCGCGACGTGGTGGAAGCCAGCCGCGACATGCCGGTGCTGGTCGATTTCTGGGCCACGTGGTGCAACCCGTGCAAGCAGCTCACCCCGGTGCTGGAAAAAGTGGTGCGCGCGGCGCGCGGGCGCGTGCGGCTGGTCAAGATTGATGTCGATGCCAACCGCGCGCTGGTGCAGCAGCTTGGCCAGATCGGCCTGCCGGTGCAGTCGATCCCGCTCGTGGCCGTGTTCTGGCAGGGCCAGATCCTGGACATGATGCAGGGCACCAAGCCCGAGAGCGAAGTGCGGCGCTTTGTCGAGAACGCCCTCAAGGCCGCGGGCGGCGGCGTCCTGCCCGCAGCCGAGCTGATCGAGGCCGCCCGGATGGACATGGCCGAAGGCCGCGCGGAAGCGGCGGCGGGCCTGTTCTCGCAGGTGCTCGAGATCGAGCCCGAAAACCCCGCCGCCTGGGGTGGGCTGGCCCGCGCGCTGATCGAGATGGGCGATGAGGAAGGGGCCGAGACGGCGCTTGCCGACGCGCCCGCCGCCATTGCCAGCCATGCCGAGATAACGGGCGCGCGCGCCGCGCTCGAACTCAAGCGCGAAGGCCGCAAGGCTGCGGAGGAAGCCGAGGAAATCCGTGCCCGTATTGCCGCCAACCCGAAGGATTACGCCGCCCGATTCGAGCTGTCCGCGGCGCTGAATGCCGCGGGCAAGCGCGCGGAAGCCGCCGATGAGCTGCTGACCATCATGAAGGAGGACCGGCAGTGGAATGATGATGCCGCCCGCCTGCAGCTCATCCGCCTGTTCGAGGCATGGGGCCAGACCGACCCCGACACCGTGGCCGCGCGGCGGCGCATGTCCTCGCTGCTGTTTTCGTGACGCGGCATGACGAAAGCGGGGTGGTCGTCATTCATGATGACATCCCGCGCCGCATCCCGCTGGTGAGCGAAATGACGCTGGCGGACTTCCCCGCCGAGCTGGGGCTGTTCCCGCTTGATGAGGCCCTGCTGCTGCCCCACGGGCGGCTGCCGCTCAATGTGTTCGAGCCGCGCTACATCGCGCTGGTGGAGGACGCGCTGGCCGGCAACCGGCTGATCGGCATGATCCAGCCCCGCCTGCTCGATGGCATGGATGATACCCCGCTTGATGAGGAGGCTGATGACCCCGGCATGGATGATGGCTACAGCCACACCCCGCCGCTGTACTCCATTGGCTGCGTGGGCCGCATCACCGCCATGACCGAACGCGCGGACGGTACCTACGCCATCACGCTGACCGGCATCGCGCGCTTCCGCCTGCTGCGCGAGACGGGGCTGCGGCGTGGCTACCGGGTGGCGCGGGTCGATACCTCGTCCTTCGTGTCCGACCTGACCGATGTGGAGGACAACATCCCGTTCGACCGCGAGGGGCTGCTCAACGCGCTGCATGACTTCTGCGAGGCGCAGGGCGTCAGCACCCAGTGGGACGCGCTGCACCAGATGGATGACGCAGCGCTACTGGTCACCCTGCCCATGATCTGCCCCTTTGGCACGGCGCCGCGCCAGAAAATGCTCGAGGCCCCCACGCCTGCCGACCGCGCGCGCATCCTGCGCGATCTGCTGGAAGGGTCTGGACAGGAACCCGATGAGGGTGCATCCCCCGCATAACCATTACCCACCGCAACCTGCATGGAACCCGCCACCATGACCGAAAAGCCCCTCGCGCCGCCCCTCGACCCCCGGCTGCTGTCCATCCTCGTCTGCCCCGTGACCAAGGGGCCGCTGGTCTATGACCGCGAGGCGGGCGAACTGATCAGCAAGCGCGCCGGGCTGGCTTTTCCCGTGCGCGACGGCATTCCCATCATGCTGCCCGATGAAGCCCGCAGACTGGATGCCTGAATAGAATGAAAGTTCCTGGTGAAGCTTTTTTGAAAAAAGGCGGCACCCAGAAACTTTATTCAGCCTGCTACCGGGGGCACGGCCATGCCGTCTATCAGCCGCACATCGCCCAGCCATGCGGCCGCCAGCACGCGCGCGGGCGTGCCCGGCGGGCAGGTGACCAGCGGTTGCAGGCTCTCTGCATGGCGCAGTTCCACATAATCCACCGGGCCAAAACCTGCAGCACGCACCTGCTGCGCTACGCGCTCCAGCGCCGGGGCCACGGGCGCGCCGGTGGCGATCTCGTCCGCGCAGGCCGCAAGGGCGCGGGGCAGCGCAACCGCCGCCTGCCGCTGCGCTGCGGTCAGCCGCCGGTTGCGTGAGGAGAGCGCCAGCCCGTCCGCCTCGCGCAGGGTGGGGCAGGAGATGATCTCGATGGGCAGGTCGAGATCGGTCACCATGCGGCGCACGACCTGCACCTGCTGGAAATCCTTCTCGCCAAAAAAGGCGCACTCGGCCAGCGTCTGCATGAACAGCTTGCACACGACGGTGGCCACGCCATCAAAATGACCGGGGCGGGCGCCACCGCACAGCCCCTCCGACACGCCCGATACACTGATGCGCGTGGCGAAGCCGGGCGGGTACATCTGCGCCACGGTGGGCGCATACAACAGGTCCACCCCGGCCTCGGCCAGCAGCCGCCCATCCTCCGCAAGCGTGCGGGGGTAGGTTGCCAGATCATCGGCGTTGTCGAACTGGATGGGGTTGACGAAAACCGTGGCAATCACCCGGTCCGCCTGCGCGCGCGCGGCCTGCACCAGCGAAAGATGGCCCTCATGCAGCGCCCCCATGGTCGGCACCACGCCCACGCGCGCGCCTGCCTTTTTCCATGCACGGACATGCTGGCGCAGTTCGGCCACGGTGCTTACGGTTTCCATCAGCGGCAATCCCCCTGTTCGTGCCCCGGCATGCCACGTGGCCGGGCCTGTGCGGCTTACCATCTTTTTGCCGTGGCAGGCGAGAGGCAGGGCGCATGCACATCCCTTCACGCGGGGCGTGGTGATGGCGGGGCTTTTCTGCTAGGCTGGGGGCTGCGTCGTGCAGGAGGTTTTTTTGGCCCGTTTTCTTCCCGTTCTTGGCATCTGTGCCATCGTGCTGTCACTGGCCGCCTGTGCCACCAACACGCCGGGATCGGTCAAGGACCGCTCGACATGGGCACGCTGGGGCTATGCCGAAGGGGTGAAGAACGTCGCCTCCCACTAAACCCATCCCACGCCGCCCGGCACGGACCAGACACGCCTCCCCAGTTGACAGGATGCCGGCACGCCCGGTGATTTCAAGCGCATGACCAATATTTCCGAACCCGCATGGTTTCCCATCGCGCTGCGGCTGGACGGTGTCCGGGTGCTGGTGGTGGGGGGCGGCATGATCGCCGCCAACAAGGTGCGCCTCCTGCTTGCCCACCGCGCCCGGGTTGAGGTGATCGCAGGCCGCCTCGATGCCGAGATGCAGCGTTGGGAAGATGAGGGCAGCATCACCCGCATCGCTTCCACGGCGGATGAGGCAACGCTGCGCGCCGCCATGCCCGGCTGCCGGCTGGTCTATGCCGCGACCGATGACCGTGATGTCAACCGTGCGGCCGCCGCGATTGCGCGCGGCATGAACATTCCCGTCTGCGCGGTTGATGACCCGCAGCCTTCCACCTTCATCACGCCTGCCCAGATCCATCGCGGGCTGGTGCGCATTGCCATTTCCACCGGGGGTGCCGCCCCCGTTCTGGCGCGCCGCCTGCGCGAGCTGGTGGAAAGCACCATACCTGAGGGCACGGGCGCGCTGGCCGTGTTCATGCAGCAGCAGCGCGAGCATGTGGGCACCGCCTGCCCCGATATTTCGCGGCGCAGGCAGGTATGGGAAACCTTTCTTGATGGCGCGGGCGCGCAGGCCGCCCGCAATGGCGATGCCACCCGCGCGCGCGCGGTGCTTGATGACATCATCGCCACCACCGCCACGCGCGGCGAGGTCTGGCTGGTGGGCGCGGGCCCCGGTGACCCGGACCTGCTCACGCTGCGCGCCCTGCACCTGATGCAGAATGCCGATTGCGTGCTGTATGACCAGCTTCTCTCCCCCGCCCTGCTCGACCGCGTGCGCCGCGATGCGGAGCTGGTGTTCGTGGGCAAGCGGCGCAACAACCACACCATGCCGCAGGAAGAGATCAACGCCGAGCTGATCCGCCGCGCGCAGGCGGGCCAGCGCGTGCTGCGGCTCAAGGGCGGCGACCCGTTCGTGTTTGGCCGTGGCGGGGAGGAAATCGAGGCGCTGCTTGAATCTGCCATTCCCTTCCAGGTGGTGCCGGGCATTACGGCGGCCAATGGCTGTGCTGCCTATGCAGGCATTCCCCTCACCCACCGCGACTGCGCACAGGCCTGCCTGTTCGTGACCGGCCATGCCCGCGCCGACGGCACGCTGCACCTGCCATGGGACAGCATGGCCCGCCCCGGCCAGACGGTGGTGATCTACATGGGTGTCTCCGCCCTGCCTGCCCTGTGCGCGAAACTGGTCGAGCACGGCCTGCCGCCCCAGTGGCCCGCCGCCATTATCGAGCGCGGCACGCGGGCCGACCAGCGCGTACTGACCGGCACGCTGGGCGACCTGCCCGCGCAAGCCGCCGAAGCAGGCGTGGCCAGCCCCGCGCTGATCATCGTGGGCGAAGTGGTGCGCCACCGGGTAATCTCGCCTGCATGAAACCTGCCGCAGGGCAGGACGCCGTACATCATTTGTTATGAATTTGCTGCAACTTCCATTGTATGGAATGCCAAGACCACCGAACGGTCAGGGAGGCCATGTCCGACACAGCGGCAGCAAACGCAGGGCAGCGCCTGCGCGACATGGCACGTCTCTATTTCCCCTGGGCTGACAGGCTGCCTGCGGGGTGGCTGGGCTTCAGCCTGCGCACGTGGTGCTCGCTCGTCATCGGGCTGGCCACGGCGTTCTGGGTCCAGATCGACAATCCACTCCTGGTGGGCGTGACCGTGATGATCCTGGCGCAGCCGCTGCGCGGGCAGGCGCTCTCCAAGGCATTTTACCGCATTATCGGCACGGTGGTAGGCATGGGCGTGTCCATCGTGCTGGTGGCGGTGTGGAACCAGCAGCGCGGGCCGTTTCTGGGCGGGGTTGCGCTGTGGCTGGCGGCGTGTGCGTTCGTGGGGTCGCTCGAGCGTGACTTCCGCTCCTATGGCGCGCTGCTGTCGGGCTATACGGTGGCACTCGTGGCGGTCAACTGCATCGACACGCCGCAGAATGTGTTCAGCATTGCCGTATCACGCGCCTCGGCCATCACCATTGGGGTGTTCGCGGTGGCGGTGGTCAATATCCTCTCCGGCTCACCCGAGGCCACGCGCGGCCTGGCCAACGGGCTGAAGCAGCTCACCCGCCCCATCAGCGAGACTGCGCGCGCGGCCCTGCAACACCTGTATGACAGGGGCGCACAGGCCGACATCAAGCTGGCCGGGGGCATTCTGGCGCTGACCACGCGCCTGTCCTACGCCCGCACGGAATTCGAGCGTGGCGGCATGCGGGCCAACGGGGCGCGGCTGGCCATGGTGTCCATGCTGACGGTGCTCGACTGCGCGCGCGGCCTTGGCCGCCACACAGGCCACGGCAACATCGACCCCGCTGTTGAGGAGGCCATTGCCCGCATCGCACGCCAGACCGACCTGCGGCTGGACCAGGCGGGGTTTACGCTGCGCATCCTTCAGGCCATCCGCGAAGCGCTTCCCGGCCATGTGCCCAATGCCGATGAAGCCTTCGCCATCGAGCGCGCGGCCCGCATGCTCACCGCGCGCGTGCGGCTGCATGCAGGCCAGCAGATGCTGGTAGACGGCACCGGCAGCGCAGCCGACAGCAAGACCATTGCCATCGCAACACAGCCCAACATCCTGCTTGCCTTCATCGGGGCGCTGCGGGTGCTGGTGGGCTTCTCGTTCGCGGCGGCAGTATGCGTGATCACCGGCCTGCCGGGTGCAACCGTGGCCCTGGCCCAGACCGCGCTGACCCTGACGCTGGCGGCCACCAATGTCGATACGGCCCGCTTTGGCATGGGGGCGGTGATCGGCATTCCGTGCAGCGTGCTGGCGGCGGCGGCGCTGAACTTCTTCGTGCTGCTGCACGGGGCGGACATGCCCTTCCTCGCGCTGGCGCTCCTGCCGCAGACCTTTTTGGCCTGCTTGCTGCTCATGCGGCCGGGCACGGCTGCGATCGGGTTCAATTACGGGGTGTTCTTCTTCGCCATGCTGGGGCTGGACAACCACCAGAGCTACAACCCCACCGAATTCCTCAATCGTAACATCTTCTACCTGCTCGCCGCCCTGCTGGCCTTCATCATCCTCGTGCTGCTGTTTCCGCCATCAGCGCGCAGGCAGCGCTTCTGGATGGCATCGACCATCGTGCGCGCGCTTGAACGCCAGATGGCGGGCCGGGGCGAGGCCGATGGCCCGACCCGCCTCACCCGCGCCTATGACCGGCTGGCCCAGATGCAGTTCTGGAACGACCGCCTGCCGCCCAGCCCCAGCGGCGCCCGGCAGCTTGAAAGCTTCACCGCCTTTACCGAACTCGATGGCGCGCTGGCGCGGGCGCGGGCCTATGCCCGCCAGGCGCAAAGCCATGCCCTGCTGCGGCCCGCGGCTGAACTGGCCGCACGCGAACTGCGCCTGCACGCGCCCTGGGGCGACCTTGACGCGCGCCTGCAACACGCCTGTGCCGCCGTGCCTGCTCCCTCCCCCTACCTGCCACAACCCGAGCAGGTGGCGGCGATCAACCTGCTGGCCGGGCTGGACGGGGTACTGCACGCATGGCGCGCGGCCCAGCCCCGGCTGCGCCATTACGGCATCATCAAAATGGAAAAGGCAGGCTGATGCGGCAGGTCGTGGATGTGGAAGGCGTGCTGGTCTCGGCCTTTGTCATGAACCTCGGGCTGGCGCTGTGCACGCTGCTTGTGCTGCGGGCCGCACTCTCGTGGTTCAACCTGTGGCGCTTTGTGTGGAACCCGCCGCTGGCCCAGTTCGGCCTGCTGATCAGCCTTGTCGGCCTGTATACCCTGATGTTGTGAAAGACTGCTGACGTGTTCGCATATGCAAACCGCTTCGTACGCCTGGCCATTACCGCGACCATTCTTTGTGTCGCGGCCATCGTGGTCATCGTGCTGTGGGATTATTATACCGCCTCACCCTGGACACGGAACGGGCAGGTCCGCGCGCAGGTGGCCAATATCGCGCCGCGCATTTCGGGCCAGGTCAATGAAGTGCGCGTGCATGACAACCAGTTCGTGCACAAGGGCGACGTGCTGTACGTGATCGACCCGTTCGATTTCCGGGTGAAGGTGGATATTGCCGAGGCGGCGGTTAACGAACGCCGCGCCGACCTTGAGTTCAAGACCTCGCAATACGAACGCCGGCAGAAGATTTCCGGTGTGGCGGTATCTGGCGAGGAAAAGCAGCAGTTCGAGGCCGTGGCCCAGCAGGCGGAAGCACAATACGCCTCGGCCCTGGCCGACCTGCGGCAGGCGCGCATCGACCTTGAGCGCACCGAGGTGCGCAGTTCGCTCAACGGCTATGTAACCAACCTGACCATGCGCGCGGGCGACTATGCCAGTGCCGGGCATGTGAACATCCAGATCATCGATGCGGATTCCTACTGGGTGGACGGGTATTTCGAGGAGACGAAAATCCATTCCATCCGCGAAGGCGAACCCGTGCGGCTGGACCTGATGGGATTTCATGAACCCCTGTTCGGCCATGTGGAAAGCATTACGCGCGGCATTGCCAGCAACAACGCCGCCACCTCCATACAGGGGCTGCCCGCGGTGGACCCGGTCTATACCTGGGTGCGGCTGGCGCAGCGCATTCCCGTGCGGGTGCATATCGATAGCGTGCCGTCCGGCCTCGTGCTGGCAGCCGGCATGACGGCTACCGTTACGGTCGTGTCAGAGGCGGGGAACCGCCGCCACATGTCGGTGCGCGACGCGCTGCGCCATGTGGGCGATGACATGCAGCACCTTGCGGGGCACCGTTAGGAGCTGGTGAAATGATAAAAGTTCTTGGGTGTCGCCTTTTTTCAAAAAGGCAAAGCTTCACCAAGAACTTTTCTTCTTTTTTCATCCGTGCTGCGGGTGCGCATTTATCCCCAGATTCGGGGGAAGGATGTCCGGGCAACCCTGTGGAAAGACCTGTCAGAAACAGGGGAAAACGGGCACGTTTGTCACGAATCCTTCAAATAACAGGCACGATGGCCTGCCCGGCTTCAGCCTTCGGTTGCGCGTGAGGGCGTGGCGTAAGGGTCGGCCACCGAGGCAGCAGCAGATGCCGCCCCCAGCCTGTGGGCGCGGTAGAGCAGGCCATGGCCGAGCTTTTCAATCAGCAGGCCACGGCGCTGCAGGCGTTCATGGCTGATGGCATAACCGGTTTCGCGCACGATCTGGCCCCACACCACCTGCAACCAGCCACGCAGGGCAAGCTTCATCCGTGTCATATCGCGCACACTCCCGTTCACCGCCATGTCAGTCATTATATTCATGGCAGATAGGCTTTATGTGCATGACATTCAAGTCAACATATATGGCCTGAAAGGTTATTTTTATTTAATTCCTGTCATGACATGAGGGCTGGCCGTTACCCGGGGCACCGTCATGGCCGCCCATCCATGACAAGGATGAACCACAGCCAGTCCGCCATGGGGGATATCTTGCGCCATCTGTTCGTGTTTCTTGCCCTGCTGGGGTGGGGGTGTGCCACCGCTGCCGCCCAGACACCGGCCTCACAGGTCGTCAGCACCCTGTTTTCCGACAAGCTGACCATGATGGACCTTGGCCTGATCCGCGCCGAGCGCGCCATGCAGCACGAAATTGACAGCCTGCCCGACACCTATGACAGCGACATGGTGCCGGTGGCCGATTTCGACCCAAGGCGCAACAGCATCCTGGTGGGCATATGGTACCAGAACCATGACAGCTTCAGCCGCCCGCAATGCGACAAGCTGCTTGATACGATCCGCAAATCGTTTGGCAACCAGCCTACCACCATCATCGCCGCATGGTTCCGCCATCATGGCTATACCTCGCTGCGCGATGCGGGGCAGTTCTATACCGGGCTGCGCAACATCATCTGGCTGGTGGTAACCGATGGGGACCGGGCCTGCTCGTATTCCATGGCGACAGGGCAGACGACGGTGAACGGGTTCTAGGGCCTGCCAGACCTTGCCCGCATGGCATGCCGGTCGGCCTGCCATGTGGAAATTTTGTATCCCTCTTCGTTAAGGGACTGTTTGAAAAATTAGCTCGGAAAATATCCAGTAATCATCAGAAAGTTTTTGGTGAAGCTTTTTTTAAAGCCTCGAAGAACGCCGCCTTCTTGCAAAAGGGCTTAACGTATTGCCGCATTGGCCCCGGTGCCGTGATGCCACCGGGGCCCTGCCAGCAGGCTGGCTTAGAAGCTTGCGCCAACCGTCAGGAAGAACATGCGCGGCGCCATGGGGTAGGCCGTATACTGCCCGCTTGCCTGTGAGGTGCTGAGAGTGGACCAGGCACGGGTATTGGTCAGGTTGGTGATGTTGCCCTGCACCTTGAGCCCCTGCACATGCGGAATGCCCTTGATGGTATAACCGGCATTGATGCTGAACAGCGCATAGGACCCGACCGAAAGGTCGTTGGTATAGGTCGTGTAACGCCGGCCAATGACATCACCGATGAACTGGCCATAGAAACGGCCCCAGTTGGTGGAGGCCACGAATTTTTCGGTCCAGTCAGGCAGGCCGACAACATTCTTTCCTGCCGTATGCACCTGTGTGGTACCTGAGAAATAATCATCATTATAAACGGACTTGTTATAAGACAGCGCATTATAGAAGGAGAAATGCGGGCCAAACTGCGCCGTGAACGAGAAATCCATACCATCGGTCGAGACAGAACCGACATTGGTCAGGATGGTGGATGAACCGATAATATAGGAAACATTGCTGTTGTACGCCGATGAAGCTACGGCAAGCAGGCGGTTGGAGAAATGGACATGATAGTATTCAAGCTGCCCGCTGATATGGGTCAGCGGGCCGAGCTTGACGTTGCGGTTGGTACGCAGGCCGGTTTCATAGGTCCATGAGGTTTCGGGCTTGCCGTTTTTCTTGAAGTTCTCGAATGCCTCCTGACTGGTCATGCCCCAGGGGCTGGCATTGCCGTAGCCCGTATCCTGGAACGAACGCATGTTCTCCTGAATATTGGCAAACCACTGCTCATGCGGCGTGAAATTCCACAAGGCGCCAAAGGAAGGCAGGAACGGCCTGACCGTGGCAATCCGGCCACCGGGAATGGTTTCAGCCGTTTTGGGTGAGAGCGACCCCGGCAGGGCGGCAACCGGCAGGGTGCCGTTTGTATAGACCAGCTCGGACTTGAAGCCCGCATTCAGCATGAAGTTCTTGGTAATCTGCCAGCTATCCTGCAGGTGCGTGGTCCAGGTATTGGTATAGAAATAGTTTGTGTACTGGTGGATCAGCGGGTTCTGCTGGCGGTCATAGGGGGTTGTGGGGTTGTTGATGTCAAAGGCATACCAGCGCCGGGCCTGGGTGTTGTTGTTGCGTTCGTACCAGCCGCCAAGTTCAATATGGTGGTGGCCAACCTCATAGCGCAGGGTGGACATCAGGCCGCCGCGATTATCCCAGTATTCGGTCGTGCGCGTTGCCATGCCCGAGCCGCCAAACACGTTGGACAGGTCGCCAGAAGATGCATTGGGGTAATAGGCCCCGAAAAGGGTCGGCAGGCCGGCAGCACTGATCGGGCCGGCCACCACGCCCTCGCCCATGTCATGATGGTAGTAGATCTGGTTGGTCCAGTGCAGGTGCGCGCTGAAATCATGCGTCCATTTTGTATAGGCCAGGAAATCTTCACGCTGGGCATCGGAGTAATAATTACGGTAATTATTACCTGCGATATTGGCCGCATTCTTGTAATAGTTCACGGCTTCGTTCAGGTTGGGGTACAGGAACGGGCGCACGTACATGCTCCCGCCTGATGGCTCGACAATCCCGTCTTCATTGGGTTCCACCTTGTCGGACCAGTCAAAGAAAGTCGTGATCTTGTCGTGCGACCCGTCATGCACGAACTTGGCGTTGACCTGATTGCCACCCTGATGACCCGCAAAGTCCCATGCCCGCGCATCCTGTCGCGCCCATGAAACATAGGCCGAGTTGTTATGGCCAAAATCGCCCGTATCAACCCGGGCAAAGGTGCGGAAGGTGGACCAGCTGCCGAAGGTCTGGGAAAGCTGGCCACCGGCCTTGTGCAGCGGGTCCTGTGTCGTGAATTCCAGCGAGCCGCCAAGGTTGCTGGTCGAGGCCGTGCCAAGCGCGCCCGCACCCGTTGCAACGGTAGCGGAGCCGATGTTCTCGCTTATGGCCGCGCGCTGGGGCGAGAGACCGTTGTAATTGCCATAGGACTGGTCGCCCAGAGGCACGCCATCAAGCGTAAAGCCAAGCTGGTTCTGGTTGAAGCCGTGAATGTAAAGCGATGAATTCTGTTCGTTATTGCCCCATGGGTCAGCATTTTCAAACACGACGCCCGGCAGGATCTCGAGTGCCTTGACCGGGTTGATGCCGGGCAGGATGCGCTGCAACTGGGTGCGGTTTACGGTCTGCTCGGAGCGTGTGCGGCGGGACGTTGCCATGATCTGCTCGACATTGGCGGAAGAAGCCCGCGCATCATCCTTATGCGCTGCGGCCGCCTTTTTATACGGCGCCCGCTCAGGATTCTTCTCCCTGGAGGCAGGCTGGACCGTCTGTGCATGCGCCGTGGAGAGCGCAAGGGCAGAACAGAACAGGCCAAAGGCAACATGACCATTACGTAGTAACTTGATCGACACCTGAAGGTCTCCGCAATGAGAAGGCGGTTCACCATCTATCAGTGCGGTTACTCTTTTTAATATGAAGGTTTTATGATGGTGCGGGATTACCACACCCCTGAAACAACATTGGATTACTTGTGTGAATTTTTTATGACGTCCGACTATATCACATGAACTATACTGCCATATTCGCTATTTATTTCTTATATGCAATTATATATTGCCCCGACAACCCCTTTGTTCCCCCCGGTCCATGTCCACACGTTACGGCCTCAGGTTGCGCCGCGCCACGACCATGCCCGCGGCAACCGGTGTTATGGACGTGCTTT
This sequence comes from Komagataeibacter sp. NFXK3, assembly GCF_054182245.1. NCBI lineage: Bacteria > Pseudomonadati > Pseudomonadota > Alphaproteobacteria > Acetobacterales > Acetobacteraceae > Komagataeibacter > Komagataeibacter sp. NFXK3. The sequence goes on from NZ_JAPIVJ010000012.1 coordinate 94,165, forward strand.
CATTGTTGCTGCGGTCGATATCGGGAATAACGTGGTCGGGGTCGAGACTGGCTGCGCGGACCGGCCTGCCACCGGGCAGGATCACGACAGCCTCGTTGCCTTTCGTCCATATCTCCGTAGGCAGGATGCGCCGGGTGGTCGTGCCATCGGCCCAGGTTACCTGCAACGTGACCGGCAGCGGCAGGGCCCCTTTGTTCTGCACCGTCACCCGCACCCCCTTTGCCGGGTCATTCCCGACATATTCCAGCCCCGCCAGCGCATAATCGGGTGCGGCGTTGGTGAAATACCAGCCGCGCCAGAACCATGACAGATCCTCGCCCGCGTCACTTTCTATCAAGCGGAAGAAGTCGGACGGCGTGGGGTGGCGATAGGCCCAGGCGGCAATGTAGTGGCGAAACGCCGGGTCAAAGCGTTCGGGGCCAAGGATCTGGCTGCGCAGCAGTTCCAGCCCGTACGCCGCCTTGAAATAGGGCATGGCATGCCGGTCGCCCCGGCCGGGAATGTAGGAGGGCGCCATGAGGGGCTGATAGACCGGGTCCTTGAGCACCCTGACGATATCATCAGCCGGCCTGCCGGTATCGGGTGCGTATTCGCCATCATGCTTGGGCGCGAACTCGCCGTTGTTGAAATGCAGCGAGGCCAGTGAATCGATAAATGTGTTGAAGCCCTCATCCATGAAGCCGTTGCGGCGCTCGTTGGAGCCGACAATCATGGGGAACCACGTGTGGCCGAGTTCATGAGTGGTGATCCAGAACAGCTTGGCATCGCGGTCGTGCATGCCATCAAACACGATGCCCGGATATTCCATGCCCGCGCCATGCCCGCCCACATTGATCGCAGTGGGCCATGGGTAGGGGTACCAATCGTGTGAGATGGGGTGGTTGCCGTCCTCCCCGCACGGCATCGCAATGTGCCAGAATGGTCGTTGGAAGAAACGACTGCGCGAAAGGACGGCAGATGAAGGATACAGTGATAGGCATTGATCTGGCAAAG
>NZ_JAPIVJ010000013.1:0-1575 GCF_054182245.1 Komagataeibacter sp. NFXK3
TCTCTCCAGATCCATACCTGCCCCGGCCTGTCTCCTTACGCCTACGGCTTCAGGAGACAGGCCGGGCCTTCAACAGGGGGTTAATATTGCATGCCGATCAGGGGTTATTTTTGAGTGCCGATTGACAGATAGGTGCCGGTGACATGCCCGGTCACGAGCACCTTGCCATGCTTCGCGAATTGCGGGTCCTTGCGCTCGACATCGATCGTGCCGCCGGTGCTGTCGCCGCCCATGCTCACGGGCGTTATGCCCGCGATGGCGGTGGCGGTATCCACGCTGTCGGAGTCGATGAAGGACAGGGCGGGGTTCATGTGGTTGGGGCAGCCCGAGGCGATGCGCACGCCATCGACCACGGTGGCCACACGGTCATCGGCCATGCCGTTGAGCACGGGCAGCGCGGCGAGGCCGCCTGCGGAATACGTGCTGACACCGGGCTGGTTGCGAAACAGGCTGGCGGCATCGGGGCTGCTCAGGCTGGCCGCCGTGCGCTGCGCGGCGGAAGGGGACGCCGCCGAAAGCAGGCGGTCGCCCATGGGCGTGCTGTCCGCCGTATCCTCGATCGAGAGGCCGGGCAGGGTTACGGTTGTCTGGGCGCGCGCGCCCAGCGGGTGCAGGGAGGCTGCCAGCATGCAGCCACCTGCGGCCACCACGATGGGGGTGGCCGTTTTTTTCATGGAAGTCACTTTTCATGTCCTGAACAGGAAAACGAAAGACGCGCGCGCCCCTGAGGGCCCGCGGCAGCGTGTGAGTTCAGGAGATGGAAGGTGGCCCGCAGGCCGGGGGCAGCCCCAGCGGAACAGGAGGGGGCGCGCGGGGCTGGCGGGGTTCATGCCGGTGGGCCGCCCATGCCATGGGCGGCAGGGGCAGGAAGGGCAGAACCACCAGCGCAAGGGCAGGCAGGTGCAGGAGCGGGCAGAGCGGGCAGCCTTCGGCATGGTCGTGGCCATGGGGGGGCGTGCTGCCATGCTCATGGGGGGCGGGCGCGTTCGCCATCATCATATGATGATGTGGCGGTGCGGCCTGCCGGTCCGCCCGCGTGGTGCCGGGAGCGATATCGATCCCGGTCAGCCGCATGATGGTGCCGCGCGGCAGTTCGCCGGGCAGGCTGCGGCTTTCAACCAGCAACTGGCCCCACAGCCCCAGGCACGCGCACAGCACCATGACCCAGCGGATCACAGGCATGTCATGCAGGAAGGGGTGGCGGGCTTGGCCCATGATGGACAGGTTCTTTGCGGTTGTAAGATAAGGCGGTAACAGGAGAGTGTTCTCGGAGGTCGGGGGCTTTTTGTCAAATGACAAGGCAGCCCGCGCCCATGCCCCAATGGATGGAAGCGTGCAGCAGCAGGACAGAACGGCAGGCCGGATTCTTGTCACGCCAACCGGCCCTACCGGCTGGCGGCGGGGGCGGCTGCTTGCAGGCTGGGCCATCGTGGCCGCCGTGCTGGGCCACGGCGTGATTGCCGCGTGGCTGCTGCCCGCCCGCGCGCCCGTGCCTGCCGCGCCTGCTGAAAAAAACACCGTTCAGGTCTTTTTCGACCGGCCAGGGGTTGCACCACCCCCCATGGCGGCTACGCC
>NZ_JAPIVJ010000013.1:1675-91493 GCF_054182245.1 Komagataeibacter sp. NFXK3
ACAGCCACAGCCACAGCCACAGCCACAGCCACAGCCACAGCCACAGCCACAGCCACAGCCACAGCCACAGCCACAGCCACAGCCACAGCCACAGCCACAGCCACAGCCACAGCCACAGCCACAGCCACAGCCAAAAGCCGTGACCACGCCGCCCGCTGCCGCGCGGCCTGCCGGAGCGCCGGTCGTGCATCCTGCCACGCGGCCCCGGCTATCGTCTGCCGCGCCCCCAGCCCGGCCCGGCGCTGCCGCACCGGTGGGGTCGGCCCCTGCGGCAACGCAGAATGGGCCGGGTGCGCCCAGCACGGCGCAGGCAGCGGCTGTCGCGCCCGCTGCACCGCATTGCACGCCTCCGGCCTGGCGTTATCCCGCCCTGGCCCGCCACATGCATGAAGAAGGCAATGCAATGGTTGATGTCGTTCTGGGCAGCGAGGGGCAGGTAACGCAGGTCAGCCTGAAATCCAGCACCGGCTATGATGATCTGGACAGCACGGCCCTTGCCGCTGCGCGCAAGGTGCAGTGCACCGGGCAGGGGCGCTCGCTTGAGGGTACACATGTCCTGCTGCCGGTTACATTTCACCTGCATTGAAGTTTAAAGCGGGAGGGGCAGAGCCCGTGCGGGCGGCTGCCCGCGCCGCTGCAGGGCGTCTGGAGCAATGCTTTTTTTGACGGCTTTGAAGCCATTCGCCCTTCTTGAAAAAACGAGCGCCTTTTTCAGGCAGGTCGTTTGATTATCAGTTTTTTAGGAATATTTTCCGCATAAAGACCTGTCGCCGGAACGTACGTGGTCTGGCGATGGCAGCTCCGATCACGATCGACCATCCATCCTGACGGTCGGGGCTGCCGCATCAGTCTGCCGGATTGGTTAATACCAGGAAATATTTAATAGAATTGAAATATATGCCGTGTGTAACGAAATATTACATCGCGATGTTTCGATAGTCGTGAATATATTACAGATATTTATATCAGACATGCAGGAATGATGAAAACAATCATGCCAGATATATTTTCAGGGCTTAAATAATTTTGAATTCCCCAAACGGGGATTGTGATTCTCTTTGTTACACAGCCTTCCCTTTTATTTATCACGGAGAAGTCCAATCTCTTGAGGGTCGATATGTTGATATGAAGGAATGATTATGAAACGCGCATTTGTGCTGGCCCTTGCTCTTGGTGCTGCCCTGCCGGTTGCGGCTCACGCCCAGTTCGATGGTTCGAACCAGAATGGAAGCGGCGAGCATCGTGGTGGCTGGGGCGGTCACAGTGGCGGCGAAGGTCGCGGTGGCGAACACGGCGGCGGTGAAGGCCGCGGTGGTGAGCAGGGCGGCCAGAATGGTGGCTGGGGTGGCCACGGCGGCGGTGAAGGCCGTGGTGGTGAGCAGGGCGGCCAGAATGGCGGCTGGGGTGGCCACGGCGGCGGTGAAGGTCGCGGTGGTGAGCAGGGCGGCCAGAATGGCGGCTGGGGTGGTCACGGTGGCGGTGAAGGCCGTGGTGGCGAACATGGCGGTCAGAATGGCGGCTGGGGCGGTCATGGTGGCGAAGGCCGCGGCGACCAGGGTAGCTCCAACTGATCCAGGCGTAATGGTAGAAAGGCCCGGGTTATTCCCGGGCCTTTTTATTTGCCTGTGCCTGCGGCGTATGGAAGCTCCGAAAAATCGGCCGCACGGAAGTGACGGTTACGGGCATACCGTTGTGGGAACAGCAGCAGGAGCCGGAGACCAGCAAGGTGGTCTCGATCGCTGCGACACGGGGCCATCTGGGGGGCATAGCTAGCTTGGTGAGCCAGAGTGCACTGCAAACCATCTGCAAACCGTGCAAACTTTTAAGCCGCCAAGTCATTGAAATCTGGCGCGCCCTGCTGGATTCGAACCAGCGACCCACAGCTTAGAAGGCTGTTGCTCTATCCAACTGAGCTAAGGGCGCGAGCCTGCCCTTGTGCCAGATCGCGCCTAATGCGTCCAGTTCTGTATCCGGTCATACCGGAAATTATCGGCATAGGCCTTTGGCCTGCGGTGGCGCGGGGCAGGGATCTCGATGTCATATGCAATGCCCTGCGCGGTGGCATAGGCAATGGCGCTGTCCTGGTCAGGAAACTGGAGTTGCAGTTGCGATGGCGTGTCGGTGCTGCCGGTCCAGCCCATGAGGGAATCGACATAGCGGGGGCGGTTCTGCCCGTAATCCAGCACCCATGTATGGGTCATGGCCTGGCCCGACTGGCCAGCGGGCTTTGACTGCCTGTAAATCCGGGCTCGCATGAGCATTGTCACTCCCAGGATATGGTCGGGGCGCCCGGACTCGAACCGGGGGCCTCGTGTACCCAAAACACGCGCGCTACCAGGCTGCGCCACGCCCCGCGACCACGAGCGGGAAACTATGGGGCAACGGCTGTTCTGGCAAGCACATTCTTGCAAAAAAAATACCGCGCCAGACCGCCCCGGGCAAGCGGGGCAGGCTGGTGCGGCGAACAACACGTCGTGTAATGGGGGCAGGCGCGCAGAAGGGGTCAGGCCTTCTCGACCGATTTGCTGGCCAACGGCGGAATGAACAGCGGCGCCGTATCCCACGGGAAGAGCACCCACGTATCCTGCGGCACCTCGACCACGAACAGGTCGGTAACGGGGCGGCCGGCGGGCTTGGCGTAAAGGCAGGCAAACACCGCCTTGGGCAGCAGCTTGCGCACGAGCTGGGCGGTCACGCCCGAATCCACCAGGTCATCGATGATCACGAAGCCCTCGCCATCACCGGCGGCCTCGGCTTTCTTGATCACGTTGGCCTCGCCCATCTTCTCCTCGTCATAGGTCACGACGGAGATGGTCTCGATCAGGCGGCAGTCGAGTTCACGGGCGATGATCGCGGCGGGGATCATGCCCCCGCGCGTGATGGCCACAATGCCCTTGAAGGGGCCACGGTTCATCAGCGTGCTGGCTAGCTGGCGGGCATCGCGGTGCAGCTGGTCCCATGTTACGGTTGCGTAGCTCTTGGCCATCAGAAAAGTTTTCCTCCATCGGGAACACGGCCATCCGGGCGGATCAGGACGGCTTCTCCATTACTGTCGGGCATGCCCAGCGTCAGCACTTCACTGCGGAAGGGGCCGACCTGCCGGGGCGGCACGTTGATCACCGCGCAGATCTGGCGGCCCACCAGCCGGGCCGGCACATAGCGGTGATTGACCTGCACCACCGATGACCGCACCCCGATATGGGGCCCGAAATCAATCGTGAGCCAGAAGGCGTGCGGCCGCATCTCGCGCAGGGGCCGTGCCTCCACGACCGTGCCGGCCCGGATATCGAGCCATTCACGGGCTTCCCCTTGTGTGCCGGGCACGGTGGCATGCTCTACAGGGTCTGTCATGCAACCGCTTTTGCCCGTGTTGGGGCGGATTTGCAAACGGGGGAATGCGTTTTTTTGATGGGGAAAGCGTAGGATATCCACGAGTGCTGCTGTTAGGATACAGCCATCATGCCTCCTGCTTCCGCTCCATCCGGCGCGCAAGGCCCCACGCCTTGCGCAACATCCCTGCCGCTGCACCGTCATCCGGGGCTTCTGGCTTTCCTTGCCGCCCGCACGGCATCCTCCTTTTCGGCCTGCGTGCAGGCCGTGGCCGTGGGGTGGCAGATCTATGCGCTCACCCACAGCACCACGGCGCTGGCGCTGGTGGGGCTGGCGCAGTTCCTGCCCATGGCCGGGCTTCTGCTGCCCGCGGGCCACGCGGCGGACCATTTCAACCGCCGGGTGATCGTGGTCACATGCCAGGCCATCGAGGCGCTCTCGGCGCTGTTCATGGCCATTGCCGCGTTTGGCGGCTGGACCACGCCGTGGATGATCTATGCCATGGTGATGATATTCGGCGCGGCCCGCGCGTTCGAGATGCCCTGCCAGCAGACCTTCCTGCCATCGCTGGTGCCCGCCCATGTGTTTCCGCGCGCGGCGGCGGTGTCCTCCTCGCTGTTCCAGGCGGCGGCGGTGACGGGGCCATCGGTGGGCGGGCTGCTTTACGGGGCGGGGGCAGGGGTGTGCTACCTTGTGTGCGCGCTGGGGTTTGCGTGTGCGTGCATCGGCACGCTGTGCATCCGGCTGGTGTTTGCGCCACGGCCAAGGGTGCCGCTCTCGCTGGCCACGTTTGTCGAGGTGGCGCATTTCATGCGCGCCCGGCCCGACATGCTGGGCGCCATATCGCTTGACCTGTTTGCCGTGCTGCTTGGCGGCGCCACCGCCATGCTACCGGTCTATGCCAGTGACATCCTGCACGCAGGTCCGGTGGGGCTGGGGCTTTTGCGCGGCGCGCCCGCCATCGGCGCGGTGGCCTGTTCCGTCTTCATGGTGTGGAAACCGCTCAACCACCGGGCCGGGGCGCGCATGTTCATGGCCGTGGCCATATTCGGGCTGGCCACGGTGGTGTTCGCCTTTTCGCGCTCCATGGCCGTGTCCATTATCGCGCTGGCGGTGCTGGGGGCGGCGGATGTGGTGAGTGTTGTGGTGCGCGGCGCGCTGGTGCAGCTGCGCACGCCCGACAGCATGCGCGGGCGGGTCTCGGCGGTGAACATGCTGTTCATCGGCTCATCCAACCAGCTTGGCGAGTTCGAGAGCGGCATGCTGGCCACGCTGATCGGCCCGGTCGGGGCCGTGGCGCTGGGCGGTGTTGGCACGCTGGTCATAACCGGGTTGTGGATACGGATGTTCCCCACCCTGTGGCGCGTGGACCGGCTGGATGACATCACCCCGCAATAGGTTGGCGGGAGTGATGTCATGTGCCGTGCCGGCATCCCGGCCTTTTTGCGTCATCAGGGAATGTAGCGTCCGGTCCGCAGGCGTTCGAACAGGTCAAAGAATGAATCGGGCGTATATTGGTAGCCGGTAAAGCCGAGCCTGCGGCTGAGGCTCATGTCGGTCACGCATTCGACCGGCCGCCCCAGATCGGCATCGGTGTGCCACGGCGAGGCCAGTCGCCCGAGGGCCGGCTCGCGCAGTCCGTGCCTGTCCGCAATGGCGGCCCATTGTGCTTCCCTGCCTGCAAGCATCTGTTCAAGCGATGTGGCATGGCCGGGATAGGGCGCGGCTTCGATGCCAAACCAGGCGGCCAGTTCAGGCCAGAGCCAGTTCCAGCGGAATACATCGCCATTGACCACATTGAACGCCCTGTTGCGCCCGGCAGGGCTGGTGGCGGCCCATAGGATCTGGCTGGCAAGCTGGCGTGCATCCGTAACATCCGTCAGGCTCTGCCACTGCGCAGGCGAGCCGGGAAAGACAAAGGGCAGCTCCGCTTCACGGCACAGCGTGGCATAGACCGCAAGCGTGGTGCCCATGTTCATGAGGTTGCCGATGGCATGGCCGATAACCGTGTGCGGACGATGGACCGTCCATGCAAAGCCATGCCGGTCGGTTGCCTCGAACAGCACGTCTTCCTGCGCGTAATAGAAGTTTTCCACGTCCAGCCGGGGCATGCTCTCGCGAAACGGGGTCTGTGGCGGCGCGCCCTGCGCATAGGCCTCGAACGGGCCCAGATAATGCTTCAGCCCCGTAACAAGGCTGGCATGCACAAGAGCCTGTGGCCTGGGCAGGGCCGTGAACACGTTGCGGATCATGGCGCTGTTGGCAACGCAGTTTTCCGCCTCGGTGGCGCGGCGGGTCCATGTGGTGAAAAACACATGGGTGGGCATGACACCGGCCAGCGCCGCACGCAGGGAGGCCGGGTCGAGCGCATCGGCCGCAACCGGCATGACGGTTGCAGGCAGGTTCCCCACCCGCCTTGCAAGGCCGTAAACGCTCCATCCTTCCGCCACCAGGCGGTTGGCAAGGTTCTGGCCAACAATGCCGCTTGCCCCGACGACGAGTGCTTTGTGAGACATCTGTTCCTCCGTGAATGCCTTGGGTTTCACACGCTGTTGGCAAACGCTACAAAAGGCAATCCGGCACCTTTTCGTGCCCTGGTTACCTAAAGGTTCCCGGGAGTCTGTACATGAACCTCGCCCCGCTGCCCGATCAGTATCGACATGCTCCCTTTGTGGAGGACTGTGCACCGCGCCGCCTGCTGCGCCTGTTCAGCGGCAAATGGACCACCATGATCCTGCATACCCTGCACCTGCTTGGCGGGGCATCCCGCCCCGGCCAGCTCCAGCGCGCCATTCCCGGCCTGTCAAAAAAAATGATGACCCAGACCCTGCGCGAGCTTGAACAGATGGGGCTGGTTGCACGAGAAGTCATGCAGGTCATGCCGCCCGCTGTTGAATACGGCCTGACCCCTCTGGGCCAGCACTTTGTCACCCCGCTGGAAATGCTCTATCGCTGGGGCGCCGAGCACGCGGAACTGCTCGATTGCGTGGAACGCAACAGGCACATGGCGCTGAAGCCGTAGCAGGTCAGGGGGAATGCCTGTGACTGTCGGCTATGCCAGCCCCTAGCGCAATTGCCCGCCCGCTCCCGTGCGCGGTGCGAACAGGCGAAAGAGCGGGCCGGTCAGCGCGGTGGAGATGACCGCCAGCACCATGAGCGAGGCGAAGGCGAAGTCCGACAGCATGCCCTGCGCGTGCAGGATGGTGGCGGCTACGATTTCCATCAGCCCCTTGCATTGCAGCAGCGCGCCCACGCTCAGCGCCTGCCGCCGTGACAGGCCGGGCGCGGGCGGGAAGGCATAGACCGAGGCCATCTTGGCCAGCACGGAAATCACCACCAGCATGAGCGACGCCACGACCGAGGGCCAGGTCAGCGCATCGCCATTGATGTGCAGCCCGCTATGGCCAAAGAACATGGGGGCAAGCCAGATGAGCGAGAACGTGCCCACCTGTTCCACCGGCAGGCGCGCCACCCAGCGCGGCGGCATGAGCGCGCCCGCGAAATAGGCTCCGATCAGCTCATGCAGTCCCAGCTGCATGCTGGCCCATGAGCCTGCGGCCAGATAGATGGGCACCGCCAGCCAGATGACGGGGGCAGGCGGGTTGGGCATGTTGCGCGTGGCCCAGTTGCCCGCAAGGGCCAGCAGCGCCAGCAGGGCCACGGCCACGGCTTCCAGCCCGGTCCAGCCATGCAGGGCGGCGGGGCCGCGGGCGGCGAATTGCAGCACCACCAGCCCTATCCAGAGGGCCGCGTCATCCACCACCGCCAGCTTGAGCGCAAGCTGGCCGATGGAACGCTGGGTGGGGTCAAGCTCGCGCACGATGCCGATCAGCACCGGCAGGGCGCTGACCGCGATGCACAGCCCGATGGCCATGGCGCCGACCACCGGCCCCACATGCGGCGGCTGCCAGCCATGCAGCGGCAGGAAAAAGCAAAAGACCAGAAGTGAGCCAACCACGAACGGGCCGCCCAGCGCCACGGCCGCCCCGCCCAGCAGGCGGCCCAGCGGCGGGGCAGGGATGGTGTGGGCCGAGACATGAGCATCGGGCGGCTGCCACATTTCCAGCCCGGCGGTAAAGGCCAGCACCAGAACGGCCAGCCAGCCAAGGTTGTTGCCATAGACGGAGGGAATGCCAAAGCGCTGCACGGGCGCATGCATGACGGCCAGGATGATGCCGAGCAGGATGGGCAGGACAACAATCGGTATTGTCCGCCCAAGCAGCCGCCACAGCCCCCATGGGAGAAGAACAAAGAGACCGGCATCAAGAACAAGGGCCGTAATGTCTGACAATGGCTATCCTTTCCCATTTATAAACAGGCATATGTTATATGCATAAAAAAATCATTTGGGATTTATTTTTTTTAAGTTGCGCAGAATAATGAATATATGCAAGATTATTTCTTATTATGTTCTTTTTGATCTTGCAGCGAACCATGCCCGGCAAAGCGGCAGGCAAATTCCGGCATTGGCATCAAACGCGGTGCAGGCATGGTGGTTCGGAACAGGTCTGACATATTTGATGGCATGACGGCGATTGCCGCCACCTCCGGGTGTTGAAGAGAACGGCAGACCCGTCACCCGATCAAAGTGTCGGAAAAGGTCTTTCCGGTGAGCCTTCTGATGCGGCTGGTCTGTCCATGACGTGGAAAACCAGTTCAGGACTGTCCCGGCAGACGGGAATGAAGGTTGATTTGAATATTGTTTTGAAATCGTATGGAGAATATTCATATTCGTTATCTCTATATGATCTAGGTATTTTGAAAATGAGTTATTTTTAAAATATAATAGATAAAAGAATCCTATATTTTTATATTTTATATTCAGATGTCGCCATTTTTGTTTGATCCTGATCATGGTTGCTCACGCTGCCGTGCGTGACGCTACCCGCATCGAGGCCACCCCCAAAGGGGAGCCTGTGATGAAAGAGGACCTTCACCATGCCCAAAAATGTCGTCAATCCCGAATTCCTGCCCATTCTGGAGAAGATGCCGTCCTTCGATGGCCTGTCGGGCCGCTCCCTGCCCGAAGTACGCGAAATCTTCATGACATCGGTGCGCCTGATCGAAGGCAGGCCCCTGCCGGATGTGGAAGTGCAGGAAGAATACATTCCCGGCCCCGCAGGCGCGCCGGATGTGCGCGTGCTGGTCTATCGCCCCCGCACACGGCGGCCCAATGCCCCGGCCATGGTCTATATCCACGGTGGCGGCCTGGTGTCCGGTCACCCGGAGGTCGACGACCCCAAATGCCAGGTGCTGGCCAGCAAGATGGGCTTCGTGATCGTATCGGTCGATTACCGCCTTGCGCCGGAGGTGAAATACCCCGCTGCGATCGAGGATTGCTACGCCGCCCTCAAATGGGTGCATGACAACGCGGCACAGCTTGGCATCAACCGCGACAAGGTGGCGGTGGCGGGCGAAAGCGCGGGCGGGGGGCTGAGTGCGGCCCTGTCGCTCATGGCGCGCGACCGCCAGGAGTACAAGCTGGCCTACCAGTTGCTCATCTACCCCATGCTTGATGACCGCACGGCCACCAAGGTCGATCCGGCGCCTGATTTTGGCGAGTTTGTCTGGACCCGCTCGGCCAATAAATACGCATGGGAAGCCTATCTGGGGGCTGCGGCAGGTGGTGATGACACCCCGGCCTATGCCGCTGCCGCGCGGGCAAAGGACCTGACCGGCCTGCCGCCCACCTTCATTGGCGTGGGGTCGATGGATCTGTTCCTGTGCGAGGATCTGGAATACAGCCGCCGCCTCATGGCCGCGGGCGTGCCGACCGAGGTGATGGTGGTGCCCGGCGCCTATCATGTATTCGATATGTTCGTGCCCGAGGCCGAACTGTCGCGCCGGTTCATGGAGGCGTATTGCGCGGGGCTCAAGCGCACGCTGGGCCTGTAAGGGTAAGGCCCGCCCCGGTCGCTGCCCGGGGCAGGCACCATTGCGTGTACGACCGCTTTTGTGGTTGCAGGCCGCAGGCCCGGCTTTGCATCATGCTGCCCGTGTATGAGGGGAATGCGCCAGATGATGCAATTACGCCAATGCGCGTGCCGTGGCGGCCTTGTAGCGGCCTTCATCATGGCGGTTCCTGCCGCCCATGCGCAAGGCCATGTTGTCCTGACCCCCAAGCTTGACTGGCAGCTTGCCGCCCAATTGGCGCAGGAGGCGGTCAGGGCCTGTGCCGCGCAGGGCTATTCCGTCACGGCCACGGTGGTTGATACGAGCGGGCAGCAGCAGGCCGTCATCAAGGGGGATAGCGTGCCGCTGCAATCGCTGTCCGTTTCCTATCGCAAGGCCTATACCGCCTTTGCCTACGGCCTGGCCTTCAACATGAACACCACCAGCGAACTGATTGCCGCCAAGGTAACGGGGCCTGCCAATGGCGCGCTCAATACCATTCCCGAAGTATTGTTCGTGCCCGGTGGGGTGGCGTTGCGGCGGGGGGCCGATAACGCGGCCCTTGGCGGCATTGGCGTGTCCGGTGCGCCGGGCGGCGAGAAGGATGAAGCCTGCGCGCAGGCGGCGGTGGCAAAATACCGGGCGGAATTCCGTTAAAATGCAGAAAGGTTGCTGGGTGCCGCCTTTTTTCAAAAAGGCAGTGTTCTTCGAAGCCTTTTGAAAAAAGCCTCACCAGAAACTTCCTTATGATTTCTGGATGTTTGCCGGGCTAACTTTTCAAACAGTCTCTTATGGTCTTTACGGCATTATCGGGCCGCACCGTGGCGGAGGTTACTGCAGCTTCTCGCTATCCTCATCCATGTCATGCAAAAGCGCCTGCGTCAGCGCCCGGTGGGACTGGATGAGCCGCACGTTATCGCGGTTCAGTCTGGGGGCATTTTTCCTGTCTGCCGGGGGGGCGTCGCTCATGGTCGCCGTCATTTCAAAAGTGGTGAGGCTCATGACAAAATCCCGTGCCGACATGTCATGTTCCTGCAGGATCGCCTGAAGTTCCGGCATGGCCTCGGTGCGGCGGATCGTGACGGCAAGCGGCATGTTTCTGGTCTGCATGGGCGGCGTGAGATGCGCCTGCCGGATGGCCCGGATGAGGGGCAGCATACGGGCAAAGAAATCCTTTGGGAGTTTGTACTCGGCAGCGCTCTGAATATCATGCTGCATGGCCTCGTGCACGGCCCGTTCAATCTCGGCCTTCTGCTCGGCCGAGGGACCGTGCGTCTCCGCGCCCTGCGCCCGCGCCTCCTGCAACCCGAGGGAAGGGGATACAAGCACGCAGGCGCAGGCAAAAAGAATTCTGCACGGAATAAAAGCATTCATGCACGCGCCCCCATCATGCCTCTCGTACTGCTGGCCCACAGGCTATCGTGTTCATTCAGGACTGTTGTACCAATTGTGCGGCAGATCGTGCCCCAGTCAATATGGCTTGGCAATTGACGCATATCTTGGGTGTTTAGACCCATGCACCAAGGCACAGTCATCCACAGCAAGGCTTCCTTACAATTTTCAACCAGAGCAAAGGAGCTGCCGCCTGTAGGCTGGTGACTGCAGGCATGACCGCTTGGGATGTGAAAATGATGGGGGTGATTATGAGGGTTTGGAACAGGCCCAAACCGCGATCAAAATCGGTCTGGACGTATCGGAACGGCCCCGGAAAGCGCATCGTTCATCACGGGCTCAGATTTAAATAAATCCGTAACCTACTGATTTAACACTAATTTTTAAGGAAAGGTGGCTCCCGAAGTAGGACTCGAACCTACGACCCAGCGATTAACAGTCGCTTGCTCTACCAACTGAGCTATTCGGGATCAGCGTTGGTGAGCAGCTTATAGCCACACAGATGGGGGAGCGTAAACCCCCCTTTTGAACTTTTTTTAAAAAAGGGGAAAAAAGGGAACCCCGGCAGGCTAAAAGAAGGGTAATGCCTTCGCATCTCAGGAGAAACCGTAGCCAATGGTCGAACAGAACAGGGAAGGAAAGTCACGCCAGCTGCTCCGCCGGGCATTCGTGCCCATGCTGGTGGCGGGCGGATGCGCCGTGGTGGGCTCGCAATGGGTACAGAGCCGCCAGCAGGCGCGGATCGTGCGCCGCGATGATGCCCTGCTCGATGGCCAGCCCCATGACATGACGCTGGCATGGCCCTACGCGCAGTCTTCCACCCTGTATAATGTTGCCCTGCGGCAGGATTTCTTTTTGCAGTACCGCCTGAACGTGCAACTGCGCGATGGCGTAGCCAACGGGCGTGACGCCATTGCCGACCTGCAGGCAGGGCGTGCCATGGCGGCCGTGGCCCCCGTGCTGTCATGGCTGCAGGCGTGGCAGGCCAGTCCCGACCTGCCGGTGCGGCTGGTCATGGGGTTGCAGGCGGGTACCTTTCGCCTGCTGGTGCGGCGCAAACTGCGTATTGCCAAAATCGAGGATCTGATCGGCCGCCGCATTGCCGTGCTCAATGCCGATATGGCCGACCGGCTGTTCTTCTCCATCATCCTGCGCCGCAAGGGGCTGAACCCTGACACCGCGCCCAACTGGGTCATCCTGCCGCCCGATGAAATTGACGACGCGCTTGCAGCTGGCACGGTCGATGCCGTGGCCCTGCACGACCCGCTCGCCTGGCGGCTGCTGCGCAACCCGGCGCTTGATGTGGTGGAACTGGTCAATAGCGTAAACGGGTTATATGCCGGGCGCACCAATCTGGCGCTGGGCCTGTCCACCGATGTGCTGCGTGATGCGCCCGGGGCGGCCGTGGCCCTCGTGCTCGCGCTCTATAATGCCGCCCACTGGCTCCCCGCTCACATGGCCGAGGCGGCCAGCCTGCTTGATGGCCGCGTTGATGGCATGCAGCAGGACGCCATATTGCAGATGATGCGCCATGAGGTGCTGGGCATCAGCCCCGTGGGCAATGACCTGAAAACCCAGATCGCGCGTTATGTCGATGAACTCAAGCTGCTCGGCCAGTTCCCCGACAGCCTCAATTCCGCCAGCTACGCCCGCCGCATCTCAGCCGACATCCTGCACCCTGCCCAGCCCCGGCCATAAGGCGGGCCTAGCGCACGTCGCGGTAATAGGGCTGGGCCAGGGCGGCGGGCGCTGCCATGACCCGGCGCATGCGGTGCCACACCACCACCGGCACGATGATGAAAGCCATGGTGCCAATATAGGGCAGCATGTTGAGGAAGGCGGGGTCAATCGGCCAGTTATGCGCCTGCCCCACAAAGGACAGCGCGGTGACCAGCCCGAACAGCAGGGCGGAGAGGGTGACGATAACGGGCCGGTAGCCCGCAAAGATCACCAGCGCCAGCGCAATCCATCCACGCCCCGCCACCATGCCCTCCGACCAGACCGGCACATAGGTCAGCGTCAGGTAGCCACCCGCCATGCCCGCCATGGCGCCGCCAAGGGTGACGTACCAAAAGCGCATGGCCATGACCGGAATGCCCGCCGCATCCGCCGCCGCCGGGTTCTCGCCCACCGCGCGCATGTTCAGCCCGTGCCGGGTGCGGAACATGATGAAATGCACCGCCAGCGGCAGCAGCACGTAAATCGGTATGATGAGGATATTCTGCCCGAACAGCGCCGGGCCGATGATGGGGAGGGACGACAGCAGCGGAATGCTGACATGCCCGAAGGTCGTCTCCACCGGCTGGCCCGCGTAGCTGTGGCCCAGCGCGGTTGACAGCCCCAGCCCCATGAAGGTCGTGGCCAGCCCGCACAGCACCTGGTTGGCCCGCATCACCACCGCGCCAAAGGCGAACACCATGCCGCCCACGGCACCCACCATGATGGCCACCAGCAGCCCGACCCATGGCGAATGCACCGAGGAGACGGTCATCACCGCCGTCACAGCCCCCAGCGCCATGAGGCCTTCCACCCCAAGGTTGGTCACGCCCACGCGCTCGGCCAGCACTTCGCCAAGGGCCGCCAGCGCCAGCACGCCACCGGCCAGCACGGCGGTGGCCAGCATGCCTGTCAGCAGCATGATCATGAGGCTTTTCCCTTCGCTGGCGTGGCGGCGACAGGCCGGTAATGGGCAAGTTCATCGCCAATGGCGATCATGAACAGGATCAGCCCGGTAATGGCGAGGATGACCGAGGCCGAAAGCTGCTGCGTCTGCATGACAATGCCCGAATCAAGGATCAGCGCCATCAGCAGCGCCGCCGGGATCACGTTCAGGCATGACCCGCGCGCCAGCACCGCCACCACAATGCCCAGATAGCCAAAATTGTTGGCCATGCCGCCCTGCAGCCGGTGTACCGTGCCCGCGACCTCGAACATGCCCGCCAGCCCCGCCAGCCCGCCTGAAAGCAGCATGACCGAGATGATGCGCAGCCGCACCGGAATACCCGCATAGCGCGCGGCCTCCGGGTTGGCCCCGCCAATGCGGATTTCGTACCCCCACCGCGTGCGCGACAGCACCAGCGCCAGCCCCACCACAATCACGATGGCGACGGGAAAGCCCCAGTGCACGATGCCCCACATCTCGGGAATGGAAACCGAAAGCCGCTGCGTCGAGACCTGCGCCCCGCTGATCCGGTCACGCCACGGCCCCGTGGTCAGGTAATAGGTGAGGAGCGATGCAATGAAGTTGAGCAGCAGCGTGGTGATGATCTCGTTTACCCCGGCATAGGCACGGGCCAGCGTGGGCACGGTAATCCACGCCATGCCGCCCAGTATGCCCGCAATGGTCATGAGCGGCAGCATGACCAGCGCCGGGCCATGCAGGCCAAGGGCCACGCCGGTCGCGGCAATGGCGCCAGCATAGAACTGGCCCTCCGCCCCGATATTCCACAGCCCGATGGTGCCGCACACCGTAACCGCCGCCCCCGTGAGCAGCAGCGGGCACATGAACAGCATCAGGTCCTCCAGCCCGAAGCGCGAGCCAAGGGTGGAGCGCAGGATCAGTTCCGCCAGCATGGCAGGGCTGTGGCCAGACAGGGCCAGCACGCCCGCGATGATGCAAAGCGAGACCGCGATGGCCACCAGCCGCAGGGCCAGGATGCGGCCCGCAGGCGCGGTGGGCAGGCGCTGGAAGGCGCGTGTCGCCATTACCGTGGCCCTCCCGGCTGGAGGTCGGTGGGTTCCCGGCCGCCCATCAGCATGCCGATGGTGGCGATATCCGCATTTTCCGCATCAATCACATCCATCATGCGCCCGTGGAACATGACCCCGATGCGGTCGGACACGTTCAGCAGGTCTTCCAGATCTTCAGAAATGAATACCACGGCCACCCCCTGGTCGCGCAGGTCGGTCAGGTAGCCCAGCATGGTGGCAATGGCCCCGATATCGAGCCCGCGCGCGGGGTAGGCGGCCACCAGCACCCGGCTTGCAATGCGGATCTCGCGCCGTGCCACCAGCCGCTGCTGGTTGCCCCCCGAGAGGTTGCGGATGGGCATGCCAAAATCGGGGATGCGCACCTGTGCCAGTTCCGCAATGTCATGCGCCAGCACGCCCGCGGCCCCCGCATCATACAGGCCATGGCGGCCGATGGGGGGGACAGCATATTCACGCAATGCCATGTTGGTGGTGATGGACAGCGAGGGTGCCAGCGCGCTGCGCAGCCGGTCCTCGGGGATGTGGCCCACGCCCGCATGGGCAAACAGGGCCGGGTCGGCGCGATCCACCACGCTGCCATCAAGCACGATCTCGCCTGATGTGCGGGCCATCAGCCCGGTCAGCACATGGGTCAGTTCGCGCTGGCCGTTACCCGCAACGCCCGCAATGCCCAGGATCTCGCCGCCATGCAGGTCAAGGCTGACATCGCGCAGCGTGTCCACGCCGCGGTCGTCGCGCACGCTCACGTTGCGGAGCTGCATGATGGGTTGTGGGGCAATGGGGGCGGCGCCTTCGGGCCGGGCGCGCATGTTGCGCCGCACGATGTCGCGCCCCACCATGGTGGCCGCCAGCATGGAGGGATTGCAGTCCGCTGTGCGGAACGTGCCCACCTTGCGCCCGCCGCGCAGGATGCTGACACGGTCGGAAATCTCCATCACCTCGTCAAGCTTGTGGCTGATGATGATGACCGCATTGCCCTGCGCGCGGAAGGCCCGCAGGGCGCGGAACAGCTCGCCCGTCTCCTCCGGCGTCAGCACGGCGGTGGGCTCGTCCATGATCAGCAGCCGTGCCCGGCGCGCCAGCACGCGCAGGATTTCAACGCGCTGCTGCTCGCCCGCCGAAAGGTCGCACACCCGCGCGGCGGGATCGACAGGAAAGCCGAAGCGCTCGGAAATCTCGCGCGTGCGGGCTTCCATCACGGCAGGCGAGGCGAGGCGGGGAGCCTCGTCCCAGCCCAGATGGATGTTCTCGGCCACCGTAAAGGCCTGCACCAGCTTGAAGTGCTGGTGCACCATGCCAATACCCGCGCGGATGGCCTCTTGCGGGGAGGTGAAGGTCTGGCCGTAACCATCGAGGATGATCTCGCCTTCCTCGGGCTGGTAGATGCCGGTCACCACGTTCATGAGCGTGGACTTGCCAGCCCCGTTCTCGCCCAGCAGGGCATGGATCTCGCCCGGCCACACATCAAGGTCCACATCCTTGTTGGCGATCACGCCGGGGAAGAACTTGCCAATGCCGCGCAACTGCAGCACCGGCGGCGTGCCCGGCGCCATGCCGGAGGGACCAGCGGGGGAGACTGGGTTATTCAAGGCCCGATACTCCCGCCACCGCCCAGTCGGAGTGATAGATTTCAAGGTCGCTCAGCGCCGTGCCCGCAGGCACGCGCAGGCGGCCATGATTATCGTATATGGGGCCGACAAAGGGATTGTGGCCCGCCAGCATGCGCGTGCGCATGTCATCGGCGCGGGCGGCGGCCTCAGGCGGCACGGTCGGCCCCCAGGCGTCGCGGTCTACGCCGTGGCCCAGGGTCAGGAAATGCCCCTCGGGCTGCCATGTGCCCGCCAGCAGGTTGCGCACCTGGCTGATGTAATAGTCATTGAAGTCGAGGCATACGGAACTGACATAGGCCTGCGGCCCGTAATCGAGCATGCCGGTGTTCCACATGGCTGCCTTCAGCCCACGTTGCAGGGCCACGCGCAGGTAGGCGGGCTCATCCATGATGCCGCACAGGAAATCACACCCGTTATCGGCCAGCGCGGTTGCCGCCTGCGTTGCCGCCTGCGGGTCGAACCAGGCATTGATGGTGATGCTCTGCAGCGTGATGGCCGGGTTGACCGACTGCGCGCCCAGCAATGTTGCATTGGCCGAGGCATAGACCGAGGGAATGGGAAACGCGCCCAGAAAGCCGATCTTGTTGGTCTTGGTCATGAGGGCTGCGACAATGCCGATGATGTAGCTGGCATACCAGTGCGCCACGTAATACCAGCCCAGGTTGCCGGTTACATTGGTGCCATCGCATTCCATGAACGCGACATCAGGCGCGCGGTCCGACACATCTTTTATGAAGTCGCCATATTCCGATGTGGCCATGACCATCTGTGCGCCTTCGGCCACGAACTGGCGGAACAGCCGCGTGGCATCGGCGGAGTAGGGCACGCTTTCCACATAGATGGTGCGCAGTTTGGGGAAGGTGCGGCGCACGGCCTGCACGCCCCGGTCATGCACCATCGACCAGCCGCCATCGGTAATGGGGCCGGTATGGCCAAAGGCCACGATCGCGTCGGATTCAGCCAGCGGCCTGCGCCATGCGGGCTGGGCCTGCGCCCGTGCGTGGCGGGGCAGCAGCAGGCTGGAGCCCGCGCCGCCTGCAAGGCCCAGCATCTCGCGGCGCGTTGTCAGCAGCCGCCCCCGCGACCCTGAAACTGTCATAAGATGTCATCCCCCTGAAAATCCATGCCGCACCCCGCTGCGGCGGCCTGGCGTGCTGGTCGGTCTGGTGCTCCCGCGCGTGTAAGCCCGTGTTTGGTTCCAGCCCAAATGTTACGCGACAGGACCATGCAAGGCCACAGTTATGTTGTGCATCAGGGTGTTGCCTTTTTTCAAAAAGGCGGTGGCTGGCGCAGCTTTGCGTATAATTCCACGACCAGCGCGGGATCATCAAAATCCTCCCATGCCCGAGCAGGAGCGCGATCGTGGCCCGGTCCTCAATCGTCAGCGCCACGTCCCTTTCCGTCACGGCGGCATGAAAGGCTTTTCCGCCCGTGCGGGCGGCAAGGCGTGTCAGCCCTCGGGCTGCGGGGCAGGGGGCATGCCCGCAAGCACGCGCCAGTTGGCCTCATCCATCGTTTCAATGCCCAGTTCGGTAGCCTTGCGGGCCTTGGAGCCCGCTTTTTCGCCCAGCACCACAAGATCGGTTTTTTTTGACACGCTATCCGATACCCGCGCCCCCAGCCGTTCGGCCACGGCGCGGGCCTCGGGGCGGGTCATGGTGGTCAGCGTGCCGGTAAACACGATGGTCTTGCCTGAAAGGCTGCCTGCCTCTGGCGCTTCCTCATCAAGCACGCGGGTCAGTTGGGCGGTCAGGTCATCAAGGGTGGCGCGGTTATGGGCCTCGGCAAAGAAGGCGACGAGTTCATCGGCAATGGTCGTGCCGATGCCGGTGATCGAGCCGAGTTCCAGCCGCTCGTCCGACCCCACGATGGCGGCCTTTTCCATCTGCGTGCGCCAGTTGGCCAGCGAGCCGTAATGCCGCGCCAGCAGGCGGGCATTGCTGGTGCCGATGCGGCGGATGCCCAGCGCATAGATCAGGCGCGAGAGTTCGATGGTGCGCCGGGCCTCGATCGCGTTGACCAGATTGCGCGCCGAGACCTTGCCCCAGCCATCACGGGCGGCAATCTCGTCCTCATACACGCCAAGGCGGAAGATGTCGGCAGGCGTGCGCAGCCAGCCCAGTTCATGGAACTCGACAATGGTGCGGTCGCCCAGGCCATCAATATCGAACGCATCACGCGAGACGAAATGGATCAGCCGCTCCACCACCTGCGCGGGGCAGGTCAGTCCGCCCGAGCAGCGCCACACCACCTCGCCCTCGGGCCGCTCGGCATGTGCGCCACAGACCGGGCAGGTATGGGGGAAGTGAAAGGGCTGCGTTTCATGGTCGCGCGGCAGCACCACGCCAGTTATCTGCGGGATCACGTCGCCCGCGCGCTGCACATGCACAAGGTCGCCTTCGCGGATGTCCTTGCGCGCGATTTCGTCCTCATTATGCAGGCTGGCGCGAGTGACGATCACGCCGCCTACATTGACCGGCTCCAAAAAGGCCACCGGCGTCAGCGCGCCGGTGCGGCCGACCTGTATGTCGATCTTTTCCAGCCGGGTGATGGCCTGTTCGGCAGGGAATTTCCACGCCACCGCCCAGCGGGGCGCACGGCCTGCAAAGCCCAGGCGCTCCTGCAGGGCGCGGTCGTCGAGCTTGTACACAATGCCGTCAATGTCGTAATCCAGCCCCGAGCGTTCGCGCGTCAGGCGCTCCATGAAGGCTTCGGCCGCCTGTGCGTCGGGCACCTGCGTGCTCAGCGGATTGACGCGAAAGCCCCATGCATCAAGCTGTTCCAGATAACCATGATGCGTGGCGGCCAGCGGGCCATCGCAATAGCCTGCGGCATAGGCGAACAGCGAGAGCGGGCGTTTTGCCGTAATGGCGGGGTCAAGCTGGCGCAGCGAGCCTGCGGCGGCGTTGCGCGGATTGGCGAACGGCTTCTCGCCCGCTTCTTCCTGCGCGGCATTCAGCTCAAGGAACGCCTGCTTGGACAGGAATATCTCGCCCCGGATCTCGATCGTGTCGGGGTAGGGGGCGGGCAACTGGTCGGGAATATCGCGCAGCGTGCGCAGGTTGGCGGTGACGTCCTCGCCTTCCGTGCCGTCGCCGCGCGTGGTGCCGCGCACGAAACGCCCGTGCATGTAGGTCAGGCTGATCGACAGGCCATCGATCTTGGGTTCCGCCACGAAGGAAAGCGCGCGGGCCTGCTCATCACTCAGGCCAAGGAAACGGGCAATACGGCTGACGAAGCCCTCGAATTCCTCCCGCGAGAACACATTGTCCAGCGAGAGCATCGGTACCATGTGCCGGTGGCGGCGGAAGGGGCCGCTGGCCGGTGCTCCGACCGTAGCGCTGGGGCTATCGGCCTGGGCATGGCGCGGAAATTCCAGTTCCAGCCGCGTGTTCAGGCGGCGCAGCGCGTCATAGGTGGCATCATCGACCACCGGCGCGTCGTGCTGGTGGTAGGCGGCATCGAGTGCGGGCAGCAGGATGGCAAGCTGCTTCAGCGTTGCGGCCGCACGGGCCTCGGTCTGTGCTTCTGCCGCATAATCGGCCAGTAGGGCGCGGGCCTGCGCGGCCAGTTCGTCGGTCGGGGCGGCGGGCATGTCAGACCCCTTTCAGCAGGCTGTCGGCCGCGGCACGGGCGGCGGGGGTAATGGTATCACCTGAAAGCATGCGGGCGATTTCCTCGCGCCTTGCCTGCGCGTCGAGCGGGGCGGCATGCGTTTCGGTGCGGCCCTTGTTCACGCTCTTGCTGATGCGCAGATGGGCATCACCGCGTGCGGCCACCTGCGGGCTGTGGGTCACGACCAGCACCTGCACGCTGCGACCAACAGTGTAGAGCCGCTCGCCAATGGCGGAGGCGGTGGCGCCGCCCACGCCTGAATCGACTTCATCAAACACCAGCGTAGGAATGGCCGAGCGCCCCGCCAGCACCACCTTGAGCGCCAGCATGAGGCGTGAAAGCTCACCGCCCGAGGCCACCTTGGCCAGAGGCCCCGGCGGCTGGCCGGGATTGGCCGCGATCAGGAACGAGGCCTGTTCCTTGCCACGCGCGTTCCACGCCTCGGCCTCAAGCGGCACGAGGGATACGATAAAGCGCGCGCGCTCCAGCTTGAGCGGCTTGAGCTCGGCCATCACCGCCTGCTCCAGCCTGCGGGCGGCCTTCTCGCGCGCGGCGGTCAGTTCAAGGGCAATTTCCTCAAACCGGGCGCGGGCTTCGGCCACGGTTTTCTCCAGCCCTTCAATGCGGGCATTGCCCGAATCGAGGGCGGCCAGCCGTTCGGTAAAGGCGGCGAGCAGCCCGGGCAGTTCCGGCACCGATACGCCATGCTTGCGGGCCTCGGCGCGCAGCGCGAACAGGCGTTCCTCGGTCTGTTCGAGCAGGCGCGGGTCCGCCTGTGCGTCAGATGCCAGGCGCGAGAGCATGTTCTCGGCCTCGGCAAGCGCTTCTTCCGCGCGTTCGAGCGCGTTGAGGGCTTCCTGTGCTGCCGCCTGCTCGGCAGCGCCCACGGCCTCGGGGTTGAGGTCGGTGGGGGCGGGCAGCAGGCGTTGCAGGGCGCGGCTGGCATTGCGCAGCGCCGAGGCCGGGCCGGGGGAGCGCCGGTCGCGGGGCGCAAGGTCGGCCAGGGCGGCGGCAATGGCCTCGGCGCGGCGTTCGCCCTGCTGCAGCGCCTGGCGCAGGCCGGCAAGCTGGGCTTCCTCATCCTCCTGCGGCGCGAGGGTGCCCAGATCGTCTACCGCCTGGCGCAGCCAGTCTTCCTCACGCGCGGCATTTTCCATTTCCGCGCGCGCCGTGGCCAGTTCCGCCGTGGCCTCGATCCATGTGCGGTAGGCACCCGCCACGCGGCTCCGCAGTGGGCCGGGCACGCCAAAGGCGTCGAGCAGGTCGAGATGGGTCGCCTGATCGGCCAGGCCCATCTGCTCGTGCTGGCCCTGTATCTCCACCAGCAGGGTGGCGGCGCGGCGCAGCAGGCTTATGGCCACCGGCTGGTCGTTGATATAGGCGCGCGAGCGGCCATCGGTCGTGACAACGCGGCGCAGCAGGATCGGCTCGCGCTCATCATCGAGCATGATGCCCTGCTCGCGCAGCAGTTCATGCAGCGGGTGGGCGGGAGCGACCTCGAAACTGGCGCTGACACTGGCCTGCGCGCAGCCCGCGCGCACGAGCGAGGCGCTGGCCCGCTCGCCCAGGGCCAGGCCGAGGCTGTCAAGCAGGATGGACTTTCCCGCCCCGGTCTCGCCCGTCAGCACGGTCAGGCCGGGGGGGAAGGCGAGGTCCAGTTTTTCGATCAGGACCACGTCCCGTATCGAGAGCTGTGTCAGCATGATCGGTTCCTGTTCAGCACGAAGGATCGTTGGCGGAAATCAGAAAACCGAGTGCCACGCCCGCTGGAAGATGTTGCGTCCCTGCTTGTTGTCCTTGCCGTCCACGCCCTTGATCAGGTGGTGGGCGCGCAGATGGTCGTAGGCATCCTCGTACCACTTGCTGCTGGGGTAGTTATAGGCCAGCACGGAGCCGGTCTTGCGGGCCTGTTCGAGCAGGCCCATGTCCAGATAGACCTCGACCAGCCGCTCGAGTGCCTCGGGCACGTGGTTGGTGGTCTGGAAATCCTGCACCACGCGCTGGTAGCGCCCGGCGGCGGCGGGGAAGTCGTTCTGCTGCTGGTAGTAGCGGCCCACCAGCATTTCCTTGCCCGCCAGATGGTCGCGGCACAGGTCGATCTTGAGCTGCGCATCACGGGAATAAGGGCTTTGGGGGAAGCGGGTAATCACCTCTTCCAGCGCATCCATGGCCTCGATGGTGCCCTGCTGGTCGCGCTGCACGTCAGCCACCTGCTCGTAATAGCATAGCGCGCGCAGGTAGAAGGCATAGGCGGCATCGGTGCTGGTGGGGTGCAGTTCCAGAAAGCGGTCAAGCTGCTGCACGGCCTCGGGGTATTTGTTGAGCAGGTAGTTGGCATACCCTTCCATCAACTGCGCATTGGCCGTGTACTGGGAGTAGGGATAGTTGCGCTGGAGCGTGTCGAACTGGTTGACCGACAGCAGGTAGCGGTCCGAGCGCAGGGCATCGACACCGTTATTGTACAATGTCTCGGCCGAGCCGACGCGCGGCGCGCGCTCATTGATGGCGCTTGCGTTGTTGCCGCATGCCGCCAGCAGGCCCGCCAGGGGCAGGAGCGCCAGCCAGCGTGCCGGCTGGCAGGGGCTGCGCAAAGGCTGCGGGGTCGGGTGTGATATGCGTGCGAACATGCCAGCTCTTCCAGTTACGGGAGCTTTATATCATGTGCCGGGTGTGGGTGAAGTCTCCGCGTGCGGATTTCACGCTCCCTCATCACGCAGCCTGCGTACAGGGCTGGCCCGCAGGCGCGCCGGTAGGGGCGAGATGCCAGTTCGCCTTATCGGCAAACAGTTTGCGCAACAGGCGGTTATTGAGGGTATGGCCCGATTTGTGCCCCCTGAAACACCCCTCGATCAGGCCACCAGCCAGATATAGGTCACCAATTGCATCAAGCACCTTGTGGCGCACGAATTCATCCGGGTGGCGCAGGCCGGCGGGGTTGAGCACGCTGGCGCCATTGACCACCACGGCATTGTCGAGCGAGCCGCCGCGCGCGAGGCCTATGGCGTGCAGGTGCTCGATCTCGGGCTGGAGCACGAAGGTGCGCGCCCGACTCAGGTGCTGGCGGAAGAGACCGCTGTCAACCTGTGTTGCATAGCGCTGCTGGCCAATGGCGGCAGCGGGAAAGTCGATGGAAAGATCAATGGCCAGCCCCGGCTGCGTGGCAGGGGAGAGTTCGGCAAACGCATCGCCTTCTTCCACCCGTACGGTCCGGGTGATGTGGATATGCTGGCGGTGCGCCTCCTGCCGCCTGCGGCCCGCGCATTCGAGCAGGAACACGAACTCGGCAGCTGAACCGTCAAATACCGGGATTTCCGGTCCATCCACCTCGACAAGCACGTTATCGATGCCACAGCCTGCAAGCGCCGCCATCAGGTGTTCCACCGTGGCAATGCGCGCGCCCTGTGGCCCGTGGCCGAGCACCGTGCTCAGCTGGGTGTCCACCACCGTGTCGTAGCGGGCGGTGACGGGCGGCATGGCGCGGTCGGTGCGGTGAAAGACGATGCCGGTATTCTCTGCCGCGGGCGAAAGGCGCAGGCTGATTCGCGCGCCTGTATGCAGCCCGATGCCCACGCTGCTGATTGGCTGGCTCAGGGTATGCTGCATCTGCCCGTCATGGCTGGATGGCGGCATGAAGGGAAAATGTGCGGGCGGCACCATGCCGTTCATTGCCTGTATCCTTGACGGGAAGATGGGAGAACTCGCGGTAACTGGCATGCTTCCATGCTAGCGCCTTGTTTCCCGTCGGAACAGTCAAGGATTATTGCCTATTGTTACCTGTCTGCAAGCAACTGGCGCGGCCCGATGGGGGCCGCGCCAGGGGTATCGTATTACTGCGAGCGGCGCCGCAGGAAGGCGGGAATATCGAGCCCCCCATCCTCGGGCGGCGTGGCGCTGCTGCCCGGCGCGGGCGGGGCGGAAGGCTGCGGCATGGGCTGCTGCTGCACTGAAGGCTCGGTGCGCTGGGGTGGGGGCGCCTCGGGCTGCGGCGGGTTGGAATGGCGGCGCAGCGCCCCGGTCACGATGCCAAACAGGCTGCGGGGTGCGGCCTGCGGCTCAGGTGCTGCCTGGGGCCGGGCGTTTTCCGTAAACAGGGGCGAGCGGGGCGAGCCGCGCTGCGCCTGCGGTGGCACGGCATGGGGCGAGGGCGCGCGCGGCGGTGCGCCAGGCGGGCGTTGTGCCGCACCGGGAGCATGGCCGGGCCGGGGAGCCGCTGGGTGCTGTAGCGGGGGGGCGCCGGGAGGAGGCGGTGCTGCCTGTGCCGCGGCGGGGGGCGCGGGCTGTGCGGCCGCTTCCGGCGCGGGCTGGGGCGGGCTGGCGGGTTCCGTCGCCTCGGCAGGCTGGGTGGTGCCCCGGCCCGCTGGCGGGTTGTCGATGCCCGTGGCCACGACCGAGACGCGGATCTTGCCATTGAGCGAGGTATCAATGGCGGAACCGAAGATGATGTTTGCGTCTTCCGCCACTTCCTCGCGGATGCGGTTTGCCGCCTGGTCCACCTCGAACAGGGTCAGGTCTTCGCCGCCGGTAATGTTGATGAGCAGGCCCTGCGCCCCCTTCATCGAGGTATCTTCAAGCAGCGGGTTCGAGATCGCGGCCTCGGCGGCGGCAATGGCGCGGTTATCGCCCTCGGCATCGCCCGTGCCCATCATCGCCTTGCCCATTTCCGCCATGATGGTGCGGATATCGGCAAAATCGAGGTTGACGAGGCCCGGCGCCATCATGAGGTCGGTCACGCCGCGCACGCCCATGTACAGCACGTTGTCCGCCATCTTGAAGGCATCGCGCCAGCTCGTGCTTTCATTGGCCATGCGGAACAGGTTCTGGTTCGGGATCACGATCAGCGTGTCAACGAACTGCTGCAGCTCGGCAATGCCGGCCTCGGCCGACTTGGTGCGGCGCATGCCCTCGAACATGAAGGGCTTGGTCACCACGCCCACGGTCAGGATGCCGCGCTCGCGCGCCATGCGTGCAATGACGGGGGCCGCCCCCGTGCCGGTGCCGCCGCCCATGCCCGCGGTGATGAACACCATGTGCGCGCCATCAAGGTGGCGGGAGAGTTCATCGCACGCTTCCTCCGCCGCGGCGCGGCCGATCTCGGGCTTGGCGCCTGCGCCGAGGCCCTGCGTCAGGTGCGGGCCAAGCTGGATGCGGCGGTCGGCCTTGCTGTGCGAAAGCTGCTGGGCATCAGTGTTGGCGACAATGAATTCCACTCCCTGCAACTGCGAATGGATCATGTTGTCCACCGCATTGGTACCACCACCGCCAACCCCGATCACTGTAATGCGGGGGGTGAAATCGGAATGATTCTGCTGCGGGATGGTCAGGTTGAGGGTCATGCTGGGCTCCCGATGGATGGGGGTAGGCGTGCTGGCATACTAACGGCAAAAGTACAATAAAGGGTTTCCGTGCAAGATCATACCCTATCACGTATGAAATCCACAAAACGTCTCACAAGGCCGCCGGGGCGGGCATCGCGCGTGTCGGGCTCGCCCATTTCATCGGCGGCGCCCGCGGCCCAGGCCAGCAGGCCGGCCGATGTGGAGAACATGGGCCATGTGGCTGAATTTTCAGGCAGGCCCACAATGCGGCGCGGGCGGCCAAGGCGTACCTGCCGGTTGAGGATGCGCGCCGCCATGGGGCCGATTCCCTCAAGCAGGGAGCCGCCGCCCGTCAGGATCACGCGACCGTCCGCCGCGGGCCCCACGGCTGCCATTTCCAGCCTGTCACGTATCATTTCCAGGGTTTCCTCCACGCGTGGATGTATGATCGAGACGATCTTTGAGCGTGAAATTCTGACATAATGATGGTCGTTATCGCCAATCAATTGCACGAGGATGGGATCACTGTCATCGCCCGCGAGCAGCTCGGCCGAGCCATACATGGTCTTGAGCCGCTCCGCGCTGTCGATCGAGGTGGAAAGACCCTGCGCGATATCGCGCGTGATATGCAGCCCCCCCACCGGAATCGTGGCCGTGTGCAGCAGCCTGCCCTCGCCAAACACGCCGATCGAGGTCAGCCCGCCGCCCATGTCCACCACGGTTGCGCCGAGGTTGCGCTCGTCTTCGCTCATCACCGCAAGCCCCGAGGCCAGCGGCGAGGACACCATGCCCGCGATCTTGAGTTCCACGCGCGACAGGACGGCCTCGAGGTTACGCAGCGCCGTGGTGTTGGCATCGATCACATGCAGCCGTGCCGAGAGCAGGTCGCACAGGTGCCCGCGCGGGTCGAGCACCTCCTGCGTGTCATCCACCGCATAGTCGAGCGGCAGGGTATGGATGGCCGAGCGCCCTTCCGAGATGGCGCGCAGCCGCCCTTCGGCAATGATGCGGCTGACATCGCCCTGCGTGACCTCGCGCCCGCCAATGGGCCAGCGCGCGTTGATGTGACGGCTCTCGGGGTGGCCGCATGACAGGTTGACGAAAATCGAATCGCGCCGCTCCGTCGCCATGTCCTCCGCCTGGGCCACGGCGTTGCGGATGGCCGATTCCGCCTCGCGCAGGTCCACGATTCCGCCCGAGCGCACCCCGTGCGAGCGCCGCCAGCCATGGCCAAGGATGCGGATGGTGTTGTCAGGCTCGCCGCGCCCGATCAGGCAGACAATCTTGGTCGAGCCGATATCAAGCACGCTGAACGGCCCGGTGCGCAGCTTGCGCGTGGGCATGCGCTCGGCGGCAGGCACAAGGGGTGCGGGCGCGCGCGGGCGGGGCACGCGGGCTGGCACGGCAGGGCCACGGATGGCCGGTACCGCAGGGACTGCCGGTGTGGTCGTGCGTGTTGCGGGAAGGGTCGTCCTGACCGGTCCCGGCACTGGATAGGTCATGCCCGCCTCCGTCTCAGGCCGTTATCGGGGGAAAGCCATGGCCGCATGGGGGCCTGCTCGCTCGTGGGGGCTGCCTGTGGCGGGCCGTCGCCCTGGTCGGGTCCATTGCTGTTGTCATTCGGCGTCACGGGGTTCTCACGGATGATCAGGCGGTCTGGCAGGCGCATGTCTATGGCGATAACGGGCCGGTCAAGTATTTTTATGGTTTCCTGCATTTGTGCAAGGCGCTTGAGTGCTGCCGCTTCCTGCCCCTCGGGCAGCAGGATGGTCGTGCCGTTACGCAACGTCAGGTTCCACCGGCGCTGGCCCACGCGGGCGGCGGCCACGACATGGCTGCTCACCTCGGGTTGGGCCGTGAGTTCATCGATCATGGCGGCGGCGGCAAGATTGGCGTCGGGTCCGACCACGAGCGGCAACTGGCGGAAGGCCTCGGCATCCTTGCCGGTCATGCCCTTGTCGCGCACCTGGTTGCCCGCCCGGTCGATCAGCATGAAATGCCCGTGATTCTGCCATACCGCAAAGGGCTGGCGCTCGAACAGGTGGATGACGATGGTGCCCGGCAGGTGGCGCTCGACCACGGAATGATCGACAAAGGGCAGCGCGTCGATACGCTCGCGCGCCGCCTTGACCGAAAAGCCGAGAATGAAATCGCCCGTGCGCACGCCCAGCGCCTCCTGCAGCGCGCTCTCGCTGGTCAGCACGCAGCCGGTCACGTCAATCTCGGTAATGCGCAGCGGCAGCATGTTGATGATCCGCCCCCTCAGTGCGGCAAAGCGCGGGTCCGAGCCGACATGGCGCAGCGCCGTGACGCCACCGGCCACCAGCCCCGCCAGCGCCAGGACCAGCAGGGCCGGGCGGATCAGGCGTTTCTGGCGGCGCAGGAAGATCGACAGCCTCGAAGGGCGGTCGCCGCTGTCGGTCGGTCGCCTCATGTACGGCAGGTCGCCTGGTCGATCATCCACTGGCACAGCGTGGCGTAGTTCATGCCGCAGGCGGCGGCCTGCTCGGGCAGCAGCGATGTGGGGGTCATGCCCGGCTGGGTGTTGGTCTCGAGGATCACGAGGCGGCCGGGCAGGTCGGTGCCTGCCGTGTCGTCATAACGGAAATCGGTGCGGCTCGCCCCCCGGCAGCCCAGCGCGCGGTGGGCAGCAAGGGCGAGGTCGCGCGCCTGCGCAAAGGCTTCGGGGTGGATGCGCGCGGGCAGTTCGTGGCACGAGCCGCCAGCGGCGTATTTGGCCTGGTAGTCATAGAAGGCGGGGCCACTGCCGGTGGGGGTGATGTCGGTCACGGTCAGGGCGCGGTCATGCAGCACGCCCACGGTCAGTTCGCGGCCGGGAATGTATTCCTCCACCAGCATGTGCGTGCCGAATGTCCAGCCTTGTGCCACCGCGGCGCGGCGGTTGCTGCCCGCGCGGATGATCTCCACGCCTACCGATGACCCCTCATTGAGCGGCTTGACCACATAGGGTGCCGGCAGCGGGTCGGCGGGTTCGAGTGCGGCGGGCGTGAGGCACAGCCCGGTGGCGATGGGCAGGCCGGCTGCCGCGAACACGGCGCGGGCGGCCTCCTTGTCCATGGCGGTGGCCGAGGCCCGCACGCCGGAATGGGTGTAGGGGATGCCCATCCAGTCGAGTATGCCCTGGATCGACCCGTCCTCGCCAAAGCGGCCATGCAGGGCGTTGAACACGGCGTCGGGCCTGCTTGCCTGCAGCTCGCCCACCAGGGCCAGCAGGTCGGGCCCGGGGTCGATGCTGTGCACGTCGTGGCCAAGGCTGCGCAGCGCGTCAGCCACGTTGCGCCCGCTATCAAGGCTGACTTCGCGCTCGGCGGAGAGACCGCCCGTCAGCACGCAGATGCGGCGGCGTTTCATGTGTCTTCTCCCGTGCCTTGGGGGGCGGGGCGCCCGATGCGCTTGATTTCCCACCGCAGTGTGACCGCCGTATGGTCATGCACGCGCTGGCGCACGACATCGCCAAGCCGTTCAAGGTCGGCTGCGGTGGCGGTGCCGGTGTTGAGCATGAAGTTGCAGTGCTTCTCGCTGATCTGGGCACCACCCACCACAAGCCCGCGGCAGCCTGCGGCGTCGATCAGTTCCCACGCCTTGCGCTCCGATTCGTCAGGGGCAGGGTTGCGGAAGGTGGAGCCTCCCGTGCGTGCGCGCACCGGCTGGGCGCCCTCGCGGGCCGCGCGGATCTCGTCAATGCGCTGGCGGATGACCGCAGGCGGCGCCTCCTGCGCGTTAAGGCGCGCGCGCACCACCACGGCCTGCGGCGGCAGGGAGGCATGGCGGTAGCCAAAGTCAAGCGAGGCGGCGGGCAGGCGCAGCAGCCCGCCATCGCGGGTCACGATTTCCACCCAGTCCAGCACGGTGGCCATGTCCGAGCCGTAAGCGCCTGCGTTCATGGCTACGGCCCCACCGATCGAGCCGGGAATGCCCGCCAGGAATTCAAGCCCCGTCAGGCCTGCTTCGGCCGCGTGCTCGGCCACGGTCATGTCCAGGCAGGCGCCCCCCACGATCAGCCCGTCGCCATCGCGCCGGATGGTTGAAAAACCACGGGCGAGGCGAATGACCAGCCCGTCAATCCCGCCATCGCGCACGATCACGTTCGAACACGCGCCCAGCGCCAGCACCGGCACCTCGAGCGGCAGGTGCTTGAGCACCTGCGCCAGGTCCTCGGCGCTGGCGGGCTGGAACAGAAGCTCGGCAGCCCCCCCCACGCGGAACCACGTGCGCGGGCCAAGGGCGGCCTGCGGGGTCAGGCGGCCACGGGGGCGAAAGCCCTCCGTGTCCAGGACCTGCGCCCATTGCGGCAGGGCGGTGGCGGGCGTGGCCGTCATGAACTGGCATCCGCCTTCTGGGCGGGGGCATGGGCAATGCCCTGCAGTTCCGCAAGCTGGGCGGGCAGCGCCTGCGCCCAGTTGGTGATGCTGCCTGCGCCAAGGCACACCACGAAGTCACCGGGGCGGGCGATGGCGTTGATCATTTCCGCCAGGTGCTCCGGCCCGGGCAGCGGCACGACAGAGCGGTGCCCGCGCTCGCGCAGGCCCTCGACCAGCGCATCGCGGTCGATGCCCTCGATCGGCTGCTCGCCGGCGGCATACACATCGGCAATGATGACCGTGCCCGCATCGTTCATGCAGGTGCAGAACTCGTTGAAAAGGCTCTTGAGGCGTGAATAACGGTGCGGCTGCATCACCGCGATCACGTTACCCGCCCCGGCCTGCCGTGCCGCTTTCAGCACGGCGGCGATCTCGACGGGGTGGTGGCCGTAATCATCGATGATGGTGATGCCCCCGGTCTCGCCCGTGCGGGTGAAACGGCGCTTGACGCCACGGAAGGCGGCAAAGGCCGAGCGGATGGTGGCATCGTCGATTTCCATCTCGGTGCCCACCGCAATCGCCGCCAGCGCGTTTTGCACGTTATGGTGGCCCAGCATGGGCAGGCGGAACGGCCCCGCCCGGCGCGAGCGGTTGCGGTTGCGGTTGGTGATCACGACCTCGAAGGTGGCGCCGAGCTTGTCGGTAATCACCTTCTCGGCGCGCACATCCGCCTGCGGCGAGAAGCCATAGGTGATGATGCGGTGGTCGGACAGGCGCGGGATCATCTGCTGCACGGCAGGGTGGTCGATGCACAGCACGGCAAAGCCATAGAACGGAATGTTCGAGACAAACTGGTCATACGCCGCCTGCATCGCCTCTTCCGTGCCCCAGTGGTCGAGGTGCTCGGGGTCCATGTTGGTCACGACCGTAATGACCGAGGGCAGGCGCAGGAACGAGCCATCGCTCTCATCGGCCTCGACCACCATCCAGTCGCTCAGGCCCATGCGGGTGTTGGTGCCGTAGGCCTCGATGATGCCGCCATTGATGACCGTGGGGTCGAGCTTGGCCGCTTCAAGCACGGCGGCGACAAGGCTGGTGGTGGTGGTCTTGCCATGCGTGCCGCCAACAGCCACCGACCAGCGCAGGCGCATCAGCTCGGCCAGCATCTCGGCGCGGCGCACCACCGGGATCAGCCGCGTGCGCGCCGCCACCACCTCGGGGTTGTCGCGCTTGACGGCGGTGGAGGTCACCACCACCTGCGCCCCGCCAAGATTGGCCGCGTCGTGGCCAATGGTGACAGGAATGCCGGCGGCACGCAGGCGGGCTACATTTGCGCTCTCGGCAATGTCGGAGCCCTGCACCGCATAGCCAAGCATGTGCAGCACTTCGGCAATGCCGGACATGCCAATTCCGCCAATGCCGACGAAATGAATGGTGCCAATCGAAAGGGGCAGGGCTCTCATCTACTCAGGTCTCCGTATTCGCGCTGCCGGGAATTAAGCGGTGCGGGGCGTGTCAGGCAAGCGGGCTTCTATCATATCGGCCAGAAGGCGGGCGGCATCAGGGCGGCCAAGGCGGCTTGCGGCCTGCGCCGTGCGGGCCAGCAGGTCGCGGTCAGCCAGCAGGGTGGTCAGGCGCTGCGTGAGTGCCGGGGCGGTAAAATCAGGCTGGCGGATCATCCACGCAGCCCCCGCATCAACCAGCGCCTGCGCGTTGGCGCCCTGTTCATCACGCGCGGCAATGGGCAGTGGCACCAGCAGGGCAGGGCGGCCCGCCACCGCCAGTTCCGCCACCGATGAGCCACCCGCGCGGCCAATCACCAGATGTGCTGCGCGCAGCAGGCCGGGCACGTCATCAAGGAAAGGCGCTATGGTGGCGGGAATGCCCGCCGTTTTATAGGCTGCCTGCACGCGCGCTACATCCTCCGCGCGGGCCTGCTGGGTGACCTGCAGCCGCGCGCGCAGCGCAGGCGGCAGGGCGGCGAGGGCTTCGGGCACCACGTCGCTGAACACGCGCGCGCCGAGCGAGCCGCCCCACACCAAAAGGTTGAGCACGCCGTTGGAGGGTTCATAGCCTTCCCCGCCCAGTGCCGCGATGTCAGGCCGCACCGGCATGCCGGTGAGCGTTGTGGGCACGCCCGCGGGTACGCCTGCCACGGTGGGGAAGGAGGTGGCAATGCCATCCATGCGCGGGGCCAGGAAGCCATTGGCCTTGCCCAGCACCGCATTGCCTTCATGAATGAACAGAAGCGGGCGGCGGCTTTTGCCCAGCAGCCAGCCGCCAAGCAGCGGCGGCACGGAAGGGTAGCCGCCAAAGCCGATGATGGCGGCAGGACGGATGCGGCCAATAATGCCGCGTGCCTGCATCGTGCCCCGCGCCAGCGCCAGCGCCGCCCGGCTGGCCCGCACCAGGCCACGACCGGCAATGCCAGCGCCCGGCAGGACGAACTGCTGGCGGCCTGCAAAAACGCCACTGTTGCGCCCGCCCGCGCGCTGGTCGGTCATGAGCATGATGTCATGCCCCCGGCGCACCAGCTCGCAGGCCAGCGCCTCGGCAGGGAAGAAGTGGCCGCCGGTGCCCCCGGCTGCGATGGCAATGCAGTGTTGGGTCATGACGATCCTCTCGGTGCGGGGGAAGGGGCTGGCGTAAACTGCCCGAAGCGGGTCTCGTTGGGCCGGTTGCGGGTCAGCGCCAGCACCAGCCCGATGGTCAGCGCCACCGACATGGCCGATGAACCGCCATAGGAAATGAACGGCAGTGTCATGCCCTTGGTCGGGATGAGGTGCAGCGTCGAGCCCATGTTGACAAAGGCCTGCAGCCCGAAGCCCGTCACCAGCCCCGCCGTTGCCACCGCAATGAAGGGATCGTTCTCGCGCAGCAGCTTGAGCAGCGTGCGGATGACGATGGTGGCGAACACGCCAATAATGAACAGGCATACCAGCATGCCGAATTCCTCGCCCGCCACCGCGAACACGAAATCGGCATGCGCATCGGGCAGCAGGTCCTTCACCCGGCCTTCGCCCGGCCCGCGCCCCAGCAGGCCGCCATTGCCAAAAGCGCGTAGTGCCGTGTCGATCTGGTAATGGTCACCCACGGCGGGGTGCAGGAAGCGCTCCACGCGCGAGCGCACGTGCGGAAAAACCATATACGCGCCAATGAACGCCGCCACCATGCTGGCCACGCCCGCGCCGACCAGGAACAGGCTCAGCCCATCGACAAAGAGCTGCGCCAGGAACACGGTGGTGATCACGCTCAGCATGCCGATATCGGGCTGCGACTTGAGCAGCAGCAGCACGAGCGCGAACAGCCCCAGCGCTACCAGCAGGCCGGGCAGATACGGTCGCGTCCTGCGCTCGGTCAGCAGCCAGGCGGTGACCACGGCAAAGAAAGGCTTGAGGAATTCGGAGGGCTGGACCGACATCATGGGCAGCGCGATCCACCGCCGCGCGCCCTTGATCTCGATGCCATGCACAAGGGTCATGAAGGTGGCGCCAAGTGCAAGTGCGAAGCCGATCCACCCCATCAGCCGCACCCCGCGCAGCGAAAGCAGGGAGGTTGCGCATACGATGACGGCCGCAAGCACCAGAAAGACGACCTGCTTGAAAATGAACATGTCGCGCGAGGCACCAATGCGCACCGCCACCGCCGGGCTTGCCGCCAGCATGAGGATATAGCCGAACCCGATCAGGATACCCACGCAGATCAGCGTGACCCGGTCTATGCTCCGCCACCATCGCGCCAGGTGCGAGGTGTTTATGCGCGACAGGTTGCTCATTGCGCGCGGGTGCCCTCCGGGTCGGCCGCAAGGGCCTGCACAAGGGCTGCAAACCGCGCGCCACGGGCTTCAAAACCGCTGAACTGGTCAAAGCTTGCGCAGGCGGGCGAGAGCATCACCACGTCCACGCCCAGCGCGCGGGCGGCCTCCCGCGCCTCGGGCACGGCGCGCTCGAGGGTTTCGACAATGCGGCACGGCACCTTGTACTGCGCAAGGGTCCGGGCCAGCACCGGCGCGTCGCGCCCGATCAGGAGCGCCAGCGCCACGCGCCCGAACAGGGGCGCAAGCGGCTCGATCCCGCCCGCCTTGGCCGTGCCGCCTGCAATCCACACCATGCGCTCATGGCAGGCCAGCGCGCGGGCCGTGGCATCGGCATTGGTGGCCTTGCTGTCATTGATGAAGCGGATGCCCTCCACGCTGCCTACCGTTTTCTGCCGGTGGTCCAGTGCGCTGAAGCTGCGCAGCGCGCCCTCCACCGCAGCCCGCGGCAGGCCCAGATGCAGCGCCATGGCGGCGGCGGCGGCCGCGTTCTCGCGGTTATGGGTGCCGGGCAGGTCGGGCACATGGGTCAGGTCGGCAATTACGCCGTGGCGGTCGCACAGCGCCTGTGGCGTGCAATAGAAATCGCATTGCGGTATGTCCGCGCCGCTGATGCAGGCCACGGTCGTGCGGGTGGGCGCAAGCTGGCGGTTCAGGCTGGCGTAATTGGGCAGGGTGGCGCCCAGCACCGCCAGGTCACCCGGCCCCTGATGGTCGAATACATGCATCTTGGCCCGCGTGTAGCCGGTCATGTCGC
Organism: Komagataeibacter sp. NFXK3; assembly: GCF_054182245.1. Lineage (NCBI taxonomy): Bacteria > Pseudomonadati > Pseudomonadota > Alphaproteobacteria > Acetobacterales > Acetobacteraceae > Komagataeibacter > Komagataeibacter sp. NFXK3. The sequence goes on from NZ_JAPIVJ010000013.1 coordinate 35,434, forward strand.
CATGGCGGTCGAGGTGGTCGGGGGTGAGGTTGAGCAGGCAGGCGGCATCGAAATGCAGCCGTTCCAGCCGTTCGAGCATGTACGATGACATTTCGAGAACGTACACCCCATCATCGGGCAAAAGCGGCAGGCTGAGGGCGGCCGGGCCGAGGTTGCCACCAGCCGCTACCGGAATGCCGCCACATGCCAGCATGTGCGCCAGCAGCACGGTGGTGGTGGACTTGCCATTGGTGCCGGTAATGCCCGCGAAACGCGCCCGCCCGCCCGCTGCCCGCACCGCGCGGAACAGTAGTTCGGCATCGGACAGGATCGGCACGCCCGCATCCATCGCCATGCTCGCCAGCGGGTGCGGGCTGGGCAGGTGGTGCGGAATGCCGGGCGAAAGCACAAGGGCCGCGAGCCCCAGCATGTTGGCAAAAGGGGCGATCTTCAGCCGTTCATGGGCGGCAAGGGCCGCGCGGGCCTCGGGCCGGTCATCCCACGCCTGCACGCTCGCCCCCATGGCCAGCAGGGCGGCAACGGCAGCATTGCCGTTACGGCCCAGCCCCGCCACGCCATAATGGTGGCCCGCGAACAGGGTGGGGGGGAAAGTGCCGCTCACCGCAGTTTCAGCGTGGCCAGACCACACAGCCCCAGCACGATGGACACGATCCAGAAGCGGATCACGATCTTGGATTCCGCCCAGCCCTTTTTCTCGAAATGGTGGTGCAGCGGCGCCATCAGGAACACGCGCCGCCCGGTGCGCTTGTACCAGAACACCTGGATGATGACCGAAAGCGTTTCCACCACGAACAGCCCGCCCACGATGCACAGCACCAGCTCATGCTTGACCGCAACGGCCACGGCGCCCAGCGCGCCACCAAGGGCGAGCGAGCCGGTATCGCCCATGAACACGGCGGCAGGCGGCGCGTTGAACCACAGGAAGCCCAGCCCCGCGCCCACAAGGGCGGAGCAGAACACCCCAAGCTCGCCCGTGCCGGGCACGGCGTGCAGTTGCAGGTAGTCGGCAAACACATGGTTGCCCACGAGGTAGGAGATCAGCGCGAACACCAGGGCCGCCACAATGACCGGCACGATGGCCAGCCCGTCCAGCCCGTCGGTAAAGTTCACGGCGTTGCCAAAGCCGGTGATGGTGATCATGGCGAATAGCGGAAAGGCGTAGCCCAGTGGCAGCAGCAGGTCCTTGACGAACGGAAAGGCGAGGTGGTTGGCAAGGTCGGGCGGCATCATGTGCTCGAGCCAGATGCCACCGATCAGCGAGGCCCCGAACTCGCAGCCCAGCCGCATGCGCTTGGACACGCCATCGGTATTGCGGCGTGAGAGCTTGAGGTAGTCATCGGCAAAGCCCACCGCGCCAAAGGCCGCGGTGGTGAGCATGACGGCCCATACGAAGCCGTTGGTCAGGTCCGCCCATAGCAGGGTCGAGCCGAACAGCGAGAGCAGGATCAGCACGCCGCCCATGGTGGGGGTGCCGACCTTCTCGATCAGGTGGCGCTCCGGCCCGAGCTTGCGGATGGGCTGGCCGCCGCGCTGGATGCGGCGCAGCTGCGCAATCAGCGGGTTGCCCAGGCACAGGCTGATGACCAGTGCGGTCAGGCACGCAGCGCCCGAGCGGAACGTGATGTAGCGGAACAGGTTGAGCACGGAGGTATGGGCCGTGGCATGGTGCTCGAACAGGTCATAGAGCATCAGGCCGGTCCCACCCGGGCGTCATCGGCATTCAGGGCGGCAACGACATGGCGCATGCGGCTGCCAAGGCTGCCCTTGACCATGACCGTGTCGCCCGCGCGCAGGGCAGTGCGCACCAGGGGGGCAAGCGTGGTGGAATCCGGCGCCCAGGCCCCGCGTAGGGCAGGGGGCAGGCTGTCAAAGAGTATTTTCATATTCGGGCCGCAACAGAAGACAGCATCCGCGTTGGCGCGGACGGCAGGGAGGAGGGAGGCATGCTCATGCCGCGCAAACGCGCCGAGTTCAAGCATGTCGCCCAGCACGGCGATGCGCCGCCCCGTGGCAACCAGCCCGAGCAGGTCGAGTGCGGCACGGACAGAGGCCGGTGAGGCATTATAGCTTTCATCCAGCAGGGCAACCTTGTCATGCATCACCTTTGCAAGTGCGCCCCGCCCGGCGCCGGGGCGGAAGGTGGCAAGGCCCGCCACGGCACGGGCCATGTCAGCGCCCGCCGCATGCGCTGCCGCCAGCGCCAGCATGGCGTTGTCAGCCATGTGCCGCCCCGGCGCGTTGACGCGCGCCATACCCTGCCAGCCCGGCAGTGTGAGGCTGAAGGTGCTGCCCTGCGCATCCTGCGCCACGTCACCTGCTACCCGCGCCGTGCAGTCCGCCGTGGTGCCCATGCGCCACAGCGTGGCCCCTGCCTTGGCGGCATTGCATTTAAAATGGTCACTTCCTGCAATCCCGGCAGGCAGGATGGCGATGCCACCCGCAGGCAGGGCCAGCAGGAGTTCCGCCTTTTCGTGTGCTATGGCATCGATGCTGCCCATCAGCCCCAGATGCGAGGCGGCAACCGTGGTCACCACCGCCACGTCGGGCCGTACCATGGCGGCGAGCGGCGCGATCTCGCCTGCATGGTTCATGCCGATCTCGCACACGCAATAGGCACTTGCGGCAGGCAGGCGGGCGAGCGTGAGCGGCACGCCCCAGTGGTTGTTATATGACGCCACGGCGCAATGGGTCGGCCCGCATGCGCTGAGTGCGGCATGCAGCATGTCCTTGACCGAGGTCTTGCCTACGCTGCCGGTCACGGCGAGCATGCGGCCCGCAAAACGCGCGCGGGCGAAACGGGCCATGCCCTGCAGGGCGGCCAGCGTGTCATCCACCTTCAGAATGCGCGGGTCATCGCCGCAGGGCTCATGCGCCACCACGGCTGCGGCACCCGCGGCAAGGGCTGCGGCGGCATGCGCATGCCCGTTGCTGTTCTCGCCAATCAGCGCAATGAACACATCGCCCGGCCGGAGCGTGCGGGTATCGATCGAGACGCCGGTGCCATCAATGGTCACTGCGCCGGATGACGGAAAACGCCCCGATGTCGCGGCCTCAAGGTCCGCGCGGCTCCATAGCACTGTCATTCAGTCCCCGTCAGGCCACGGATTACCGTGGCATCATCAAATGGCAGCACCGTATCCCCCACGATCTGCCCCTGTTCATGGCCCTTGCCCGCCACCACCAGCACGTCGCCCGCGCCCAGCATGTCCAGCCCCGCCGCAATGGCCTGTTTGCGGTCGCCAATCTCGATGGCGCCGGGGCTGGCCGCCATGATGGCCGCGCGAATGGCGGCAGGCGGCTCGCTGCGCGGGTTATCATCGGTCACGATCACGGTGTCGGCCAGTTGGGTGGCGGTGGCGCCCATCACGGGCCGCTTGCCCCGGTCACGGTCGCCGCCCGCCCCCATCACGATCACCAGCCGGCCCGGCGTGTGGGGGCGCAGCGAGTGCAGCAGGCGGGCGATGGCATCGGGCGTGTGGGCAAAATCGACATAGGCGGCGGCCCCGCCCGGCAGCACGGCGGCGCGCTCGAGCCTGCCACGCACGCCATGCAGGTGCGGCAGGAGGGCAAGTGCGCGCGCGGGCGCATCTTCCGCGCGGCCTGAAAGGGCTGCGGCCATGAGCAGGTTATCGACCTGAAAGCGCCCGACCAGTCTTACGCTGAGCGCGCATTCCCCTGCCGGGGCGGCAATGCGCAGGTCCTGCCCCATGGGCGTTGCGCGGGCGGACAGTAGGCGCAGGGTCTCGCCCTGCGTGCCGGTGGTGCGCAGCACGAGGTTGCGGCGTTGGGCAATGGCGCGCACGGCAGCGCAGGTCTCGCCGTCCATGTCCGCATTGAGGGCCGCAATGCCGCCTTCGGGCAGGATCGTGTCGAACAGGCGCAGCTTGGCGGCACGGTAATGCGCGGTAGTGCCGTGATAGTCCAGATGGTCGTGGGTGAGATTGCTGAACCCCGCGGCATAGGGCGTGATGCCATCCAGCCTGCGCTGTTCCAGCCCGTGCGATGACGCCTCGATGGCGACATGCTCCACGCCCCCCGCCGCCATCGCGCCCAGCAGGCGCATCAGGCCCACGCTGTCGGGCGTAGTGAGCACGGGGCCGCAATCAGGCAGCGGGCAGGGGGCCACCGCGCCCAGCGTGCCGATGGTGCCTGCCTGCAAGCCCTGAAGCGCCCAGATCTGGCGCAGGAATTCCGCCGTGCTGGTCTTGCCGTTGGTGCCGGTTATGGCCGCGATACTGGCGGGCAGGCGCGGGGCGAGTGCGCGCGCGATCAGGGCCACCGCACGGCGGCCGTCAGCCACCTGCACGCAGGCAACACCCGGCGGCGGCACGAAATCGGGGTCAGCCTGCACCAGCAGGGCTGCGACGCCATTGGCCACGGCCTGCGGAATATAGGTCCGCCCATCCACCCGCGTGCCACGCAGGGCGGCAAAGATCACGCCGGGGCCGGTGGCGCGGCTGTCTGCCGTGATGGTGGTAATGGTGCCGGTTGTGGCAGGCAGCGCGCGCACGGCGTCCACGCCTGCGCGGTGCAGGAGTTCGGTCAGGTTCATGCCGGTCATCCCCGCTCGCGCTGGTGGTGGGCGGGCGCGCGCCCGGCTTCATTGCGGGCATGCAGGGCATGGCTGGCCGGTGTTGCCTCGGTCACGTCACGGGCGGCATGGGTGCGGGTGGCGGCGCGGGGCGCTGCTTCATGCTCGTGCTCATGCAGCCTGGCCGTGCCGGGGTCGTAGCCCGGCCCGAGCGCGCGGTAGCCACGCGGCACGGCAGGCCGCATGGGAATGGCCAGCGAGGCCTCGATCGCGGCTTCATGCTGCGTATCGGGGAACAGCCCGAGCATGGGGGCGACGCGCGTTATCATGTGGGCTGCCGTGGGGGCCGCGTTCCACCCCGCCGTGGTCCAGCCATGGGTCTGGGCGGTGGGCTTGGGGCTGTCGAGCATGACATAGATGGCATAGCGCGGCGCGTTCATGGGGAAGATGCCGGTAAAGGCCGAGACGTTGACATGCTTGAGGTAGCCGCCATGCGCGCCGATCTTTTCCGCCGTGCCGGTCTTGCCGCCCACGTAGTAGCCCGGTGATTCCGCCTTCTGCCCCGTGCCCTTGGCCACGTCGAGGCGCAGGATCTTGCGCAAAATGTCGGAATTGGCAGCCGAGATCAGGCGCTCCGCATCCGCGGGCATGGCGGTATCGGCAGCAGCATCGGTGGGCGCATCCGTGGTGGCGGGGCTCTGGGCCGCGACAAGGGTCGGCCGGAGCAGGAAGCCGCCATTGGCCGTGGCCGCCGTGCCGCGCACGATGGAAAGCGGCGGTTCCGCCACGCCATGGCCGAACGCCACCGTCATGGTGGTCGAAACCCCCCAGTTATGCACGGAAGGGATGATGGGCCGCCCGGCCTCGGGCAGTTCGATCGGCACGCGCGAGAAGAAGCCCATGCGCCGCAGCCACTCCTGCTGGCGGGGCGCACCCGCATCGAGTGCGATATGGGCGGCGGCGGGGTTGGAGGAATAGGCCATGACCTCGGGCAGCGACAGCCACGGGGCGAAGTGGTCGTTCTTCATGTCCGATATGGTAAAGCGGCCGATCTTGATGGGCGTGCTCGAAAAACTGTCCCAGATATGGGCAACGCCTTCCTGCAGTGCCATGGCCACGGTCTGGAGCTTGAAGGTCGAGCCGGGCTCGTACATGCCCGTCACGGCGCGGTTGAAGCGTGAATCGGCGGCAGCGCGGCCAAAGTCGTTGGCGTCATAATCGGGCAGGCTGACCATGGTGATGATCTCGCCGGTATGCACGTCCATCACGATGGCGCACGCGCCGATGGCCTGGAACATGTCCATCGCGGACTGGAGTTCGTCATGCACCACGTTCTGCACGCGCACGTCGAGTGAGAGGCGCAGGGGCTGGCTGTCGCCATCAAGGCGCTTGTCAAAATACCGCTCGATGCCGGCCACGCCGTGGTCATCGATATCCACCCCGCCCAGGATGTGGGCGGCCACGCGGCCCATGGGGTAGCGGCGGCGCTCGCCGGGTTCGAAATAGATGCCGGGAATGCCGAGGTTGTTGATGGCAAGTTCCTGCGCGGGCGAGATGTCACGCGCCAGATAGACGAACTGCTTGTTCAGCGACAGGCGGCGCTTTGTCTCGGCCTCGTCCAGGCTGGGCAGGGCCTGCTTGAGGCGGTGGGCGGCATCACTCGCGTCGATCATTTCCTGCGGGTTGGCATAGACCTGGGCAACTGGCAGCGACATGGCCAGCACCTGCCCGTTGCGGTCGGTGACCGAGGCCCGGTGCACCTGTGGCAGCACCACGTCGCCCGCGATCATCCCCTTGGGGTCGCTTTTGGGGATGGGGGGCACCTGCGGCGCGATCTGCTGCTGTTGTGGCGGCAGGGGGTTGATGATCGTGGCCAGTGTCAGCTTGAGCGCAATGGCTGAGAACAGCAGGCAGAACCCCCCGGCCACAACCACCAGCCGCGCATGCATGCGGTCCTGCGCCATAAGCGTGCGCAGGCTCCCCCCGGGGGGAGCCTGTCCACCTCTGTCTGGCTGGTTGCTCGAAGGATTTTGCATACGGGTTCCGGGCTACAGGGCCGGTAGGAAAAGGGCGATCAGTTGCTGACAGGCACCGGCGGCGGCAGGCTCGTTACATGCGGCGTGCCCAGAGAACTGCCGCCCATGCGCGGCGGTGCGGTGGGGCGCCATGCCGCCTCGGCTATGTTCTGGCTACGCGGGTGGTAGCTTGCAGCGGCCATGTGGGCAGGGGTGATCATGCTCTCACGCGGGCTGGGTGGCAGGTGCACGGGCTCGGCGGCCGCCATGCGCTCGGGCAGGCGGGCGTGCTCGGGGGCGGCGGCATGCACGGGCGCGCGCGGCTCGATCTGGGCCATGGTGCGGGCCAGCCCGTCATGCTGGGCAGCCGGTTCGCTGTGGCGGGGCGGGAGGGCCGCCATGGCGTGCTCGATATGGGCCGGCGTTGCGGGGGCTGCAATTGCGGGCAGGGCTGTCACGGCCTCATGCACGGGCGCAGGGGCAACATGATCGGCGGCAAGGGTTGCGACCATCGTGGCGCGGGGGGCGGGCAGGGGGTGGTGCGAGGGCACGCCAACAGGCGGCAGGTGGGTGCCGAGGGCCGACATCTGCACGAACTGCGTGGGCGAGACGGGCTGGAGCCCCTTGTCATAACGGCTGGCCAGCGTGCCAAGCCGGTCGGGCTGGTTCAGCATGGCCCATTCGGCGCGCAGCATGGCGGTCTGCGCGCGGGTGCGCTCCGTCTGCTCCACGATCTGGGCAATCTGGTGGTCGAGTGCTGTGGTCTGCTGTTTCTTGTTATAAAGGAACAGGCCGGACACGGCCGCCACCATGGCAAAGAAAAACGTTACAAACCGACTCATGCGGCAGGTTCCGATGCTGCGATGGATGGGGAGGCAATGCATTCCATCGCGCGCAGTCTTGCGCTGCGTGCACGTGGATTACGGTGGGTTTCTTCCGCGCCCGGCCGGATGGGGCGTCCGGTCAGGAGCCTGAATCCGGTGGGGCCCGCGCGCTCGGTCATGGCGCGGGGGTCATGGCGGGAGGGGGCGGGCACGCGGCCTGCCGCGCGCAGCATGGCCTGCTTGACCAGCCTGTCCTCCAGCGAATGGAACGAGACGACAACCAGCCGCCCGCCTGGCGCCAGCAGGGCGGGGGCCTGTTCCAGCACGGCGCGGATCTGGCCCAGCTCGTCATTGACGTGAATGCGCAGCCCCTGGAACGTGCGGGTGGCGGGGTCGATGCCCGAACGGTCGGGGCGCACGACCGAGCGCACCACGTCGGCCAGCTGGGTCGTGCGCAGCAGCGGGGCCTCGGCGCGGGCGCTCACGATGGCGCGCGCCACCCGGCGCGACAGGCGCTCCTCGCCATAATGGTAGATGATATCGGCCAGTTCCTCCTCGGGCAGGGTATTGACCACGTCGGCTGCCGTCGGTCCCGTGTCATTCATGCGCATGTCCAGCGGGCCATCCATGCGGAAGGAGAAGCCGCGCTCGGCCTCGTCGATCTGGTAGGACGACACGCCAAGATCGAGCACGATGCCGTCCACCTTCGCCACGCCCCCTTCAGCCAGCAGGGCCGCCATGTCGGCAAAGCCGCCATGAAGCAGGTGTAGCCGCGTGCCGCTATGCCCATCGGGGAAGGTGGGGGCAAGGGCCGCGCCACGCGCGATGGCAGCGGGGTCGCGGTCGATGCCCCACAACTGGCAGTTGCTGCTGGCCAGGATGGCGCGCGCGTAGCCGCCACCGCCAAAGGTGCCATCCACGTAACGGCCGCCATCATGCGGGGCGAGGTATTCCATCACCTCGGCCAGCATTACGGGTACATGGCCGGGGTCGTGCGGGGGGAAGGGGCCGTTCATGACGGCGTGTCCGTGGCGGGCGGCATGCCCCGGCCAGCGGTGAGGCCGCGGGCGCGCAGGCGGGCATCGGCCCGGCGGGCGCTCGCTGCCTGCGGCTCCCATATTTGGAAGGTACGGCCCAGCCCCATGAAGGTGGCCTGGTCGGTCAGGCCCGCATGGGCGCGCAGGGATTCGGGCAGCAGGATGCGGCCTTCGCGGTCCGCCTCGAACGGATAGGCATCGGCATACAGGGCGGTGGCCAGGTCGTCGTGATCTTCGGAAAAAATGTCCATTTCATCCAGCGGGCGGGTCAGTGCGGCAAAAGCATCAGCGGGCCATGCCTCGAGGCAGGGATGCAGATGGGACGGACGCAGGATGGCCAGCGGCTCGCCCGATTTGGCCCGGGCACGCAGCGCGGCACGGAATGCGGAGGGAATGGAAACGCGCCCTTTTGCATCCAGCCGGTTCTGGTGTGTGCCCAGGAATACACTCACGCTGCGCGATGCCCTCCCTCGGCAAATTTAGAAAACCCAGTGATCAGCCCCCGTGGCGCCTGTGACCGCGCCCCTTTCTGAATCTGGTGTGAGCATGGGATAACATGGGATTTTATGGGGGGTCAATTAAAGATGCAGGAAAGATGGTCGAAAAATACCGTTATTGCAGCACAGGTGAGTGAGGCGGCATGTAAAACCGTACCAGGCGCACGCAATATGGCGGGAATGTGCCTTGTTTATGGTTTGTTCTTTAGCGTTAATACTTGTAAACAACTCTGGGTAGAGCGCCCCGCCCAAAGCGGTTGAATTCACAGGATTGGGGAAAATGCCAGACGGTCTGTAAGCCGGGTTCTGTCCGCCCCTTGCGGGGCGGGACGATCATTCCTCTGCGATGCGCATTGCTGCGCACCTGACGCGACCAACCCGAACGACAGGGCGGAAAAACCCCTGATGGCGCCTTGCGGCCCATCCGCCGTTCCTATTCGGTCTTGCTCCCGGTGGGGTTTGCCCTGCCATCCATGTTACCATGCATGCGGTGCGCTCTTGCCGCACCGTTTCACCCTTGCCCCCAACGTCGCCCGCATTGCTGCGCGCGCCGCCGTGAGGGCGGTCTGTTTTCTGTGGCACTGTCCCTGGGGTCGCCCCCGCCGGCCGTTAGCCGGCACCGTTTTTCCGTGGAGCCCGGACTTTCCTCCATCACGTGTATGACCACGTGGCAGCGACCGTCCGACCGTCTGGCATGCGGAAACTGGCGGTGCATGCGCGCAGCGTCAAGCGATAAATGAGGGGCCTGTGTTCTTTCAATCCGTTTTCCTGCCGGAAAGGCGCTCCATGCCCGATTCAACCGCCGCATCCCGCCCTGGCCTGCTCACCCGCGCCTTGCTGGGCGGCATGCACTGGTGGCACGCGCAGCGGCGTAACATCGAGCCCCACACGCTGGAGGACATGCGCCGCAAGCTCGACCGCCCATGTTTTCCCATGGGGCTGTCCTCGCTGCAGGTGCGGCGCGTGATCGACTGCCGCGTGCCGGGGCGTGACGGCCTGCTGGCCGCCCGGCTTTATGTGCCCTATGGGCGGGTGCATGGGGTGGTGCTGTTCATGCATGGGGGCGGGTATGTGCATTGCGGGCTGAACTCGCATCACGGCATATGCTGCAGGCTGGCGCGGCAGTCAGGGGCGGCGGTGCTGTCCATCGATTACAGCCTGGCCCCCGAGAACCGCTTTCCCCATGCGGTGGAGGATTGCTGGGCGGCATTGCAGTGGCTGGCGGGCGTGGCGCATCGCTGGGGCGGGCCGATTGCTGTTGCGGGTGACAGCGCGGGCGGCACGCTGGCTGCCGTGCTGGCCCAGATGGCGCGTGACCGGGGCGGCCCGGCGCTTGCCATGCAACTGCTCTATTACCCTTCGCTGTATGGGGAGCGTGACGTGCCCTCCCGCGAGGCCTATGCCACGGGCTACATGCTCTCCACCAAGCTGATGGAATGGTATGCCGAGCAGTATATCCGCACGCCAGCGGACCTGCATGACCCGCGGCTCGCGCCCATTTTCGCGTCCTCGCTCGCTGGCCTGCCGCCTGCCGTGATCGGGCTGGCGCAATGCGACCCTTTGCATGATGAAGGCACCGGCTACGCCCACGCCCTGCAGCAGGCGGGAGGCCGGGCCGAAACCCGCACCTGGCGCGGCACGGTGCATGGGTTCCTCAATTTCTACGCCTTTCTGCCCGCTGGCCGTGCTGCCATAAAATATGGCGCCCATGCCCTGCGGCGCGTGCTGCGGGGGCAGGGCTGAAAAACAGGGGCAGTTTCCGGGGAAGCGGCTTTGATCAGGACATCCGGGCTGAAGCGGGCGCGGTATCAGGGCTTCCTTGTAGTACCCTGCACGACCTTATGGGTGCCTTCTATTTTAATTTCAGTATTGCTTTTGATATTATTCATGAACACATTGAAACCTTGGGCAATTTTCGATATCGCCTCATTGTCCATGTAGTCGCTATCATAATAATATATACAAGCGTCGCCTTTCTTTTTCATCAGAAAGTATGCGCCGCCGCTGCCAAGCGCAAATGGAAAGAAATATTGTGATGTCTCGTCGTCTGCCATGACGGAGGCATGATTGGCTATGTCTTCTATTTCTATAAAATATCAAACATAAGAACTTTGCTGTTCGGGAATGTCATAATATCCATTCCTGATTTCAGCGCCGTTATGCCGCCTGATGAACTGTAGATATTCGTTATTGAAAATGGCATCGATACCAGCCTCCACTGCCGCTATTTCCTTTTGGGACGGCATGGATTTTGCGTGGCTGATCTTTATCATTCTCTCGGCCGGAGAAAATAATCGCTGCCCTTTTCAGGGCAGCGGGTGGAACATGCCGGGTGACTGCCAGTCGGTCAGCGCTTTCTGGTCCAGCCGGTCGATGCGCAGCGTGAACAGCAGCGGCAGCGTATTACGGTCACCGGGGCATTTGCCGGAATGCTTTTCCATGACCTGAATGCGGGTGGCATCGGCCGGGTCGTTGCCATTGACCACAAACAGCAGGCAGTCCTTCGCATCCGCCGTCATGCCGTTATGGGTGACGATGGTGCGGAAGTGCTCCACGAGGGCCGTGTTGTCGAACCAACTCGTGCGCGAGAAGGTCAGCTTGTCGGCGGCCTGGTCCAGCCACCCCATGCGGCCCACGAGGATGACGAGGGCCGCCATGGGGATGAGCATGAGCACGCGGCGGATGATGCGCTGCTTGAGCGTAACCGGCGCACGCCTGCGGCTCAGGCGCGGTGGGGAGGGTGGGGTTTCATTGCTCATGCGGCGGTTATTTCTTCATGTCCTCGTGCCACAGATGGCCCGACTGCGAGAGCAGGTTACGCGCCCCTTCCGGGCCCCATGTGCCCGCGGCATAGGGTTCGAGCGGGGCCTTGTTCTCGCGCCAGCCCTGCTCGATGGGGTCGATCCAGCGCCATGCGGCAGCCACCTCGTCGCGGCGGATGAACAGGATCGGGTCGCCGCGCACCACATCGAGCAAAAGGCGCTCATAGGCATCGGGGTAGCGGATGTTGAAGGCTTTCTCGAACTCGATGTTGATGTCGGCCTGGCGCAGGGCCAGGCTGTCGGTAGGGGTGGGGTCCTTGGTCGAGACGGACAGCATCACCCCTTCATCGGGCTGGATGCGGATGATCAGGCGGTTGGGTTCGGGATTGTTGCTAAAGATCGAGCACGGGGCCGACTTGAACTGGATCACGATCTCGCTCGACTTTTCCGCCATGCGCTTGCCCGAGCGCAGGTAGAACGGCACGTTGCCCCACCGCCAGGTCAGGATCTCGGCTTTCAGCGCCACGAAGGTTTCCGTCTCGCTGGTCACGCCTTCGCCAAGGTCTTCAAGGTAGCTGCCTACCGTGCGCTCGCCAATGGTGCCGCGCATGTACTGCCCGCGGGAGGTATAGATGGCCACGTCATCGGCCGAGATGGGCTTGAGCGCGTGCAGCACCTTGAGCTTCTCGTTGCGCACGCTGTCGGCTTCGAGCGAGACCGGCGGGTCCATCGCCACGAGGCACAGCACCTGCAACAGGTGGTTCTGGATCATGTCGCGCAGCGCGCCCGAGCGGTCGTAATACGCGCCGCGCCCTTCCACGCCCACGGTCTCGGCGGCCGTGATCTGCACGTATTCGATGGCGTCGCACGTCCACAGCCGCTCGAACACCGGGTTGGCAAAGCGCAGCGCAATCAGGTTCTGCACCGTCTCCTTGCCCAGATAATGGTCGATGCGGAAGATATGGTTCTCGGGGAAGTGGCGGCCCACGCTGTCATTGATGGCCTCGGCGCTGGCGAGATCGGTGCCGATGGGTTTTTCCAGCACCACGCGCGACTGTTCGGTCACCAGCCCCTCGCGGCTCAGGTTCTCGCAGATCTGGCCATACAGCGCGGGCGAGGTGGCAAGGTAGTAAACCCGGATGCGCGTTGCGGGCACCGCGTCGAGCAGGGTCTTGAGGGTAGGCCAGTCGCTATCGGCCTGTGCGCCGTTCAGGCTCACGTAATGCACCATGTTCACGAAGCGCTGCACCGTTGCCTCGTCCAGCGCCTCGGGCTTGACGTGCTCGTGCAGGGCTTCTGTTGCGCGCTGCTGGTAGTCCGCGCGCGAGAGCGGCGAGCGCGCGGTGCCGATGATGCGCGAGGCATCGGGGATCTGCCCGTCACGGTAGCGGTGATACAGCGCAGGCAGCAGCTTGCGCATGGTCAGGTCGCCCGTTCCGCCGAAAACGATGTAGTCAAAGGTATCAACGGGGGGAAGATGTGCCATCGAACGTGGGCCTCCTGCCTGTATCTGGTGCCCCGCATGGCCGGGCGGGCATGCTTGACGTATGCGGACATGACGCGAAAGCGGCATATGGGGTGCAGCTTCGATTACGGCCCGGCTCTCCGGCCTGTCAAGTTGGCATTGACCAGCGGGCGGTGGCGCGATAATCCCGCCGTTCCATCCCGTCGCCTAGTGACATTCCCTTCATGTGCGCGCGGGCGGGAACGGCGCAATCACGATATCTGGAGAAACCTGCCATGAATGCTGACAATTTCGAGGCGGACGACAACCCCGCCGCTGTTGGTGGTATCGCAGCCGATCGCCTGCGCAGCATCATCGAACGCGTTGAGCGGCTGGAGGAAGAGCGCAAGGCGCTTGCGGGCGATATCAAGGATATTTTCACCGAGGCGAAGTCAGCAGGCTTTGACGTGAAGGTGATCCGCCAGATCATCCGCCTGCGCAAGCAGGAACCGGCGGAAGTGGAGGAGCAGGAAACCCTGCTCGACATCTACCGCCGCGCGCTTGGCATGTAACCCGCATAGGTTGTAGGATCGTCCTTCCAACGCCCTTTCCGGCCGGTGCGTGGGCTGGCCATGGCCGTGCCGGGGCACACTGTCCGTTCAGGTTGCACGCTGCATGATGTCATCGCTTTTCCCGCAATGGATGCCCGCATGGGCGCAGGCCGTGCTGCTGGTGGGCGGCATGCTGTTCACCCTGTTGTGGATGCTGGTGCCGTTTGCCGTGTTTGGCGTAAAGGGGCGGCTTGATAACCTGGCCATCCAGCTTGATGACCTGCAGGCCGAGCTGCGCGTGCTGGCGCTGGGCCTCAATGGACAACAGGCGGCACGGCCCCCGGTCGCGGCAGATGCGCTGGCCGACCGGGCGCCCACGCCAGTCGATGCGGCCCCCGTGTGGGAGCCCGCACCCCCTGCGCCGCCTGCGGACAGGGGGGAGGCAAGGGGCGATGCGCGTGACATCCCCGCTTATGAACACCGCGTGCCGCGTGCCCAGCCCGCTCCGCCGCCCTCCCGGCCTGTTGAGCCTGCCCCCATGCCGGCACAGCGCGGGCCTGCGGAAGACGATGGCTGGCCGCCGCCGCCGCGTGGGCCAGCGCCCGCCCAGCCTTACGTGCCCCGTCGCCCCGAGCCATCCTATGATGCCGAGGCGGAACCCGGCCTGGCGGAGTGGAGCCGTGAACCGGTGCGGCCTGCCGCCCCGCGTGTAACGCCTGTGCGCCCGGTCCGGGCTTCGGTCTGGCAGCCTGAGCGCCGCGCGCGCGCCGAGCCTACCCTGCGCTGGCCGCCGCGCCCTGAATGAGCGCGGCGTGAGGGCGTCGTTTTTTAAAGGTCGGGATGGTTTTGAAGCTTTTTGAAAAAAGCTTCACCAAAAACTTCTGTTTTTACAGGCGGCTTGGTGGCCGGGTCAGCCCATCAGGCTTTCCATTTTTGCCAGCAGCACGAGATCATCGCGGTGGATCAGTTCATCCGCACCCTGCCAGCCCAGCAGGGTCTCGATCTCATCTGACTGGTGGCCCGCGATGCGCCTTGCCTCGTCCGCCGCGTAGGCGGCCAGCCCGCAGGCAATTTTCTGCCCGCTCCGGTCCACCACCGCAATCATGTCGCCACGATCAAAATCGCCGGTCACGTCGGTCACGCCTGCGGGCAGCAGGGAAGAGCCGCCTGCCAGCGCCCGCACCGCGCCATCATCAATCACCGCCTGGCCCGCGGGGGTCAGGCTGCCTGCAATCCAGTTCTTGCGTGCCGAGCGGGCATCGGCTGCGGGCAGGAACCACGTGCAGCGCCCGCCATCGCGCAGGCGGGCAAGCGGGTGCAGCCCTTCGCCTTTTGCAATGGCCATGGCGCAGCCTGCCTGGGTGGCGATGCGGGCCGCCATGAGCTTGGTGCGCATGCCGCCCGAGGAGTAGCCCGGCGGGGGCGCGCCCCCCATGGCCTCGATGCTGGTGGTCAGCTCCGCGATCACGGGCAGGTGCCGGGCATCGGGGTTGGTGCGGGGGTCGGCGGTGTACAGGCCGTCAATATCCGACAGCAGCACAAGCTGGTCGGCATTGATCATCTCGGCCACGCGCGCGCCAAGGCGGTCGTTATCGCCAAAGCGGATCTCGGTGGTGGCGATGGCGTCGTTCTCGTTGATGATCGGCACGCAGCCCAGGCCGAGCAGCGTGTTGAGCGAGGCCCGCGCATTGAGGTAGCGGTTGCGGTTTTCGGTATCATCAGGGGTGAGCAGGAGCTGGGCCGCTGTTATGTCGAAGCGCGAGAGCGCATCGGTCCAGGCCTGCGCCAGCCGGATCTGGCCAACGGAGGCGGCGGCCTGTTTTTCCTCCAGCCGCAGCACGGGGCGCGTCAGCCCGAGCTGGTGGCGCGCCAGCGCAATCGCACCCGATGAGACGACAACGACTTCCGTGCCCTGCGCGCGCAGGGCCGCGATGTCCTGCGCCACGCTGTCCAGCCAGGGCTGGCGGGGGGCCGCCTGCTGCGGGTCCACGATCAGGGCGCTGCCAATCTTGATGACAACGCGCCGCGCATGGCTGAGCTGGGGCAGGGCGGTCTCGGTCATGCCTCGGGGGTCTCCGCTTTGTGCTGTTCGGCCTGCTCGGCGCGGTCGCGCGTCACGTCATCTTGCAGGCGGCGCAGCACGGTATCGACATGCATGTGCGCAACCGACGACATGATCATGATTTTCTGCCCGCTTGCCTGCTCAAGGGCGGTGACACGCTCCTCGATTTCCTCGGGCAGCAGGGCGTCGATCTTGTTCAGCACGATGATCTCGGGCTTGTCGGCCAGGCCGCCGCCATATTCGCGCAGTTCGTGGCGGATGGTGCGCCATGCGGCCACCACCTCCTCCGTTTCCGCCGTGCCATCGATCAGGTGCAGCAGCACCGCGCAGCGCTCGACATGGCCCAGGAACCGGTCGCCCAGCCCGCTGCCTTCATGCGCGCCCTCGATCAGGCCGGGAATGTCGGCAATCACGAATTCTTCCGTCACCGACAGGCGCACCACGCCAAGCTGCGGGTGCAGCGTGGTAAACGGATAATCCGCAATCTTGGGCCGGGCGGCCGATACGGTGGACAGGAAGGTGGACTTGCCCGCATTGGGCAGGCCAACCAGCCCCACATCGGCAATCAGCTTGAGCCGCAGCCACACCCAGCGTTCCTCGCCCGGCCAGCCCTTGTCGGCCCGGCGCGGGGCGCGGTTGGTGCTGGTCTTGAAGTGCGCGTTGCCGCGCCCGCCATCACCGCCACGGCACAAAAGCAGCCGCTTGCCCGCCACATCAAGGTCGCCGAGCATGGTCTCGCGGTCTTCATCAAAGATCTGGGTGCCGATGGGCACCTTGATCACCACCGTCTCGGCGGCGGCACCCGTGCGGTCGGAGCCTGCGCCATTGCCGCCCTTGCGCGCGCGGAAATGCTGGGTGTAGCGAAAATCGATCAGGGTATTGAGGTTGTCGACCGCCTCGAAGATGATGTCGCCGCCACGGCCGCCATTGCCACCGTCCGGACCGCCAAATTCGATATACTTCTCACGGCGGAAGGCCACGACACCGTCGCCCCCGTCGCCGGATTTTACATAGATTTTGGCCTGGTCAAGAAACTTCATTGCCTGCGATCCGGTTGGGGCGAGAATGCGTGCCCCGTATGCATGCATGATACCAGAAAATGGCGTGCTGGCGTCATACGAAAAAGGGGGCGGCCAGAATGACCGCCCCCTTCAATTCGGGTAATCCCGTCGTGGCTAAGGCGCGTGCCTTATTCCGCTGCCAGCGGCAGGGCTTCCACGGAAACGTGCACGCGGCCTTCAGCGCGGCGCACGAACTTCACATGGCCATCCACGAGGGAAAACAGGGTGTGGTCGCGGCCAACGCCAACATTCACACCGGGCTTCATCTTCGTGCCGCGCTGGCGCACGATGATGTTGCCTGCGACGACGCTTTCGCCGCCAAACTTCTTGACGCCAAGACGACGCCCGGCGCTATCGCGCCCGTTACGGGACGAACCGCCTGCCTTTTTTTGTGCCATTGCCTGAACTCCTTAAAACTGAAATCTCTGATCGAACCTGCCCGGACCCAGGGCCCGGAGAGGGATCAGGCGGCGTTGATCGCGGAGATGCGCACCACGGTCACCGGCTGGCGGTGGCCATTCTTGCGGCGGCTGTTCTGCCGGCGGCGCTTCTTGAAGATGATGACCTTGGCCAGGCGGTCCTGCGCGATCACGGTTGCCGTGACGGTCGCACCCTTGACGGTGGGCGCGCCAATGGTCGTGCCGCTTTCGCCACCAACGGCGAGAACCTGGTCGAACGTGATGGTGGCGCCGGCTTCGGCTTCCAGCTTCTCAACCTTCAGGACGGCATCTTTCGCAACGCGGTACTGCTTACCGCCGGTACGGATAACTGCAAACATTCTCTATCTATCTTTCCGATCTCTTGGCGTGCGCGGCATTGCGGGAATGCAGGCGGCACGGCCCAGTCGCTTTTTTCTATTGGCCACATTGCAGCGGCGCCCCGTCCGCGCGGGGTGAATGCGGGCTTTTACTGGCTGCGGGGGGCGAGGTCAATATTTTTATGGCGCCGTTGAATAGCGCAAAAAGACCCCTTGCGTGGGGGCGCGTGCCACCCTATAAGCCGCTGCATCACCGCGTGCAGTTGGAGAGGTGCCGGAGCGGTCGAACGGGGCGGTCTCGAAAACCGTTGTGCGTGCAAGCGTACCGTGGGTTCGAATCCCACCCTCTCCGCCACTGCATCGCGTGTGTTTTTCCCAATTCAAATTGCTGGTTTGCGCCATTGAGGCAGCAGTGCCATCGCGTGCGTCAGGTCGTGAAACACGGGCGTGACGTGCGGTGCGGACTGCCTTGCACTGTTTTTACGAATGTTGACGGTGAGCGTAAGGGCATCCGCCAGACTGCAAGCCCTGTTGCGCGCAAGAACGGCAAGAGCCGCTATCTCTTGATAAAACATGATCACGCGCGGGAAAATGTTCCGTCGACGGCCACCGAAAATTTTCGGGCTGGTTCCGTCAGGTAGTCCCGCACCTCCGGGCTGGCTGGCGAAACCATGTATCCGGTTTCCAGATCGCCCAGAAGCACGGACTCTTCGCGCGGGCGGAGCCGCCAGTGGAGTGCGATCAGTACGCATAACGCGGCGTCCAGCTTGTCCTGATCCTGCTTTCGTGGCCGCGCGATCTTGCCACAGGCGAGGCACCATTCTGCCAGTTCCTTGCAGCCCAGCAGATGTGCCTGTTGCGCGGCAGTGGCCGCTACGCGGTTCCAGTCGTCCAGGCGAAAATTTTTTGTGCGGGCCGGGTTATATTTAGGGGCGCTTAACCGCCCGAAGAACCCGTCGCCTAATGAAGCCAGTGCAAGAGCCGGGAAAACTTCGATCAGATAAAGTCCGTTGGTTGCCAGCCGGGCCGCCTCGGGCTGTTCGCGTGCTTTCAGCGCGTTCAGGAAGCGCCAGATTGGCGAAGCATCGCAGAACATGCCTTTTCTTTGCCGGTTGGACGGCTGTACGCCGCCGCCAAGCCAACTGACGAGTGAAGCCGCTACACGCTCTACCGGGCGCATACTGGTCAAATTTGGCACTCTTGTCGGCTGGTCCAGCGCTATGAGTGTGGTGCCATGACCGCAGGCAGGGCGGACGTTTTGTATGAAAGCGAGCGCCTGGTCAAAGGACACTAATTGCGGGGCATGAAACTGCACCGGATACCCATTTTCGATGCTGACAGCGCAAATGGCTCCGGGGGCTTTCTGATTATCTGTCCATGCGGAATCAAAGCCGACGTAAATATCCATAATCGTTCTTTAACCCTGCCATTGCGCTAGGGCGCGGATGGCGTGCGCATCATCACGCATGGGCTGGTTACGGCATTGCGCGTGTTTTTTTCTTATATTCCACCCATCTCGCGGTCATGCACCTTCGTGCCGCCCGCATAGGTCGCGCGGATGCTGCGGTCATCGCCCAGCATCATCAGCGTGAACAGAAGATCGGCCGTGCTGTCGCACATTTCCGTTCGCTGGGCCTGCACTGGCGTGGCCTTCGGGTCGAGAATGCACAGGTCGGCGTCCATGCCCACGGCCACCGTGCCGATCCGCCCATCAAGATGCAGCGCCTGTGCGCCGCCCTGTGTCGCCAGCCAGAAGGCCTGTACGGGGTGCAGGCGGTGGCCGTTCATCTGCGCGATCTTGTAGGCCTCGTTCATGGATTGCAGGTGTGACAGGCTGGTGCCTGCACCAATATCGGTGCCAAACCCGGTGCGCACCGGGCGTTTTGCATCCATGACGTCAAACAGCCGGAAGGCCCCGCTGCCCAGGAACAGGTTGGATGTGGGGCAATGCGCCAGCGCGCAGCCGCTGGCATGGCAGCGGCATAGATCGTGCTCGTCCACATAAATGCCGTGGCCCATCACGCTGCGCGGGCGCACCAGGCCCGCGCGGTCATACACATCAAGATAGGAGCGGCTGTCGGGGAAGAGTTCGGCCACCCATGCCACCTCGGCCCGGTTCTCGGCCAGATGGGTCTGCATGAACAGGCTCTCGTCCTGTGCCAGCAGCGCGCCGGCCAGTTCAAGCTGTTCAGGCGTGCTGGTGGGGGCGAAGCGGGGGGTAACGGCATAGAACTGGCGGTTCCTGCCATGCCAGCGGTCGATCAGCGCGCGCGATTCATCATAGCCGCGCTGGGCGGTATCGCGCAGGAAGTCGGGCGCGTTGCGGTCCATCAGCACCTTGCCCGCCACCATCAGCGTGCCCAGCCGCGTGGATTCGGTAAAGAACGCATCGACCGATTGCGGGTGCACGGTGCAGTACACCGCCGCCGTGGTGGTGCCGCAGCGCAGCAGCTCGCGCAGGAACGTGCGTGCGACTGTCGCGGCATAGTTCCCATCGGCAAAGCGGCGCTCGGTGGGGAAGGTGTAGCGTTCCAGCCATTCCAGCAACTGCTCGCCATAGGCCGCGATCATGGGCAGCTGCGGGTAATGGACGTGGGTATCGATAAACCCTGCCGAGATCAGGCAGCCCCGGTAATCGGCCACGTCGGTGCCGGGCGGCAGGTGGGCACTGGTTTCGCCGTAGGGGCCGACATGGGTGATGCGCCCGTCGGTAGCCAGGACCAGCCCGTCAGGTTCCTCCACCAGCGCATCGGCAGGCGGCATGAGGAACGGGTTGCCCCTAAAGGTGACGATATGGCCGCGAAGGGCTGTGTGGGCCGGGGGCGTGGGGGCAGGGGTCATGTTGGCTCCATTTCCCTGCCGGTCCGGGCGTTATGTCAGGACATCTCGCTGGTGCGGTAAGGCTGGGAGGCATCAAGGAAGGCGGCGTTGGCGCCAAGTTCATAGGAAATGACCAGCAGATACGCAATGGCGCGGGTGATCTCGATGCGCGACGTAATGTTGCCTTCCGTCGCCTCGAGCCGGCGCAGGCTGCGCGTGGCCCCGCGTGCCACGCGTGCGGTGCGGCCAAAGCGCCCGTACCGCCCGCTGAACTGCGACATGCGGTTGAGGAACAGCTCGATGGCGCGATCGGCCGCGGGTGGCAGTTGCCCACGTTCGAGCACCGTGCGCAGCCGGATGATGTTCAGCCCGATGGTCATGGCCGAAAGCGTGCCCTGCAGATAGGCCTCGATGGTGGGCGTGGGCGTGGGGCCTGCATGGCGGATCAGGCGCGAGAAGCGGTCGGTATTGCGCCCGATCCATGACTGCGTGCGCGGCATGGGCTGGGCGGAGGCCAGGTGGCGCAGGTCATGCAGCGTGCGGTTGCGCATGCGCCAGCGTTCTTCGTCATTATCAAAGGGCAGCACCGCGCGGAAGATCAGCACCGCAAAGCCGATGCTGCACAGCAGCGCGAAGGAGGCGTTGAAATAGGCGATCTCGTTGAGGCGCGTCTGGTTGCCCGGTCCCACGAGGTTGGGCAGGAACAGGCAGTACGAGGCGGCGGCCCCCGCCGTGGCCGGGTTGCGCGCGGCAAGCCCGCCCGCGATCATGGGCAGGGCAAGGACGGCTGCCAGCATCTCGAACTCGGCCGGGCGCGGCAGGAACAGCAGCACCAGAAAACCCGAGACCAGCACCGCCCAGCATGCCCCGCGCAGGAAGTTCATGGTGCCCACCACCGGGTTCTCGCGCGTGGCGAACAGCCCGCAGGTCACGGCCACCATGGTGATGAAGCCGATGCCGTTGGCCCAGGCCGTGACCTCCCATATCAGTGCCGAGGCGCCGATGGCCACGGCGGCGCGGATGCCGTTATAGGCCGCTTCCTTGAAGTCGCGGTGCGCTTCGATGCGGAAATGGAAATGATCGCCCCTGATCTCGTGCTGGCTGGCGTCGAACTCGGCAATGGCCTGTTCAAGTTCGCCCAGCAGTTCATCAAGCGCGTTGTGCAGAATGCGGCAGTTCAGCAGGTCGTCCACCTCGGCGGTCTCGGTGGTGGACTGCATGCTGATTTCATGACCCAGCGCATCGATGATGCGCTGGCGGCACACGCCGCGCAGGTCCTGCAGGTCCTGCTGGATGTGCGGAATTTCGGAATCGTTTTCCAGCCGCGCGGGCACGCCCAGCAGGAAGGTGCGGGTGAGCAGCGAGGTCTCGGTAAACTGCTCGTTGGTGGTTTCCAGCGCCTTGATGCGCGCCATCATGCCCAGGCCGCGTGAAAGCAGCACCGACACGGCCGCCAGGGCCGCGCGCGCGTGGTCGCCCTCATGCCCGTGCGGGCCCATCTCGACTTCACTGAATTCGATCTGGTCGTTGATGCTCAGGATGGTGCCGAACAGGGCGCGCGAGCGCACGAAGGCCGCGTCATCGCCCGCGAGCAGGTTGGCCACGGCATCGGTGGAGCTGCCCAGCGCCATCTGGATCTTCTGGCGCATGTTGCGCCGCGCGCTCGAGGCGAGGTTATGCGCGAACAGCACCGCCACCAGCGTCTCGCACGTAATGCCCAGCACGATATAGGACGTGCGCGACATGGTGATCATGAAGATGTTGTCAGGGTCGCGCGTGGCGGCGAGCGCGATGATGGCGCAGGTATAGCCCGAGAGCACCAGCGCGTAGGAGCGGAAGTTGCGCACCAGGGTCGCGCACATGCAGCACAGCCCGATCCATATGCTGATGGCGGGAAAGAACAGCCATGGCGCCTGCGGAAACGAGCAGACCAGGATCACCGCGCTGATCGCGCCGATGGCGGTGCCCACCAGTCGCCACCGCGCCTTGGAAAGGCTTTCTCCGCGCGAGCCCTGGGCCACGATCCACACGGTCATGGCGGCCCATGGCGGGTCATCGAGTTCCATCCACATGGCGATCGTGAGCGCCATCAGGGCCGCGACCGTGGTGCGCACGGCAAAGGCCAGCGCTTCAGGCGTGGGGGCGTAGAGCCATTTCAGGCCGCTCATGCGCGCATAGCCTGGCGCGCGGATGGTGGGGAAATGCTTTCCGCTGAAAAGGCGGGTCAGGAAAGAGGGCAGAAGATTGAGGTCTGCAGGCACGATATACGGCTTCCGGCGGCAAGGGGCCCCATACCCATAACCCATCTTGGCATGGCGTAATGGTGTTGCGAGTGCATATCAGGCATCGGCTTTCCTCGTGACGGATTATGTCACGGCAGGGCCGAGGCGGGTGGCAGCCAGGCGCAGGTCGTTGACAAAGCGGTCATATTCGCGCGCCCGCGCCGCTTCATCGGGCAGGCGCAGCAGGTAGGACGGGTGAACCGTTACGAGTCCGTCCGATCCATCTTCCATGGCAATGATGCGCGAACGCTCCCGGCTTATGGTCACGGCACGCCCCAGCAGCGCCGAGGCTGCCGTAACGCCCAGCATGACCACCACCGCGGGGCGGATGATCCGCCGCTCGGCGGCAAGCCATGGGGCGCAGGCGGCAATTTCTGCCGGGCCTGCCTTTTCATGGATGCGGCGTGTCGGGGTGCGGCGGAATTTGAAGTGCTTGACCGTGTTGGTCACGTAAGTGTCGTCCCGCCCGATTCCGGCCTCATGCAGGGCGCGGTCGAACAGCTGCCCCGCCGGGCCGACAAAGGGGCGGCCCGCGCGGTCCTCGATATCACCGGGCTGTTCACCCACGAACATCATGCGCGCCGACTCCCGTCCTTCGCCAAACACGGTCTGGGTGGCATGGGCCGCCATGGGGCAGACCAGGCATGTTTTCGCCGCCAGCGCCACCGCGCGCAACGATGTGATGCGGGCAATGTCAA
Organism: Komagataeibacter sp. NFXK3; assembly: GCF_054182245.1. Lineage (NCBI taxonomy): Bacteria > Pseudomonadati > Pseudomonadota > Alphaproteobacteria > Acetobacterales > Acetobacteraceae > Komagataeibacter > Komagataeibacter sp. NFXK3. The sequence goes on from NZ_JAPIVJ010000013.1 coordinate 58,775, forward strand.
GGTCGGGCACCATGGGCAGGGCGGGGGGCGGCAGGCCGGTCGGGTCAAGTGGCTGCGGCGCCTGGCCGGGGGCTTCGCGCAGCATTTCGTGGCCGGTCCAGCGCAGCGTGCGGTCCGGCATGTCGAGTTGCCAGGGAGCGAAGGAGAGCTGCAGGGTCAGGAACCGCGCATTGCTCTCGGGCACGTGGCTGGTTGTTTCCACATGGCCCTGATACGGGGCTGCGGCGTTATGGCGGCAAAGGGCCTGGCGGATCTCATCGCGCAGGTGCCGGGTCTGTGCGAGTACATCTTCCTTTGCCCCGGCCATGCGGGCTGCCATGTCTTCGCCTGTCGGTAAGCCCATGACATGGTCATAAACCAGCGTATAGGCGAGGACGAAGCGCTCGGGCAGGGCGGACTGCACCATGATGGCCGCAAGATCCATGACCGCGCGCGGCACGGTAAAGCGTGCGGCGGCCGGGTCTGGCGCGGGCAGGGCGGCGGATTCGGGGCGGGGTGCAACCTGCCATGCAATGTCGGCGGGCGGGATGTGGCGACCGGCAAGGCTGCGCGTGGCGGCGCGCCAACCCGCGAAGTCGGCTTCATGGGCAAGGGTGACGGTCATATCGGACATGATGGCGGTCTCATCGCGGTGGCGGGCTGGCGCGGCAGCGCCCGCGCGGTGTCAGACAAGGCCCATGGCCCGCGCGCTGCGCCACATCATGTATAATGCCACGACAAAGATCAGGCATGCAAAGATCAGCCGCAGGCGTTGTGGCTGGCGGCCCAGCCTGCGTGCCGCCAGCGTGCCACCAAGGCCGCCGGCCACGCCGCCCGCCACCAGTATGGCCGCCATGGGCAGGTCAACCATCCCTGCCGCGGCATAGCTGGCCGATGTGGTCAGCCCGAAGGCGCATACCGCCACCAGCGAGGTCGCGATGGCGTTGAGCATGGGCATGCCTGTTGCCGCCAGGAGTGCCGGCACGATCAGGAAGCCGCCGCCAATACCGAAAAAGCCCGAGCAGAATCCTGTCGCCCCGCCGTAAAGCAGCACGGGCGCGATGGTGGTGCGCTCGGCGGGGGCAGAGGCCTGTGCCCCCGTGTTGCAGCCGCGCGCCATCAACCCGCCAACGCCCAGCATGACCAGCGCAAACAGGAACAGAAGGTGCTGCCCGTTGATGACCTTGCCGCATGCAGCCCCCACCAGCGCGCCGCCCACGCCCGCACTGGCGAACAGGCCCGCGCATTTCCATCGCACGTTGCCCGCCCGGGCATGGCTGGCAAGGTTGGACAGGGCATTGACCGTGACGGCGACCGCACTCGTGCCGATGGCGCGGTGCGGGTCGGCCATGCCAACCACATAAAGCAGCAGCGGCACGGCCAGGATGGAGCCACCACCGCCCACAAGCCCGAGCGTGAAGCCAATGATGCCGCCGCTGCCCAGCCCGAGGGCGACCTGCGCCAGGTCAACCATGGAGCATGCCGGAGGGCATCGGGCGCTGGCGTGCGTGGCTGGGAATCATGCGACAAGTCCGGTTCAAGGTGTGCGGAGCCTGATAAATGGTTTATCTTTTTACTATATTATGTATGTATTTTATCAAGCGCTATATTCCCGCTCATGCGGCAGGTCGCTGTTGCGCGGGATGTGAATATGGTACAGCACGCGCTCAAACCGCCAGCTGAGAGGGAGCATTCCATGCCCAAAATGCCGAGAACACGCGAAGTTGCCGAAAACCTTGTGCAGCGCCTGCGGCTTCTGGCCCAGCCCCAGCGGCTCATGGTGCTGGCCTGCCTGCTCGATGGTGAAAAGAGCGTGGGCCAGATTGAAAGCGAAACCGGCATCGGCCAGCCAACCCTGAGCCAGCAGCTTGCGGAACTCCGGCGCGCCGAAATTGTTACAACCCGCAAGGAAGCCCGGCAGGTCATTTACAGTATTAAGGATAGTATGGAGGAAATGCGCGTGCGCCTGATCTGTGCCGTATGCGATCCCGATTTCGACATGGAGCGCCTGGCCGGGCTGGTGCGCCGGGGTGTCGCGGGGCCGGGCCCGGTCAAGGATGAGCCGGCGGCCTGCTTCGCCCGTATATATCTGGAATCGTGACGGCGCGCATTTTCAAAACAATATATTGATGGAAACAATAAAAGTTTTTCCAAAATGCTGCCTTTGTTCAAAATGGCGGCATTTTCCAAAGAATCCTGCCAAACACGCCTCCTCAAAAACGTCCATATGATGGCCGGAGGTCTTGCGACGGGATGCTTTAGCCACATTTTGAATCAATTTTATACAAATAAATGCTTTCCACTGGCGGAATTATTTAATACTGGACGTTCCATATAATATAAGAGGTATAGGTAATTAGAATAAGCGTAGTCGGTTTAATGTCCAGTATTGTATTCAGCAGTCTGTCCGTATATGTAAATGCAATGTAAGGTATCGTGAATAAAACCACGAAATTTGATTGTAAGTTAAAGAGGCGCCCAAACCATGTCTGATACTGAACAGGATTTCCCATGTCTGGAACTGACCGCACAGATCGTGTCGGCACATGTTTCCAATAACAGTGTCGCCGCCGATGTGCTGCCTGACCTGATCCGCAATGTTTACGCGGCACTGTCAACCGTGGGGCGCCCGGCAGAAGAGCCTGAAAAGCTTCAGCCCGCCGTGCCCATCAAGCGCTCGGTATTCGCCGATTACATCGTCTGCCTTGAAGACGGCAAGAAACTCAAGATGCTCAAGCGCCATCTGCAGAGCGCTTATGGCATGACCCCCGACCAATACCGTGAGCGCTGGGGCCTGCCGGCCGAATACCCCATGGTTGCCCCCAACTATGCCGAGCGGCGCTCAAGCCTCGCGCGCGAGATCGGCCTTGGCCGCAAGATCACCGCAGCCTCCGCCGCGGCGGCCGCGTCTGAGGCCGGTGGGGCGGAAGGGGGCCGCGGGCGCCCGGGCCGTCGGCGCAAGGCATGATGCAGGCCTGTTCTTACGTTTGATCCTGCCTTCGGTATGGGCGGTATTCGTGGTATTGCCCTAACCATGGATACCAGCCCCGATATGTCTATGCACGCCACGTCACGCCGCCGCCAGCTTCTGCTCTGGCGGGGGAGTGCCGTGGCTTTTTTTGTTCTTGCCTGCCTGCTGGCCGTCAGCCGCTCGGGCGTGCTGGCCGGTCACGGCCCGCATCTTGTCCACCTCAGGCTTGCGGGGGTGATTGGCACTGACGAGCACGAGAATGTCGAGGCGCTGAAAAAAGCGGCCGATGATGCCTCGGTCAAGGGGCTGGTGCTTGAGGTCAACAGCCCTGGCGGTGCGGTAACGGGGGGCGAGGTGCTGCATGATGCCGTGGCGGCGTTTGCGCGCCGCAAGCCGGTTGTCGTGTCCATGGGCAGTGTGGCGGCTTCGGCGGGGTATATGGTGTCGGTGCCGGCCAGCCGCATTTTTGCCAACCGCTCCACCCTGACAGGCTCGATTGGCGTGTTGCTGGAATCGCCCGATGTGTCCGGCCTGCTCGAACGGGTGGGCGTGCATGTGGACCAGCTTGTATCCGGCCCCATGAAGGGCCAGCCTTCCGCCGTGCAGCCGCTCTCGCCCCAGGGGCGCGAGATGTTGCAGGGCGTTATTACCGATCTCTACGGTTTTTTTGTTACCGTCGTGGCGCAGGACCGGCACATGAAGCCCGAGCGCGTGCGTGAACTGGCCGATGGCCGCCCCTATACCGGCCAGCAGGCGCTCGGGCTCGGGCTGGTTGACCAGATCGGCTCGCTTGATGATGCGCGGCAGTGGCTGCTCGGAACCACGCATCTGCCCGATGATGCCCAGGTGACCGATATCGGGCCACAGGCAACCCAGGTTAACTGGCGGCACTGGATCACGGGCATGCTGTCGGGCGTGCCGGGAGCGGAAATGCTGTTGAAAGAAAGCAGCATGCTTGACGGGGCCGTTGCGATCTGGAAACTATAATTTCTTGTTTAATTTGAGGGAAACAGGATGACCAGATCGGAATTGATCGCCGAGCTTGCCGCAGCCCGCCCCCATATCCCCCTGCGGGATGTGGAACGTATCGTTCAGGTCATCTTTGCTGAAATCAGCAATGCCCTGATGCATGGCGACCGGGTGGAATTGCGTGGCTTTGGCGCTTTTACTGTCAAGAAGCGCGATGCCCGCACCGGACGAAACCCCCGCACAGGGGAGAGCGTATCGGTGGATGAGAAGGTCGTGCCTTTTTTCAAGGCAGGCAAGGAACTGCGCGAACGCGTCAATTCAGCCCCCGCTGCCGACTGAACGGGGCGGCGGGCATCCTATTTTTCAATGATGCATTGAAGCAGGAAGAGAGAAGTTTCCGGGCGCCGCCTTTTTCAAAAAGGGCGGCGTTCCTTTAAGCTTCAGGCCAGAATTCGTCCCGGAAACGTCCAGCGTGTGGCACGCCATGGCGCCACGCGGGCATGCGTCATCCCGGCCGGAATGAACCGGCGCGGGTGATGCTGCGCGTGCTTAGTGGCGTGCGTTGATTTCCGCGAGCAGGAAGTCGCGGAAAACAGCCACGCGCTTGGAGGTGCGCAGTTCCTCGGGGTAGACGAAATAGGCATCCACCGTGGGCAGCGGTACCTCGGGCAGGATCTTGACGAGGTTGGGGTACTGCGACGCCGCATAAAGCGGAATCGAGCCAATGCCGATGCCTGCCGCGATGGCGCCCGCCATGGCGGCGAGGCTGTTGACCTCAAGGCGGGCCTGGCGCCGCTCATCGGATGGCACGCCGGTCTCGGCCAGCCAGTTGATGTGTGGCACGGGCGGGTGATACCCCCCGAACAGGATCAGCTTGTGGGCGTTGAGCTCTTCCAGCGTGCGCGGCGTGCCGTAGTCGTTGAGATAGGACTGCGAGGCATAGATCGGCAGCGGGAAGTCGGCCAGGTGCCGCTGGATCAGGTCCGGCTGGCGGGGCGGGTGCATGCGCACCGCCACGTCGGCCTCGCGCATGCCCAGATCGAGGTCGTTATCTTCCAGGATCAGGGTGATCGAAATATCGGGGTTGGTTTCCATGAACCGGTGCAGCCGCGGCGTGAGCCAGCAGGTGCCAAAGCCGGTTGTGGTTGTTACCCGTAGCCGACCGGCTGCCTTTTCCTTGCTTTCCGTCAGCAGGGACTGGGTCATGGCGAGCTTGGAGAAGACTTCCCGAACCGTCTGGTTCAGTGTCTCGCCCTGCTCGGTCAGGATCAGCCCCCGGGCATGCCGGTGGAAAAGGGGAACCTGCAGCGCTTCTTCCAGGGCTGAAATCTGCCGCGATACCGCAGACTGGCTCAGGTTAAGCACGTCGCCGGCATGGGTGAAGGACCCTGCCTCGGCTACAGCATGAAATATCCGGAGTTTATCCCAGTCCACGCGTTGACTCCGCTTTCTATCTTATAAAGGGCGCGCCAAATGTTATGACACTAGGGGTTGTGGTGAAGGAAATGCTGGAGCAGGTCAAGGACTCATGCAGTCCTTTACTGACCTGCGGCAAGAAAACGCTCGGCCTCGAGTGCGGCCATGCAGCCGGTGCCCGCGGCGGTCACGGCCTGCCTGTATATCTTGTCCTGCACGTCACCTGCTGCAAATACGCCTGGCACCGAGGTGCGCGTGCTACCGGGTGTCGTGGTGATGTAACCATCCGTATCAATGGCCACGACATCACGAAAAATTGTGGTGTTCGGGGCATGGCCGATGGCAACGAACACGCCATCCACGTCGATATGGGTGGTTGCGCCCGTGATCGTATCGCGCAGGTCAGCCCCCGTGACCACGGCGGGCGTGCCGCTGCCGGTAATGCGTTCGACCGCCTTGTTCCACAGTACCGAGATCTTGGGGTTGGCATGCAGGCGGTCCTGCAGGATCTTTTCCGCCCGCAGGGTATCGCGGCGGTGGATCAGGGTGACGTGGCTGGCGTGGTGGGTGAGGTACAGGGCTTCCTCCACCGCCGTGTTGCCGCCGCCGATCACGGCCACGCGCCTGCCACGATAGAAAAAGCCATCACACGTGGCGCAGGCCGATACACCCGCGCCCTGGAATTCCTTCTCGCCCGGCACGCCCAGCCACTTGGCCTGCGCGCCGGTGGCGATGATGACGCTGCGCGCCTCGTACACCGTGCCGGAATCGCCGGTGGCGTAGAAACGGCCGCTGCCATCAGCGCGGGTGAAATCGCATGAGACGATGATGTCATCCATCATGCGCGTGCCGACATTGCGGGCCTGCTCGGCCATCTGCTCCATCAGCTCCGGCCCCTGTATGCCCCTGGCGAAGCCGGGATAGTTCTCGACATCGGTGGTGATCATGAGCTGGCCGCCGGGCTGCAGCCCCGCCACGAGAACGGGCGAGAGGCTGGCGCGCGCGGCATAGATGGCGGCGGTATAACCGGCGGGACCCGCGCCGATGACAAGCAGGTCGGTAGAAACGGTCTGGGGCATGAGATCGGGAAAACCTATCGTATCGTCATAATTTCCTTTGGTATGGTCGTCCACTGGCGTCCGTGCAAGGGTTGGAGTAGAAAGTGCATCATTATCGTGGCACCCGGCCGGGCGGTTGCCCCTTTGTCGAGAGATGGAATGTGCATGGCGGAACGGATGGCTGATCTGGATGCGATTGATCGTCGGATTGTGGCCGAACTTCAGCTCGATGGCCGCATGACGAACGTGGAACTGGCGCGGCGTGTCGGCATTTCCGCGCCGCCATGCCTGCGGCGCATGCGCAGGCTGGAGGAGGACCACGTGATCCGTGGCTACCATGCCGACACCGATGGCGCACGGCTGGGCTGGTCGATCACGCTTTTTGCCCTGATCGGGCTGGACAGCCAGAAGGAAACCGTGCTCGCCGCCTTCGAGGCGCAGGTCTCGGCCTGGCCCGAGGTGCGCGAGTGCCACATGATTCGCGGCGGCGGCGATTTTCTGGTGCGGCTCGTGGCGCGTGACGCCACGCATGAAAACCTGCTGACCCGCCAGTTGACCGAAGCCGCCCATGTGGCGCGCGTGCAGACACTCCAGACCATCCGCACCAGCCTCAACCGCCCCGGCGTGCCTGTGTGAAGGCAATGATGTGAGGGAGAAGGACAGCCCGCGCCCGTGGCTGTGCCTGCTTGGCCTGCTGGCCTGCCTGCGGCTGGTGGTGGCGGCCCTCCTGCCGCTTTCGTTCGATGAGGCCTATTACCGCATCTGGGCGCTGGCGCCCGCGGCAAGCTACCTTGACCACCCGCCCATGGTGGCGGCGTGGATCAGGCTGGGCATGGCGTTCGGCGGCGATGACCCGCTTGGCGTAAGGCTGGTGGGCGTGCTGGCGGGGGCGGGGGGCTCCTTTTTCGTGTTCCGCGCGGTGCGCGACCTGCTGCCTTGTGCTGCGCCCGCGCTGGCATGGCGGGCCTGTGCGCTGTTGCAGGCAACACTTGCGCTGGCCATCCAGTCCGTTGTCATGACGCCGGACATGCCGGTGCTGTTCTTCCTGTCCGTGCTGCTGTGGGTCATGGGGCGCATCGTGGCCGGCGGGGGGGCGCGCTGGTGGCTGGCTGCGGGCCTTGTGGCCGGGCTGGCCTTTGACAGCAAATACACCGCCGTGCTGCCCGTGGCGGGCATTGGCCTGTGGTGGGTGGGGCACGGCCTGTGGCGGCGCGCGCCGGGGCAGGGCCGGCACTGGGCCGCGATGGCAGGTGGACTGGCGCTGGCCGTGCTGTGCGCCACTCCCGTGCTGTGGTGGAACGCAACACATGGCTGGGTCAGCTTTGCCCGCCAGGGTGGCCGCACGGCGGACTGGCACCCGGCAAGGGCCGCCCAGTTCCTGACCGAACTGCTGGCCGGGCAGGTCGGGCTTATGACGCCGGGCATTGCCGCGTTCTTTATGTGGGGGCAGGTGCGTGCGTGGCGGCAGGCGCGGCAGGCGCCCGGTGCGGCCCTGCTGGCCTGTTTCGTGGCCGTGCCTGCATGTGTGTTCGTGCAGCATGGCATAGGCGACCGGGTGCAGGCGAACTGGCCGTTGGTGATCTATCCGGCGCTGGCGGTGGCCACGGCGCTGGTGGGCTGGCGCTGGGCGCGCTGGGCGGTTGGCGGCGGGCTGCTGGTTGGCGCGCTGGTTTACGGGCAGGCGCTGTTTGCCCCGTTGCCTCTTTCTTCCCATGCCGATGTGGCGCTGCGGCAGATGGCGGGGTGGCGCGGGCTGGCGGCGGAAATCAACGCCGTGGCCAGGCCCGGCGAATTCGTGGCCGCGTGTGATTACGGCACGGCGGCGGAACTGGCCACGGTGCTGCCCGGCCGCGTCGTGGTGGGCATAGAGCCGCGCTGGGCGCTGTTCAACCTGCCGCATGATGTGACGGGCGGGGGCATTATGGTCTGCAACCCGCGCCGTGTGTTCGATACGGATGTGTTCGCCTCCGTGGACAGGCTGGGCACGGTCATGCGCGGGCGCAGGGGGCGCGTGGCCGAGCCGGTTGGCCTGTATCGCGTGCAGTTGCGTGGTGACCTGTCAGCTGCCGAGCGCCAGGCGATGGCGCGCCTGCCGGTCGTGGGCGGGAAATGAGCCTCATGGATCTCTGCCTGTTTCCCCCGGTTTCTTTTACAGGCACGGGTCATTCATCCCCTGCCTTCCAGATACAGTCGGGCCAGGTTTCAAAAACCGGCGAATGCCATATACTTCTGCCTACGTAATAGAGTAACCATCCTCTGCAGGTAGCGTCCTGACAGGCAGCAGGCGCTTCTGTTGGACTTCAGGACAATTGCTTCAAAATACAATAGTATTTTCAGTTTCTATTTTTATTTTAGATAATAGTTTAAGTGCAATGCATCGATAAAAAATAAATGTTTTGGGGTGCCCTCCTTTTTCCAAAAAAGGCGGTATGCCCCGAAGCATTCAGGAAAAAGCCTTGCCAGAACGACTGTCAGGGTCACGTCGCATCAGTCAGCCACGGGCAGTGCCTGGCGCACCTGTTCGAGCATGGCCTTCATGCGGAAGGGCTTTTCCAGCAGGGGCAGGGGGGCGTAGCCTGCCAGTCGGTCAGGATCGCCGCTCATCACGATCACATGGCTGCCACGTGCGCAGGCGGCGGCAATGAAGGCATCAGGCTCGCCATCGGGCAGGGTCAGGTCCACCAGCGCCAGCGTGCAGGGGCGGGCTTCAAGCGCCCGCATGGCATCGGCCACGCTGGGGCATATGGTGGCGGTGATGCCGTCGCTTTCCAGCATGGTGGCGACCAGTTCGGCAATCATGGCCTCGTCTTCAACAATCAGCGCGGTGCGGGCGGTCATGACAGGAGACTTTCGGCCCGGTGGTGGGGGGCAGTATCGGTCGTGCGGGTTTGCGGGGCCAGTGGCCACGGCGCGATGCCGCGGGCTGACAGGGCCAGGGCGCCGAGCTCGGGCAGGCCGGGGCTGAAGGCGGCCGGGCGGGCATGCACCTGCTCGAGATCGAACCAGTCGACCGCATCCGCGTCGTCGCCCGCATGGATGTCGGTCCAGCCATTGTCGTGGCATTTCACGGCCACGATCAGGTAGTGAAAGCGGATATGGCCGCTGCCGTCACGATCGATCAGGTCGAAGGCGGTCAGCGTGCCTTCGGCGTGGGTGATGAAGCCGGTCTCCTCGCGCAGTTCGCGCGCGGCGGCGTCAAAACAGGTTTCGCCATGCTCGATGCGCCCGCCGGGAAAGCCCCACAGCCCCTGATCGGGCGGGTTGCGGCGGCGCACGAGCAGCATGCGCCCCTTGCGGACGATGATGGAAAGAACGGCCCCGGCCAGTGTCATGTTATCGGACATGGATGAAATATATCGGATCGTGGCCCCGCATCCATGCCTGTACGGGACCAGAGTGTTCCCGATTGCGTGAACACGCGCGCACGCGGCGGCATGGCGGGCCTATCGCCTGAGTACGATATGCGCCCGGCAGCGTGGCGTGCCATAGACGCCAACGATGGTCTTGCCTTCCGGATGCGCCTCGAACACCATGGGGAAGGCCGCTCCCGAGGGCTGTTGCAGCAGGGTCTCGGCATGATAGTGGGCGTATCCCTTTTCCGGCTGGCCGCGCAGCGGCACGGAGCCATCGGCGGGGGTGAAGGTGAGGGTTTTCGAGCCGACCTGAAAGGTGGAGGTATCGCGCGTCACGTCGGTGCAGTTGCCCTTGTCGGCCACGAGCTGGCCGGTCCACAATCCTTTCGGGTCGTGCAGCGCATCGGCTGCTGCCGGGGGCGCAAGGGCAAGGATGCCAGCCAGGCCAAGGGCCACCGCCGCTGGCCGCACGAGACATGCAATCATGAAAACGGACCTCTGGTTGGGTTTTCGGAACGCGGCAGGCGACATGGGCCTGCCTCATGCCTTATATTGTGCTATCTGCGCCCGAAAGACTATCCCACCCTTGCACCGGGTCGCCCGCTCATGCTGGAAGCCCTGTGTATCGATAATGCCGCGACCGAAAGACACATGATGAACGACACCGTGAATACAGCCCCCCCACCGGCAGGACTTGATGAATCCCTGCATGAAGACCGGATCCTGATCCTGGATTTCGGCAGCCAGGTCACGCAGCTGATTGCCCGCCGCGTGCGCGAGAGCGGGGTGTATTGCGAAATCTGGCCGTATTCCAGCACGGCCGAGCGGATTCGGGCCTTTGCGCCCAAGGGCATCATCCTGTCAGGCAGCCCGGCCAGCGTGCTTGACGAGAATGCGCCCACCATCCCGCCGGTGGTGTTTGAACTGAACGTGCCGGTGCTGGGCATCTGCTACGGGCAGCAGGCCATGTGCCGCATGCTGGGCGGCAGGGTCGAATCATCCGAGCACCGGGAATTCGGCCGCGCGCATATCGATATTATCAAGGATTGCGCGCTGTTTCGCGGCACATGGGCGCGTGGTGGGCGCGAGCAGGTGTGGATGAGCCATGGCGACCGCGTGACCGCGCTGCCGCCGGGCTTCCAGGCCGTGGCCGTGAGCGAGGGCGCACCGTTCGCCATCATCGCCGATGAAGGCCGCAGGCTCTATGGCGTGCAGTTCCACCCGGAGGTGGTGCATACCCCGCATGGAGCGGCCCTGCTGCGCAACTTCACGCATGGCGTGGCGGGGTGCCGGGGCACCTGGACCATGGCGGGCTTCCGCGACATGGAGATTGCGCGCATCCGCCAGCAGGTGGGCAAGGGGCGGGTGATCTGCGGGCTTTCTGGCGGGGTTGATTCCTCGGTGGCGGCCGTGCTGATCCATCAGGCCATTGGCGACCAGCTGACCTGCATTTTCGTCGATCCGGGCATCCTGCGCGCAGGTGAGGCGGATGAGGTGATCCGCACGTTCCGCGACCGCTTCAACATCCACCTCATCCACCGCGATGCCTCCGACCTGTTCCTCAACGCGCTTGAGGGCGTGAGCGACCCCGAGATCAAGCGCAAGACCATTGGCCGCCTGTTCATCGAGGTGTTCGAGGAAGAAGCCGCCAAGCTTGGGGGCGCCGAGTTCCTGGCACAGGGCACGCTCTACCCCGATGTGATCGAGAGCGTGAGCTTTACCGGCGGCCCGTCGGTGACCATCAAGTCGCACCACAATGTGGGCGGCCTGCCTGAACGGATGAAGATGCAGCTTGTCGAGCCGCTGCGCGAACTGTTCAAGGATGAAGTGCGCGAGTTGGGCCGCGAGATGGACATTCCCGAGGCGATCGTGGGGCGCCACCCGTTCCCCGGTCCGGGACTGGCGATCCGTATCCCCGGTGCCATTACGCGCGAGAAGCTGGCCCTGCTGCGCCGCGTTGATTCGATCTTCCTCGAGGAAATCCGCTCCGCCGGTCTGTATGACGCCATCTGGCAGGCCTTTGCCGTGCTGCTGCCCGTGCGCACCGTGGGTGTGATGGGCGATGGCCGTACCTATGATTACGCCTGCGCCCTGCGCGCCGTGACCAGCACGGATGGCATGACGGCGGATATCTATCCGTTTGACATGTCGTTCCTCAACCGTGTGGCCGGGCGTATTGTCAATGAAGTGCGGGGCGTAAACCGCGTGACGTATGACATTACGTCCAAGCCGCCGGGAACGATTGAGTGGGAATGATTCACAAGGGGTCCTGAAGTATCCCATTCCCTCCCCGAACCTTACCTAACATACTGAAATAAAAAGTTAATGTCGTCGTCTGCTATTGCAGACTATCGATGTGCACAGATTGGTTTTGACGGTATGCGTGACGGACCTCGTCAGGCTTGCCAGTCGGGAATTGTGTGAATACCGTCATGGGCAGATGGGCCTGTGACGGTATTTTTTTTACGATAAGTCTTTGTAAACAGATGCTTTTTCTCCGAAACGGCCCACCAGAATCCCTTGACGGTATTTTTGGGTCGGAGGCGGTGCAATGCTTACGGATGCTGCAATTAGATCGTTGAAACCAAAAGGAAAAAAATACAAGGTCGCGGACCGTGACGGGATGTATGTCCTCGTCACGGAAAAAGGCGTGGTGTCCTTTCGAATGGACTACCGTCTGAATGGACGGCGCGAGACCGTGTGTTTCGGGAAATACGGTCCAGGGGGACTATCGCTCGCGCGTGCACGGGAGAAGTGTATTGATGCGAGACGCGCTCTTGCGGAAGGAATTTCTCCGGCGATCGAGAAGCAGCGCAACAAGCGGCGCCTCAAGGAGGCCAAAAGCTTTGGCAAGCTGGGAGAGAAATGGCTGCTGGCTGCAGCAATGGCCGATAGCACCCGGGCCATGCGTCGCGCAATTTTCGAACGGGAACTGCTTCCTGTCTGGAGCAACCGTCTTCTGACCGAGATCACGCCGAATGATCTCAGGACGCATTGTGCAGCGATAGTAGATCGCGGTGCGCCGGCGACGGCGATACACGTTCGGGATATTGTAAAGCAGATCTACAACTTTGGTATTTCGCACGGAGAGAAGGTTGCCAATCCTGCCGACGAGGTCGGACCATCATCGATCGCGACCTTCGTTCCCAAGGACCGTGCACTTTCTCCCGCTGAAATTCGGGTGTTGTTCCGGGTGATAGAAAACGTACCGACGTTGTCGACCATCCGCCTGGGAATGCGGTTCTTTTTACTGTCCATGGTCAGGAAAAGCGAATTGCAGGACGCTGTCTGGGATGAAGTTGATTTCGAGAATGCTGTCTGGACAATTCCTAAAGAACGCATGAAGCGTTCAAAGGCACATAATGTGTATCTCTCTCATCAGATGCTGGACATATTGATCGCATTGAAAACGTGTGCAGGAAATTCGCGTTACCTACTACCGTCTCGCTATGATGCAGACGCGCCGATGTCCCGCGCGACATTCAATCGCGTGACCTATTCGGTCGTCGATCAGGCCAAAAAGGATGGGCTGTCGTTGGAAGCTTTTACGGTCCACGACCTTCGTCGCACGGGATCAACGCTTCTGAATGAATTGGGCTTCAATAGCGACTGGATTGAGAAATGTCTTGCTCATGAAGACGGGCGTTCCTCGCGGGGTGTCTATAATAAAGCAGAATACGAGCTACAACGGCGTCATATGATGCAGGAGTGGTCGAACACCGTGGATGCCTGGATCGCAGGTAAGAAATACGTGCCCAACCTGGTGTCACCATCTATGCTGTTGTTCGAGCCGGATCCTGCCCTTTGATCGGGCGCGTTCGCCTCTGCCTTACGTCGGGACCTCTTGCCGGCATACTTGGTTTTGAACGCCGTTCTTCCAACCATGCTTCCACTTCGGCCAGGTCCCACACGACACAGCGTGGCGAAAGACAGAAGCGGCGCGGGAATTCACCGCGTTGTTCCATTTCGTAAATTGTGCTGTCGGCCAGTGGCACCATTTCACGCAGTTGGCGCCGACGGATTGATTTCCGGGGAGACGATATGGCTCTGGCGTGCATTGATCTAACCTTTCCTATTGGCGCTAATAATAAGAGCCAATAGGTATCGTTGTGCGGAAGTGTATTTTCTATAGCAGGAAAAAACGGGATAGAAACGGATAAAAATAGGATAGGGGCAGCTGTTTATACAGGATCTGGATGTCTGTACAGCATAAGGTCAGTCTGTGAAGAGACAGTTCTCAATGCGTATGCCCCGTCGCATGATTGGCGGATCGTCAGAATACGGCTTGGTTCAAGACATGAACCTTGGCGATCGATGTTCCCGAAAACAGACGTCAGATCATAACTTGTCTGCCAAACAGGGCAGATATCCATGCGCTTGTGCAGGATGATCATGTCGCTGGAACCTATCGTTGGCGTCCTGCACTGGCGGCGGGACGGATCGACATGATCGACCATGGCCTTCAGTTCCAGTTCATGCCCTGAAACCGTCGCCGGAGAACATGTGGAAGCGCAATATTGCCCTGACTTCCATGGAGATGAACGTCCATCGCGTCTCGCCATTGCCCGTATGGTTGGTCCATGCGTAACCCGACGTGGGCGTGGTGGCTGCCCGATCCAAGAATGCTGCGACCAGGCACCCGGCACTTAACGGGGCAGGGGGATATTGAAAAACCCGTTGACAGACTCTGCTTTCGAAGGCTTTGATCGAGACAGCTAGTCCGGTCTTTGCAGACCGTACTTTCGTATGCGTTAACGTGAAACAACGCACAGAAACTGACAGCAGCATGCTGGCAGCCTGTGCGTCTGTGTATCCACAGTCACCGGTCTGTCGGCATGACAGGGATACACAGTGATGACACTTTTCCAGTCCTTTTCAAATCGCGATGATGCCCCAGAGATCCGCCGTGTGCGGCATGATCTGGTCAGGCGTAGTCTTGAAGTCCGCGCTGTTGAGCGCCTGACCCCGCACATGATCCGTGTCACGCTGGGTGGCCCCGAACTGGTCGGGTTCAACAGCCCATCCCCTGATGACCATATCAAGATCTTCGTGCCCGGCCTGGATGGCGCAGCAACCCGCCGTGATTACACGCCGCGCCGTTACGACCCGCAGAACGGTACGCTGCTTCTGGATTTCGTCAATCACCATGGTGGCCCGGCGGCGGCCTGGGCGCGGGCCGCCAAACCGGGTGACCGGCTGGAGATCGGTGGTCCACGCGGGTCGCAGATCATTTCCGGCCCGATTGGTCACTGGCTTCTGATCGGCGACGAAACGGCGTTGCCTGCGATCGGACGACGGGTTGAGGCGCTTCCTGCCCGGACGTCCGTTACGAGCGTGGTTGCCGTGCCGGGGTCGGAAGACGAGCAGATCTTTACCACGGCCGCACGCCATACTGCCCATTGGGTCCATCGGCCTATGGAGCGGGCGGATGACGCTGCCAGCATTCTTGCTGTCCTGAAAAATCTGGAAATTCCGGACCGTACTTTTGTCTGGGTCGGTGCCGAGGCCCGCGTGGCGAAAGCCGTGCGCCAGTATCTTCTCGATGAACGCAGGATTCCGGCACAGTGGATCAAGGCATCCGGCTACTGGGTGAAGGGCCAGGCCGATGCTTCGGTCAAGGATTTCGGGGACGCGCACTGAACGATAAGGGGCATGGGTGTCAGGACCATGATGCGGCGCCTCCCTTACAAATTTATACATTCATTCAGCGAGACATGACCTACGTTTGGTTCATGAACCGAAGAAGGCCGAACAGGACATTTTGCCTGATATGAAAAACATACTTCTGATCCTGACCGTTCTCCTTGCGGTCATGGGGGCAGGGGCAGGATTGCTGCCTGCCACTCCTGCACAGGCAGCGGATATGGCTTCGCTGCCGGTGGTCGCTCCCGCCATATCGTGCGATGCGCTGGGCCATATCGATCTTGCGCTCGCCGTCGGCGCTGCAGTCCATGGCCGGAAGGCTGCCGTGCTTCAGACGCCGAAGGGGAAATTCTGCAAGGTCACGGGACAGATCGCGCCTGCGATTTCCTTCGAGGTCGACCTGCCCATGGAGCACTGGACCCAGCGCTTCCTGCTGGGTGGGTGTGGTGGCCTGTGCGGCATGACGCGTGTGGGCGTCAGTAACGCCGGGGCCTGCGCGCCCGCCCTGAATGGCGAATTCGTCATGGCGGGTGATGACATGGGCCATACCGGCTCCATGATGGGACTGGCGCAGGGCGAGTTTGGTAAGGATCCGCAAAAGCGCATCGACTTCGCCTATCGCGCGAACCATGTCACCACGCTGGCGGCCAAGGCCCTGATGGCGGCTTTCTACGGACAGGCCCCGAAATATTCCTATTTTGTCGGCTGTTCCGATGGTGGGCGCGAAGCACTGATGGAAGCCCAGCGCTTCCCTGATGACTTTGACGGCATTTCCGCCGGTGCCCCGGCCGCCCTGTTCACCGTGCAGAACTCTTTCTACCATGCGTGGAACGTGCGCGGGAACCAGCGTGCCGATGGCACCAGCATCCTGCTGCAAGGCCGCATGGGCGTGCTGCATGATGCCGTCATCCGCCATTGCGATACGCTTTCGGGCGTAAAGGACGGTATTCTCGAAGATCCCCGCACCTGCCATTTCGATCCCGCATGGGTGCGGTGTCCGGTCGGCCAGAGCGACACCGCGCACTGCCTGACGGCGGAGGAAACGCAGGCGGCTGTGCGTCTCTATGCCGGAGCAACCGATGCATCCGGTCACCCCTACATCATCGGTGGTCCCCTGCCGGGATCGGAACTGCAATGGGCGCTGCCCGCGACCGCGGATGGAGAGTCCATGAGCAATGGCATTGCTGCTTCGGCCATTGCCTATGTCATTGCGGCGCAGGTGGATGAAAAGGCGGCTGACCTGAGCCGTTTCCGCTTTGATGATGCCTCCTTTGCCCGGATGAGCGAACTGGCCCCGCTGTATAATGCCGAGAACACGGACCTTCATGCGTTTCACAAACGTGGTGGCCGTCTGATCCTGTGGCATGGCCTGGCGGACCAGTCGATCTCGCCCCTGAATACCATCGCCTATTATCAGGGCGTGCAGCGGGAAATGGGTGCGGAGCAGACTGACCAGTTCATGCGCTTCTATCTGCTGCCCGGCGTGGGCCATTGCGGCAATGGCGAGGGCTTTCCGCAGGTCGATTTCCTATCGCCGCTGATGGCCTGGACGGAAGCCGGACTTACGCCCGCCGCCCTCCGCACTGAGCGGACAGCGCAGGGCACGGAACCGATGGGACCACCACCCGGCAGCCATGACAGGCCCCCGACGGGCGGGCAGATCCATATGGCCCCCATGCTCAGCCAGCCGTATGCGCGGCAGAATACCACGGCAATAGCCAGCCGTCCCGTCTATCCCTACCCATATATTTCCCGGTATGCCGGGGCAGGGGACGTGAACGATGCGCGCAATTATCGACCTGTGAAATCGCCGGTGTCCCTGCCGATGACATTTGCAAGTCATGCCACATCGCTGATCGGCCCGGATAACCAGAATCAGTATGGTGTCCGGGATGGCAGGCTGGGGGTGGAAAGCGCGAAGTAACGGAAATCGTGCCGCTCGGCATCAGATGTCGGGCGGACGACCGAGGCTGTTCAGACTTCATGGCTATATGGGTTCCGGCGCACTGCCCTCGCCCGGCAGAATGATGGAGCAAGGGTCAGCGGTCACGCCCAGGCTTCACGACCTCCACCGGCCCGGGTAGATGTCTACCCGTATGTCGACGGCATGAATTGCGGTCTGTCCGCTGTGTCTTAACCGGACAGGCCGCAATCGCCTCATGTCGGACTTGTTCGCGTGAATGCGGTTATCCCGTAAGCGGACATTGTAAGCTGACGTGCGACAGGTCGACTTGGGGACATTCTCTGCCTCTCTCAACCGACATGCCGAACGGTAGGTCTTGCCAGGAGCCAAAGGAAACCTTCTTCCTGCCTTTACCGGTACCAAGGTGGGTAGGGACTTGAACCAGTAAATTGGCCTTGCAGCAAGAAGGGTTTCGGACTTAAAAAAGTAATTTGTTCATAAGCAACGGAAAGTCGTGGCCAAAGCGTTGAAGGGCAGCTCCAAGTCTGCCAAATCGAGTGGAACCTCCCGAAAGACGGATAGCAAGCGCCGTGTGGCAGGCGGCGCAGCGACCGGAGGAGGCATCAATTTCCAAGCGGCGGTGACTACGATCGCTTTCTCATACCTGCTGCGCGGGCGCCCCCTGAAGTGGGTCGAAGGGTTGCACGATGATGTGCCGGTTTCGGTCGCGGCAGAGACCGGCGGGTCGGGCGACGACATTCGCTTGCTGCTGCGAGGTGGAAAGATCTGCGAGATTCAGGTCAAGCGGGGCCTCCAGTCGGGTGAGGATCTTTGGAAATCGTTGATTGCCATGGGCCGCGCGATTGCTGAGGGCGCAACTGACTTTGCCGTGCTGGCGGTATCACCGACCAGCAGCCAGACAATCCGGCAGGAACTCGCCACTGCCATCGTCCGTATCGGCGAGGGTCGCACAGACAATCTTCCAACAATCGCAACCACCTTCCTTAACAAGGTGACCGCTGAAGGCCTCAATTCCCGCACCATCTGCCGGGCCATGCGGATCGTAACTGTCTCAGCCATGCAAATTGACGGTGCATCGATCGCAGCTGCGCAGGCGGAACTCGGTCATGTCTGCCGAACCGACGATCAAATACAGACCGCTTGGAACATATTATACCGCGACGCCGTGGAGTTGATCGACCGGCGCGGGCAGCGCGAGTTGTCCTCACTCGTTCAACTCCTGCGAACCAATGAAATAAAGCTGTCCGACGACAATGCATCACCGGCCGCACTGCTCGATCATTTGTCGGAATGGACGCAGCGCACGAACGCCACATTCGGCATCTTTGGCGTCAGCAAGTCGCTGCGCTTAGATAAGGCGTGGATCCCACTCCAGGCGATCGTCCGTGACGACACCGTACACCCTGTCGATTTGAAGGCTGCGGTGCTCGCCTATCAGTCATGGCACGACCAATCCTATTCAAGGGATGCCATGACCGTAGACCCCGAAACGCTTGGGCGGTTCATCAAGCTCGTGGTCCTCGTTGCCGGTCCTGGCATGGGTAAGACGACGCTGCTCAGCCGGATCGCCCACCGCTATGCCGCTGCTGGCACTCCCGTGCTGCGTGTTCGATTGAGTATGGTTGCAGCGCGAATGCGGTCCGGTAGCACATTCGAAGAAGCCGTATTTGCGCTCGGCCTTGACGGGAGCGGCGTTTCACCCGGCAGCGCGATCTCGGCGGCTGTGCGCAACTGGGTCGTGCTCTGCGACGGGCTCGACGAAACCGGGACAAGCCAAGCGGATATTGCTGCAGCTGCTGAGCGTTTTGCAGAAGGTCATCCTGAGTGCCGGGTGATTGTGACCACCCGGCCGGTCGGCTACCATGCCAGCAACCTCAGAAACTGGCGGCACTATGACATTATGCCGCTCGAAAGTTCGGCTGCGCCAACTCATCTCGCACTTCTCCTCCGTGAAATTGGTGGCGAAGGTTCCGACCTTGAACGCAAGGCCCTCACTATCGCGACAGCCGAACTTCAGGAGGAAACCGCAGCTACAGTCGTCTCACGATCTCCTCTTCTGCTTGCACTGGGCGCTTCAGTAATCGCGCGCGGCGGTTTGCTGGGGGCCAGTCGTCTTCGACTGTATGAGCGCCTGTTCGCTCTGGTCGACGACGCGCCAAATATGCGGATCCCGGATCCTCCCGCCCAACCGGCAATGCTTCGCTGCTTTCTCGATGCGCTTGCCTGGCAGGTCGTCGCTGATCCTATCGCGCCGGTTGATGCCATCCTCAGACGATGCGCCAACACACTGGTCGAGGAAGCCGGTCTCAAGCCCCTGGTTGCAATGGACTTGACGCACATTTTCCTGCGCTATTGGCAAGATGTCGGGCTTGTCGAACGCATAGGTCAGGGCGATGTGGAAACGCTCATCTTCATTCACAAGACGTTCGGAGAGTTTGCAGCAGGTCGCCGGCTTGCGGCGATGCTACCTGCCGCACGAATGAGCGCATTATTAGCGATCGGTACGGACGATGCGTGGGATGAAGTGCTGAGCTTCGCCGCACTGATCGGGATCGCCGACGATGTTTGCACGCACCTCCTGACGGCCACCGGGATTGACGCGACAGACGTAGCGAGGATCGCACACTGTCTTGAGATATGTGGAGAGGCTCAGGCAGGGCCGAGCGATATTTATCGCAAGCGCATCTTTGACCGGGCGTTCGAAATTGTCTGTTCGCCGCGACAGGAATGGGCGATCGAAGTTGGCATGGCGCTAGTGCCTGCTGCTCGGCGATATCCTGATGAGGTCGCCCCTAGATTCCAGTTGGCTCTTGCAAATGATCAATCGTGGACGCGCTTGGTAAGCTGGGCTGCGCTTGCAGCTTCAGGGCCGCCGTTTCTCGATCTTGACCGACTGAAATCAATTATCGTTACGGAACCACAACACGCTGATGATGGCATCCGTCCGTCACCCGGGGGCGGCGTGCTCATCCTAAAGAACACCGAACGGGACATTGCGCAGTTGTTTGTGCTTGAGGCGGGGCGGCAGTTGCTGGAGCATCGACCGGGTCAGGCGACGGATGAGGTCGTGGCCACCGCATTTCGCCTTGATAAACTGAACACTGTCGGTTTTGCGATGCGGGCCGCTCGTGTGCTCGCTCAATATGGCAAGACATATAACTTGTGGTCCGAACAGGGATTCGAGGCGTTTGCGAGCCTGTTCGGTCCGAACTCCGGCTATATGATAGCGCAGCGCAAGTCTGATACTGCGCTGCTCGATGCCATCGATCCCAGTGGCGTAAGGTCTGCCGCACCGCACTCCGGCACCAAATTGCTGTGCCTCAGCGCATTTATGCAGTTGTGCGGATGCTTGGAATTACCAGTCAGTGATGTATGGGCGTGGACTTACCCTTTTGATCCGGCTGTCGTGCAAGAATTGGTTCGGGTAGCAATCGCAGCATCTCGGCTGGATCCAAAGCTACTCGAAGACGATGTACGGGCGGCCCGCGCTGGCGTGGTCAATGAGGGCACTTTGGCCAGCCTCTGCCAGGTTACCTCGCATGTGGACGTGGAGCCGATGGATTGGAAAGCGGCGCTGCAAGCTCGACCCGATGCAGCCAAAATAGAAGCTGCACTTTACCATTCTTCCCAATGGGTTATCCAACTCGCTGCTAACCTTCTGCATAGGATTGCCGACGACAGGACGAAGCGGGCCATCATCTTGCGGATGATCGAGCATGGGAAAGGGAAGACGCTGCGGGCGGCCGCCAGATGGGCAATTGCGCGGGGAAACCCTGACGTTCTTAGAGCGATCTACATGCGACTCAGCCAAAATCCTTCTCCAGGGTGTGAGCATTTGGTCCGGGCGATCCCGAAACTCGATGCATCTCTTAGTGAGCAGCTTTTGCTCACTCTGGAAATTTGCTTCCTTCGCGGAACGGTCAAGACTGCGGTGGCGGCAGCCGAAATTGCTGTAAAGCTTGCGGCTCCAGGGCATATGCAGCTTCTTCTCGTCCTCGAACGTGCCGCCGGACATTGGAAGATCAATGAGGATCCTTATCCAACCCATGGTGGGGTCATACCAGAGAGCCCGCGAGATAAGATCGCGGAAGCCAGCGCAGTGATCAGCGCACCCGATTATAACAGACTGAAGCTCTATGTTTCGGACAGCCGGTCGGATGTGCGGGAGATCGGCACGAAGATGCTGGTCGAGCGTCTTCGTGAGCAGGGCGATCTTGCTTCCACATTCCTCACGGACATCGAAGAGGGGCGACTGGCGGCGCATATGCTGGACAATGCGCTAGCGGCAGGAATGGATTGGGATGAGGCGACCCTAGCACGGATCGAGACCCTGCTCGCCAGCCCTCAGGTTGAGCTATGCTACTCTGCCATGGCTTTGCTGCGCGCGCCATATCGCGCGGCGGAAATCATTCGAGAGCAGGCCATGAAGCTTGCCAAGCATAGCGACAGTCCGATCCGGGAACGTGCTTATAGGATTCTCGACGGCGCTCCAGAACCGGCCTGAACAATGGTTGGTTCCAGCTCGAGCGGTCTGCTAAAGATCGTGAATTGGTCGATAGCTGCCATGAAGTCCAATATTGCGAATGACTGCTTTCTTTCTATTAATCTTTTCCGAAAACCGACAGACAGCTTCTCCCCCTAAACAGCCTGTCGGCTCAGCAGAAATAAAGCAGACAGGCTGTAGTCGCCTCCTCTCGGACATAATGAGCGCTTTTCAAATTTTCTGAAAGCAGACGGTTTGAAAAATCGGCTTAAACCGTCTGCTTAACGAATTTGAGGCAGGTGAAGGCTCCGAAGCCTTCACCTGCCTATTGTCCCTATCATGATGCCAACAATGCTAATCAGGAAAACTATCGTCCGAATTCAATCTCTGTGTACAGTTGTGAATCAAAGTCCTCTCATGCTCGATAATCGTAGAAAGTTTTAGTTCAATAGAACGATGCATCCGCGCCATTCGAGCAAATAGCGGCAATTGAAAACGGTGAATCCAGAGTGTATCGTAAACATCGGCGTTGTTTCGATGGCGATGTTCAGTCTCAATATGAGAGCCTACGGTTTCTGAGTAGTGATCCTTCAACTCAGTCATTTCTGCACGATTGCACTGACCAGCAGAAACAGCAGCATTCTGTCGTTCCAGTCGTTCGGTAAGTTCTTGAAGATCAGCCGTGATAAAATCGAAATAACCTCTTATTTCGAGAGCAGGGAGCATCACCGAAGAAATGCGCGAAGCCGTTTCCCATTCTAGGAACTGAATTACGTTTAATGCTTCACTAAAACTGCAAGGGGGACACGATAGGCGGTATTCAGGAGCGATTGTAATATTTGGATACAAACCATAGACAAGACTGTAAACTTCCTGAGATGCTTCCAACTCACAAGCCATGTTGGTCTTGGTATATGCATGGTCGCGGTCAAGCCACTCATCAGCTTCCTTCTGATCTTCCTCCGATAGTTCAAGCTTAACCAGGGGGCGAGGTGTCACTTTTTTTAAAACAGAATTACGCATTAGGTCATTTGGTGATACCTTGCTTGACGGCTTAGAAACCAGTGGAGCACCAATATTTTCGTAGGCAGCGGCAATCACCTGAGAGCAAAACATTGCGGCTGGATCGGTCTTCCAGTTACCGGGAACTTTCGTCGCAATTGCGCCGGCTGTCCCGTATTTCATATGTGAGAAAGACCGTGCTTCCGCGGCTGCGAGGCGGCCGATGTTGGGATCCGGGTGGCGCAAAATAGTCCATTCAGTTGGGTTGAGGATAAAAAATCGTGGGTAGCTGATTACTCGGACACCCATGTCAACAGCTTCAATAAAATTAACAGTATCGAGCCACATCAAGGCGTGACTATAACGGCCTCTATCGAAAATTCTTATACCCTTACTGATCAGACTATGCCCACGCTCTAAGATGACATCGCCAGGCTGAAGGCCTGTAGGATCAAATTTCCAAACTGATTGGGGCCTAACAATGGCCTTACTTGAAATCCGCATTACAATTATCCTGCTCAATAGGGTTATCCGAGAATAAATTACCTCACTGTAACCCATAATGTTTGTCCTCAAAACGTCCTTTTGTGACGAAATTAATGTGATTGCTAGGTTAATTGTACATCCGCTATCAATCCTTAATTGTCTTATAATTTAATTATAAAAAGCAGTGACCCGAACCGAGTTCGTAAGAGGCAGTGAATGGCTATTTTCTTATATTTTTTTTCAAAGCTGACAGGCAGCATTCCCCCCTAAACCGCCTGTCCGCTCAACATCAGCGGCGCAGACAGGCAGCAGTCGCCTCATCCCAGACATACATCCTCTCTCCCATTCCCGAAGCGGACCGTCCACAGGAGATTACGGCGGGAGCGGCGGAGGCGGTCTCGGCCGGGCATCAGTGATACTTTGTGCCGCGTCAGGGGACAGTGGAGTGCCAAAGCAATTCAACAAGGATGGGCGTCTTCAGGCGCCGGAATGAAAAGGGATCAGGGTTAAGGTGGCGCTGGCTGTACCATCCGTAGCTTTAACCGGTACAATGATGAGCAAATCGTTTAATTAAACCAATCATTGGATAGTTATATATTTTGGCCACGCGGGCTGGGCCGCAGGTTGAAGAAGAGGACATCTTGAAGAAAATACAGTCTTTGATCGATTTCGTGACGCCGTCTGAGGAAGCGATCTGCTTGCATGAGGCAGGCCATGCTTGCGCGGCCCTTATGGTCGGCCTTACTCCCGAATTTATTGAGCTTCTGGATGACGAGGACATGAACGGACGCGCGCGCAGCCGTATAACTGCTGGCGATTACGAACAGCAACGCACGGTGGCCTGTGGCGCCTTTGCGGTGGAATACAATCTGTTCATGGCTGCACGCCTAACAGATGCCTCAGGCGTCGCCATCAATGAGAAGGTCTTCATCGTTCATGCGATCGGACAGAACGCGGCCCTAGATAAGCAGAAATTTTTCGCGGCTAATCGCGAACAGCCCGATGGATGTTGGCCGGAGGCGGACGATCTCGCCTTTATAAAGGCCGGACAATGCCTCGCGGAGATAATCCAAATGGAGTTCGTTGAAGCGCTCGCAGAGGCCCTGCTGAATGAGGGCCGGCTGGAAAGTAATCGAATCGCCGAGATTTGGGACCGAATCCCGTAACAGCATAGAGACAGTGGCTAAGGTGCGAACGTCCCGCTATCATCAAAAAAACAGTTCCCTAGCATCAGGCATGGCTTAAGATTTGTAGAACAGCGGGAGAGTTATATGACTGAGTCAAACGAAGCGCACCGCTTGAAAAGGAAAATACCGTACAATGAACGATCAGACCTCGAAAAACTGCAGTCCCAATGGAACAAGCTCTTCGGACTTCACTTAAGTGAGGAACCATCTGCGGCAATCGTCAGATGTTCGACGGCGGCGGAGATCGCCGCCAATTATGCCATAAGGCATGAATGGGCGAAGCGGACCAATTTCGATGCTGCAATCGTGGATCAATTCCTGCTGTGGGCGAATGGACTGCGCGGCAAGATAGACCGACTGTTCGTGCCGATTTATTTCGAGCATCCCAAGAAGAATAAAACCGCGAAGATGCTGATTACCTCGGCGGAAAAGATCAACAAGGTGCGTAACGAAGTTGTGCATCAAGGCCGCTTTAGTAATAAAAAAGAAGCCAAAGAAATCATCGCTGAAGCGAAGAAATTCATCGACATGATTATCGGAATTTCGGAACCAGGCTTCGATATTCAAGATCGAAAGCGCAAAAAAAAGCGGTCGAGGAAAGTATAGGATTCGGACGACCATTTTTTTTGGTTATAGTGAAAGTATAATCCGTTGATATTGTTAATGGCTAGAAAAATACGATAGAGGTTTTTCGAATCCTCCACTTTAACCCGCATGAGCGTCCAGTATTTTGAATTTTACGCCGAAACCGGACCTTCCGGTTCCCCCCACTATACTGTCTGTCAGCACAGCAGAAACAGAGCAGACAGACAGCAGTCGCCCCTTCTCGAACATACAGCTGCCAATATCGCTTTCTGCATAGCAGACATGACCAGCGTAAACTTCCATTATTACCTTTGGCCGAATGCGGTATGTCAGGTCTAGATTAGACGATAAGATAAACAGCTATTGGCGGCTACCTATCGTAGGGGGAATCTATGAAAATTGAGCAGTTGACTATCCGCAACTTTAGGTGCTTTGGGCCAGTAGGAGTGACACTCACCTTCGAAGATACTGTTACGGCCTTTGTCGGCAACAACGGCTCAGGGAAGACGGCGATTTTCGCTGCTATTCAAAAAGCCTTCGGCACATCGAGCACCCAACGGACGATCCGGAAATCTGACTTCCATGTGCCCATGGAAGACGAGGAACTCCAGTCGGAAACCCTGATGGTGATCGACTGTTTGCTTGGCTTCCCGGAGTTGGAAGAGGACGATGCAGATACGGATGCAATACCCGAAGTCTTCAATCAGATGGCCACGAGCGGAGAAGACGAGCCGCTGAAGGTGCGTATGCGCCTCGAAGCAAAGTGGATCGACGACGGTACGCCCGAAGGAACGATAGAGGAGGCCTTCCGATGGGTGCGCGCAACGGACGACCATTTCGCTTGGGACGAGTGCCAGGCGGTACAAGCCGTCGAGCGAAACTTCATTCAGCTCATATATGTCCCCGCCAACCGCAACGCAGCCGATCAGGTCACGAATCTACTTAAAGGACGTCTGTGGCGCGCGGCGAAATGGTCTCAGGAGATGATTGAACAGGCAGAGACCTCGGCGAGCGCGCTTCAAGACAAATTTGATGGCGAAGCTGTCACGGAGTTTATTCTGGAACGGCTCAAAACCCGATGGTCGGAAGTGTATACGGGAGACACGGACACGACCCCGAAGCTCAGACTGGTCGAAACTAGGCTTGAAGAGCTCGTTCGGCGCGCGGAATTTGTCTTCTTTCCGGACGAGGCAGCGCGGGAGCGCCGCCTCGAAGATCTCAGCGATGGACAACGCTCTCTTTTCCACATCGCCCTGACTGCAGCGACACTCAAAATCGAACGCGATGCTTTACAGGAGGTTCCAGCGAGCAGCGTGTTCGATCAGGAGAAACTTCGCCGAACTTTTCTAACGATCCTTGCGATCGAAGAGCCGGAAAACTCCCTCTCGCCGTTCTTTCTGTCCCGGATCATGCGTCAGGCACGCGACATCGGCGGCGCTGCCGATGCGCAGGTGATTCTCTCTAGTCACAGCGCCAGCATTCTTAGCCGGGTAGAACCTGAAGAAGTGCGATACGCTCGCCTAGGCACCGAGACCCGTGAGTCTTCGGTGAAGCTCCTTACCCTTCCAGAAGATGGCACCGAAGCTCGTAGGTATGTGCGTTTGGCCGTTCGTGCTTATCCCGAACTATACTTCGCACGGTTCGTCGTGCTAGCTGAGGGCGAATCTGAGGCGATCGTGCTCCCTGCCATCGCCGAGGTATCGGACTTCCCACTTGACCGATCATTCGTTCCTATTGTGCCGTTGGCAGGACGGTTCGTAGCTCATTTCTGGCGTCTCCTGTCGGATATTAAGATCCCCTATGCCACCCTACTGGACCTCGATGCCGGACGGCAGCACGGAGGCGCGAAGACGGTGCAGTATGTTGTGGAGCAACTCGCTGCCGTTGGAAACGACCTCAACGCCAACAGGTTCGTTATCGACGGGAAAATCGATCTCGATAAGCTTGACAAGATCGACAACCAGGAACTCATCGACCAAGATCAGAACCATCCGTGGCTCAAGGCTCTGAGACGAGAAGGCGTGTTCTTTTCATCCCCGCTTGATATCGATTTTTCGATGCTGGTGATGTTCCCAGACGTTTACCAGAAGCCGAGACCGGGCGGCCGTGGCCCCAAAAAGAGTGCGAATGCGCTCAAGGACAAGAAGAATATCACGCTGAAGACCGAAGGCGATCCCGATCTTTACGACGACGGATGGGACAATAGCTTCATCTGGTATCCGTATCTGTTCCTGAGCGAGAGCAAGCCCGAAGCGCATCTCCGCGCCTTGAGCGAAATCGAGCCGGAAGACCTTAAAAAGGATGCTCCAGAAGAACTGGAGAAGCTCATCGCTTACGTTAAGCGTAAAGTTATCTCATGAGCCTCGTTCGTCCTGAAGACTGGGTGCCTCAAGGCATAGAAGAACTCGAAGATCGCGCTTGGGAGGCACTTCGGGAAACTGACCGCAGCGTATGCGTCACTGCCGGAGCGGGTGCGGGCAAGACTGAGTTCCTTGCGCAAAAAGCCTCCTACCTTCTACAGACCGGCCTTTGTCCCGCGCCCAAACGAATCCTTGCGATAAGCTTCAAGCGCGACGCCGCGGAGACGCTTTCGGCCCGCGTGCGGAAACGGTGTCCAGAGGGACAGGCTCGGCGGTTTGTGTCCCTGACATTCGATGCATTTGCCAAAGGGCTTGTCGATCAGTTTCGGATGGCACTGCCGGCCCAGTACAGGCCACCAGCAAACTATGAGATCGCCTTTCCGACCAAAGATGCGTTAGACGACTTTCTGATGCGCGCCGGAATTCACGGCATCAATGCTCAGCAACTCGTGCGCATTATCGCATACGTCCGGATCGTCGATGCTGACCAAGGCATACCAGCCAACGTTCAGGCCGTATTCGACAAATATTGGAACGATCAGTTGCATGGGCGACCCACCGCTTATCTGACGTTTCCGATGATAAATCGTCTTGCAGAGTATCTCGTACGCGCCAACCGCCGTATCCACGCCGCGATCCGGATGACTTACCCTGTCATTTTCCTCGATGAGTTCCAGGACACGCAGCGTGCTCAGTTCGAGTTGCTCACGTCCGCCTTTGACAAAAACCATAACACATTTACCGCGGTCGGAGACGATAAGCAGCGCATCATGGGATGGGCGGGCGCTATGCCGAACGGCTTCGAGGTGTACACGCAGCAGTTCGATGCAAGACCCATATCGCTGCTCTTGAACTGGCGCTCGCATACCGATCTCGTGGCGATCCAGCATATCGTCGCGCAAAGCATCGACCCCAATGTAGAGCATGCGGTTGCGCGCGGAAAAAAGACGGTCGATGGACATGTCTGCGCGATTTGGGATTTCGGAAGCGAAGAGGAAGAAATCGAAGGCCTGGCAGGCTGGATAGCCGAGCAGGTCGGTGACGGTATTCCGGCCCATGAACTGGCAGTCCTTGTGCGGAACCGCCCCGAACTTTTGGAGAAAGAATTAGGCCCGGCTCTTGCCGAACTCGGCGTCCCTCTTCGAAACGTCGCACGGAATGTCGGCTCGATCGCGATCCAGGACTTGCTCGCCGAAGAGCTCTCCGAGCTTCTCCTTCCGCTACTGAGGCTTGGGGCAGCAAAAAGAAACCCCGCGGCATGGTCGTTGGCTCAAGAGCAGCTACGAAGACTGGAGGCGATATCTCTTGACGACGACCTCGGACTCCAACGATCGGCGGCGCGCACCGAAGCTCTGGTAAAATCGATCAGGGCCTACATTACCTCGCATGATCCGCGTGCTGCCAACGCAGTAGGTGCCGTCGCTCTCCTAATCGAGGAAATAGGCGAGGCGGTCATAAGGCGCGTGACACCGTCATACACACGCAATGCCGACTTCGCTCGCGTGGTGGAAGGTTTCGAACTCCTGCTGTCCGAGTGCCTTGGCGACGCCGACAGTTGGAGCCAAGCGCTCGACCGCTTCGAAGGGCGTAACCAAGTGCCGTTGATGACCATCCACAAGAGTAAAGGAATGGAGTTCCATACGGTCGTCTTCTTCGGCCTTGATAGTAACAGCTGGTGGAGCCTAACCCCTAAAAAAATGGAAGAGATGAACTCGTTCTTTGTTGCACTCACGCGCGCAAAACAGCGCGCGTTCTTCACCAACTGTAGAAATCGCGGCGGCAGGATTAACTGGCTGGAAAGTCTGCTTGGTGCGCACGTGCCTCGTATCGCGAGCAAGGATATCGCCTAAGCGCGACAAACATCTTCTCATCATGTCCGCAGCTCATTGCGAGATGGGCGGAAAATCCCCCAACCCGACCGATAAGGGCAACGACCAAGAGTGTCGGATTTGGAGCATGCTCTCATGCGGATGGGGCGACTAGATACTAGCGCATGTCGGTCGTGAGCAACGTGCAACCGAATAGCAGCTTTTTGCTTACCGCGCGCGTTAGCCGACTGTCTGCTCTCCCCCCCATTACCGACATTTTTCTACCGGGAAAGGGGGAGAGCGTGCTAGCTTGGGTGTAGTTGTGAGAGTCAGAGGGATGCGCGAATTTTCGTGACGGGTTGAGAGGGTAGGGGAGAGTCTCCTGTCCGCCCGTCATGGAGTTTTTCGCCATGGCGACCGCTATTCCCAAAATCACCCTGAGTTCGTCCCGTGACATCCCGTTCAACCGGCTGGTGCTGTCCCAGTCCAACGTGCGGCGGGTAAAGTCCGGCCTGTCGATTGAGGAACTGGCTTGCGACATTGAGCGCCGCGGGCTGCTGCAGAGCCTGAATGTCCGTCCTGTCCTTGATGAGACCGGGGCCGAGACCGGTACCTATGAAGTGCCCGCCGGTGGGCGTCGTTTTCGCGCGCTCGAACTGCTGGTGAAGCAGAAGAAACTGGCGAAGACGGCCACGGTGCCGTGCGTCGTGCGCGAGGCCGGGTCGGCCATTCTCGCCGAGGATGATTCCCTGGCCGAGAACGTCCAGCGCGTGGCCCTGCATCCTCTGGATCAGTTCCGCGCCTTTCGTGACATGCTGGAGAAGGGCATGTCCGAGGAGGAAATCGCTGCCGCGTTCTTCGTGGCACCGACCGTCGTCAAACAGCGCCTGCGGCTGATGACCGTTTCCGACAAACTGCTTGAGATCTACGAGCAGGACGGCATGAAGCTGGAACAGTTGATGGCCTTTTCCATCAGCGATGATCATGCCCGCCAGGAACAGGTCTGGGACATCGTATCCCAGAGCCATAACCGCGAACCCTATGTCATCCGCCGCATGCTGACGGAGAAAACCGTGCGGGCTTCGGATCGTCGCGTGCGCTTCGTCGGACTGGACGCCTATCTCGCGGTCGGTGGTCCTATCATGCGCGACCTGTTCGAGGCCGATGACGGCGGCTGGCTGCAGGATCCGGCTATTCTGGACCGGCTGGTCATGGAAAAGTTGGCGGCCGCCGCTGAGGATATCCGTGCCGAAGGCTGGAAATGGGTCGAGACGGCCCTGTCGTTCCCATGGGGCCACACAAGGCAGTTCGCGGAGATCGATGGCGCGGAAGTGCCACTGTCCGATGAAGAGACGGCCCGTCTCGAAGCCCTACATACCGAGCAGGAAACCATCGAGGCCGAATACGCCCAGGCCGATGAATATCCGGACGAGGTGGATGCACGGCTGGGCGAGATTGAACAGGCCATTCTTGCCCTGGAAGAACGGCCTCTGGCGTTCGATCCCGCTGACATGGCGCGGGCAGGTGTGTTCGTCAGCCTCGACAACGATGGCACGCTGCAGGTGGAGCGGGGCTTCGTCCTACCCGAGGACATGCCGAGTGAGCCGGAAGCGACCGATGATGCGGGCAGCGCCGATGAATACGGTCATCATCCGCATGATCAGCACGACGACGATACCACAGGCCATGGCTATGATGAGGATGGGGAGGGCGACGGTATCTCTCCCGACGTCGAACCCGAGGAGGAAGACGGGATCAAGCCGCTGCCAGACCGGTTGCTCACCGAACTGACGGCCTGGCGCACGCTGGCCCTTCGGGACGCGTTTGCCAGCAACCCGCATATCGCCCTGACTGAATACCTGCATACGCTGGTGCGTGATGTTTACTGGCAGACACCGGGGGCCGACTGCCTGGAAGCTTATGTCCGCGAAATCCCGTTGCCGGTCTATTCGCCTGACATGCCGGGTAGCCTTCCAGCTCACGCACTGCGCCAGCGCAATGAGGGCTGGAAGCATGATCTACCGGATGACGAGGATGCGCTGTGGCGGTGGATCGACGGCCTGGACGATGCCAGCCGCATGGCTCTGCTGGCCCATTGCCTGTCCTTCGGGGTTAATGCGCTCTACGAGCGCATGCCCGCCTATGGCGCAGTGTCCCAGCGCAGCGTCACCGAACGTCTCAAGCGTGCAGACCGTCTGGCCGCAGTCCTCAGCCTCGATCTCGTCGAGGCGGGCTGGCAGCCCACGGTCGAGAACTATCTCGGCCGGGTGACCAAGGCGCGCATCCTGCAGGCCGTGCGGGAGGCACGCGGCGACGAGACGGCAGAGCGCATCGCCCACATGAAAAAGCCCGACATGGCGCGCGAGGCCGAGCGGTTGCTGGAGGGTTCGGGCTGGTTGCCAGAGGCGTTGCGGACTGCGGAGCTGGAAGCTAAGGCACAGGTTGAAACAGTGACGGCGGGCGAGAATATAGAGGCCATCGCCGCCGAGTAATCCTTATGAGGTCTGGAACTTTGAGACAGCGGCTTCCGGTGCCCGGAAGCCGCTTTTTTCATGTCCGGCGCCCCGGAAAGAGGGAGAGGGCGGCTTCGCCTTCTATGCCGAATGGTAATCCCCCCATAAAAAGAGTGGCTTTTGAATGAGAATTTTCTCAGCGTAAGGATGAGGAGATTCTGATGAAGAGTGGTCGCTTTACTGACGCCCAGATCATGGGTGTGATCCGCCAGGCTGAGGGCGGTGTCCCGGTTCCTGACCTGTGCCGGGAGCATGGGATTAGCAACGCCACGTTTTACCGGTGGCGCGCGAAATATGGCGGCATGGATGCTTCGATGATCAGTCAGATGAAGGCTTTGGAAGAGGAGAACCGTCGGCTGAAGCGCATGTATGCGGATTTGAGCATGCAGACGGATATCCTGAAGGAAGCCCTTGGAAAAAAATGAAGCGGCCAGCCCAGCGCCGGGAACTGGCCGCACAAGCTGTGGCGCATCATGGGGTCAGCATTGCGCTGGCCTGTCGGATTTTTGGGATATCCGAGACCTGCTTTCGCTATCGTCCGCGACTGGCAGCGGAGAACGACAGGATTGCCGATCTTCTGGTGGGACTGACCCAGGCTCACAGGAGATGGGGATTTGGTCTGTGTTTCCTGTATCTGCGCAATGTGCAGGGACAGCTCTGGAATCATAAGCGGGTTTATCGGATCTATCGGGAACTGGAACTCAACCTGCGGATTAAACCCCGCAGGCGTCTGGTTCGCGAAAAGCCAGAAAAGCTGTCGGTTCCGGCCCTTCCCAACAGGGTCTGGTCCATGGATTTTATGGCGGACAGGCTGATGGATGGACGTGCTTTTCGGCTCCTGAACATTCTGGATGACTTATGTGGACGGCCGGTTCGATGCAATGGATCACATTTGTTATCTCTCTGCGTTTCTCTAAATCTTGTTTTCTCGGTGGAATGCATCGCTGCTCGCAGGATGCGGGGATCCGGTCAGGTGCGCCCT
>NZ_JAPIVJ010000014.1:0-81085 GCF_054182245.1 Komagataeibacter sp. NFXK3
AAGTCACGACTGAATGGACCCTCGTCGCTCTCGCATACAACTGCAAAAGAATGGCACGGCTTCAGGCAGCATAAGCCGGGTCAGCCTCGGCGTTATCAGCCGCAAAATGCCCAACCCGACAGGCTGCGAGGCCGCAAGGGCCGCAGCCATAGCCGCAGCCGAAGCGAAAGCGCGCGAGATTGCGGACGCCCCCGACCCCTGGTGGCCCGACGATCCGACGCCTTGAGAGACCACGCCGCAGGAGCCCGGAAACCGGGTTCCTGCTTCTGGTGTCCGGGGTCGCCATTGTGCTTGCAAAAAAATGCCCTGAAACCAGCATGTCGCCGCGAGGCGCCCGCCTCAAGCCCGCTGCGCGCCGCGCTTCGCGCGGTGAGGACACGCCCCTTTCAGTGAACAGGGCCGCCCGGATCGCAGGGCGGTGCCCCGCGCTCCGGGCAACCCGGTTCACCTCAGGGGCATGCCCTCAGGCTTGACCCGGGCGCCTCGCGGCCCTCCCGGCGGGCAGCGGCCTTCCCTGTTCCGCTCCCATGAAAAACAATGTCGGTCATGCAGCATGCCGGATTGTGGAGATGACAAATCTACTGTGTCGCCCTGCCGAACACGAAGCCGAGCTTGCTGTCATTCATGACGTAGGGCGTGCAGGTCATGCCGGGATGGACCACGTCGTAGGGTTTCAGCCATCTTGTCGAGACCCAGCCGGGACGCAATGCGAGGGTCATGCTCCGGACGTAGCCGTTCGTAGGCGGTGCGTCCGTGGCGACCGGGAGTACCGCCAGCGCGGGAGCAATGCTCGGGGCATCGTCCCGTGGTTCGCTCTGCAGCCGGATCGGATGCCGGAAATCCATCATGACCCGCTCCGGCGCATCAAGGGCCATGCATCTGTACCCGTCGAGTGCACGGACCGGGGTTCTGTGCAGCGCGAAGGCCGGGTGGCTGATGCTGCAGGTGATGACCGCAAGGATCGCGGCCCGGTGGAAAAACCTCATGCTGGACTCCTCGTCAGCCGGTCAGGATCGAACTGGACGCTGCACTGCCCATTTTTGCTGCGACTGCCGCGCGCCATTGGCCGACCGTGGTGGTTGAACTGATATTGTTCCCCGACATTGCCGTGCCCGATATGTAGGACGACATGAGACTGCTGTCGTCGGCCGTCGCGATTTCAGCGCCAGCGCTCGGGCCAAAGTTATAATAGGCCCGGGCATCAAGGACTGTCGGGTTGCTGATGCCGCTGTGCTGCAGACTGGTCGCGGCATCCTTGAGATACTGCGCTGCAGCCACCGCCTGCGTCGCCGGGTCCTGCTGGCCTGCCGTGCCGCTGGTGATGGATGAGGCCAGCGAGGGGTCTGCGGCCAGTGCCTCTCCAAGGGTCTGGCTGTAGGTCCCGTTGCTCATCTGGAACGCGCCGGTGATCGTACTGCCGTTTCCGGCCGTGTAGAGGTTCTGGCAGCCGGATTCCACCACGCAGGTCGCGGCAAGCGCTGATGGATTGACGCCCAGCGCCTCGGCGTTCTGGGCTGCCGCATAGCCCCATGACTGCTGGTATAGGGTCTCGAGCGCATCGCTGTCGGACGTGCCTGCTGTCGTTGTCTGGGTGACGGCGCCGCTTCCGCTGGTGGCCTGGGCTGTACCCGTCGTGTCCGGGGTCCAGCCACCGAGCCCCAGTTCCTGATAGGTTGCGTTGACATGTGTCGGGAGCCCGCCCGGCACGTTTACTGTCTGTGCGTGCCCGATCGGCCGAGCGACGAGGCCGCACGTTACGAGGACCACGGTCGCTTGCGTCGTGCGGCGGCATGGGAAGGGGAGCCGGATCACCTTGGCCTCCTGTTGCGAGGCGGACAGGATCGGCCAGCATCATGCGACCTGTGTCAGTACTTCGTACGGCGTTTCCGTTCCGGCCCTGAGCGTGACCGTTGCAGACATGCTCAGGGCATCCGTCCGAGCGCAAATCCCGCTATCAGGACGATGGAACTGTAGCCCAGGATGCGAAAGGCCGTCTCTAGGTTGTACCGTCTGGTCATGGCCGTGGCCTGGCTCTCGATGGCGCCCCTTAATCCTTTCGTCATATCCGCCGTGATCGTGAGGAGTTTCTTCTCGACCAGTTTTTCGTTGATGGTGCGCAGCGTGTGCACGGCTTCAATCCCGTCGCGCAACTGCTCGCGGATGACCACGGTATCGTCGGCGAGTGCCCTGCGCTGCTGCTCTGCGATCAGCCTGGCTTCCGTGACGGAACGGATCGACGCGCGTCGTGCCTCTATGGCCAGCATGCCAATCTGGTCCAGCGTGACAATCAGCGCGGAGATCACTTCCGCTTCGGGTGCGATCGGGCGGGAAATCCACTGATTGGCAACCCGCCGCAGGTTATCGACGTGCTCGGCAAACGCACGATCCGCGTCTTCGATTTCGTTCGGCGCTGTCATCACACACCAACCCCCATAACTTCTGGCAGGCCTGCGGGCATCCGCGGCAGATAATCGGGGCCAAGTGCTGCAAGAAACTTCGGCACGTCGCGCCTCAGCCACCGGCTGACGCGACACCGGTCGAAAAACGAACTTGTCGGGAAGCCGTGGACCGGCCTGTTCGCCGCAAAGTCCATGAAAGACTGCCCCCGGTCCGAGACACGCTTTATCCCGTCAAGCGCAGGAAACACCCCGTAGACAGCCCCGCGGCCAAGTGCGCCCTCGATTGCGGGATATTGGAGGATATGCCGGATTTCCTCTGAAGCATCGACGCGCCCGCTAAGCAGGGCCTCGTTAATGACAATGACGGTGTTCTTGGGAATAAAGCCCCGGTTTGCCTGCAGGTCTTCAAGATAGTCGATATCGGCATGTTCCGAGCCGATCATGAAAACCGTGACAAGATTGATCCCGAGTTCCTCAAGCTGTGCAACGAGCGGGGAGGCCTTTACCAGTTCATGAACCGCCGTCCAGCCGCCACCGATGTCAAGAATCGCGTCGTTCTGAGTTTCCACCAGCTGCTCGATCCTCTGTTCCAGCCAGGCCGCCTGTCCCTTGGCCGTTATGGTCGCAGGTTCCAGGACGTAATCACCCAGAGAGGCGATGGTATTGGACTTGTTGAGTGAATCCGTATTCCAGATTTCCGGGTGGCCTCCCTGCTGCTGGGTCAGTTCCGTGAGGACCTTGAGGAATGTCGTTTTTCCAACCCTCTGGCGTCCGATTGCCATCATGAGGGTCGGTTGCGCCTTTACGGTCTCTTTCGCCGCGGTCTTCGGTTCGCGTGCCGTCATGTTTCATTCCTGATGAAAGCCGGGTTCCTGCAACCGTCGCCGGTTTTCCAGATCCCGAATGATCTCTTCGGCCCGTGCGCGACCCCGGCGACGGATTTCTTCCTCGTCCAGGTCTGCTACTGACGCCTCGGGAATGGTCGGTGGTAATGATGCGACCTGGGATGGCTTTTTTTGGAGGGAAGCAATTTCTGCCGGCAGGGCTGCTTCGGCAAGAGGTAGGCTTTCGTGTTTCCCGTCAATGATATCGGGTTTCCAGTCTTTAGACTGTCGACTGGGCAGGAGCTGCTTCTGGTTTTTTCGGACGATATCGTGGGATCGCCCGGCATGGGCACGCCGGACTCGAGCCCATGTCTTGGCGGCCGTCTTGCGGGTGATTTCCTTGTTCTCGACCGTTCCGGTTATCCCATCCTCGTGTGCGATCTCGATGAAGATATCCCAAGCGCGGATTGTCTGACGCGCTTCCGAGATGTCCTTGAAATTCTCCATCATCCAGCGGTAAAGTGGCGAGACTTTCTGTCCTTGCCGACCACGAATTTTTTCTCCGGCCACGCGTCGGATGAAACGGTTTCCGCCTGCCTGTGAGTCCATTTCCGTCACGTCGTTTCTCCTGCAGGCCGTGTCAGTGGCTGTACCGGTGTGAGGTAATCGCTGTGTGGACGTCGGGTGGCGCATTTTTGGTCCCGGTACGAACCCTTTATGAACCCCCACTGGACCCATTTCAACGACGTCTTGGCACCTGCCCGGGGTGGGACCGGTACCACCTTTGGAACCGGGTCGGACCCGGCCTGATAGAGGCTCTTCATACACCATTGCACCGTTGGTGCGGGACGTTCCGTAGCGACGATCTGAGGCCGAAAAAAAGATATAAAGTAATCTTTGCGCCCTTGGGGTGAGTATAGCGATCTGATAGAATAAACCGCTTTGTGGAAAGGGAGAGGTGTTCATGCGTCCGTCTGAAGCCGTTGCCCTGCATCGTCACTCCATCATTGGACTGGCCCGGCAATGGAAACTCGATAATCCCCGGGTCTTTGGCTCCGTTGTGCATGGCCTGGATCGGGATGGAAGTGATCTGGACCTGCTGGTTGATGCACCCGAGGGAATCACCCTTTTTGACCTGGGCGGACTGCAAAGCGATCTCGAAGATCTTCTGGGACTAGCAGTTGATCTCCGGACGCCCGAAGATCTGCCCTTAGCCTTCCGGGATGAGGTTCTGTCTGAAGCGCGTGCCTTGTGAGTCGTCATTTTCGTTTGACTGACTATCTGGGACATATGCACGAGGCAGCGACCGACGCCCGCTCCTTCGTGCAAGGCATGGCGGTCGAAGATTTTCTGAAGGATCGCAGGACCCAGCAGGCCGTTGTCATGAGCCTGCTTATCCTTGGGGAAGCGACGACCAAAGTTATGGCTGCCTACCCGGATGACGTAGCGCGTTATCCGCATATTCCGTGGAGGCAAATGCGCGGAATGCGGAACCGGATCGCGCACGGCTATTTCGAGATCAATTATGGGATTGTTTGGCGTACGGTAGAAGAGGCTTTGCCTGCCCTGATCGCTCAATTGGAGCATCTCCTGCAGAGATCATCCTGAGGATTTCATTTTGAGGGCAGGACGGTGGGCTATCTGATGAACGGCTTCGGCCGTTACGTCCGGTCCCACTAAGCGGTGTCCTCAGTCCAATATGACCTACCTGTATCATGTCAGGGCGCTGACCCGTAATCGATGCAGCCTGCGTGTCAGTCCGGGGATAAAGCAAATGTGTGACTGCATGCGATCGTAATGCGTCCTGGAACCGCAATCGTAAATTCGCGATATTTTCCAATGGTCCTCAATCAAGGATCGATCATAGGAGCGTAGTCGCCAGACCGACCTGGGGCCCCGCTTCGGCAAGACGACGATCCAGGGTACATAATGTCGCGCCATGATCCGCACAAACTGCCAGATGGAGGGCGGCTCCGGCACGCAGACCCAGAGCATACTGATCGGAAAATCTTGCCGCCGTCCGGAAGTTCTGACTGGTCACAGGCATGACACCAAAGCTTTCTGTGCGAAGACGGGTGAACATGGCCAGGCTGTTTGCTCGATCTGTGACGGTAATCTGGCCCATGCGAAGCTTGATCGACAGGGCTGAAGAAAACTCGGTGACAACCCAGTCACTGATGGAAAGATCTTCAGGTGCCTGGGCGCCAAGCCAGTCCTGCATCCGGGTTGTCTCTTCCTCATTGGTCAGAGCCGCCACAAGAACCGATGTATCGAGATAAAGACTCAATACCTTGCCTCATCACGCATCGCGCGAACAGTTTCTGCAGCAGGTTCCCTTTGCGGCGTCATAATGCTGGTAAGTGAACGAAGAGCACTCACTGCAATGGGTTTACGTACTGGCTCCGCCTTGACGAGTTGTGCGACGACCTTGCCGCGACGAAGAATACGAACGGACTCTCCTTCCTTCGCCAGATCAACCAGACGACTGAGATGGGCTTTGGCTTCCACCAGGTTGACAGTCTGCATTTCGGGCTCCGAACCATTAAACTGGTCACTTTATAGCGAAAAAATGTCGCCCTACCAAACGGAATATGCGTCTGACAATGAGAGCGATGCTCGCGGAATTCAGACGAGCAGGATGATGCTTTCCTATACGCCTGGTGGGATGCCGACCCCGTTTACAAGTCCAATCCCACGTTTCTGGCAACTCTTCGTCTCGCCCGTGCTCTGGAGATTAGCCCGGCGGCTTTGGTGGAGCTGGAAGAATAGCACGCCGGCTGCCGAGAATCTGAATCTTATCCGGACAACAAGCTCTGTTCACGTAATAAGACATGGTGATCATCGTTGACCACGTTGGGCATGGCTTCCCCATCTTTTTGGCAGGGGAAGCATTGGGTTGTCGATGTAGCAAGTGACATCTTATAACTGCTGCCTAAACACGACGTTCAGACAGAGCCATTACCGCGTGAAAGTCGCGGAGAATCAGTTCGTCGGACAAACCCGTGGTATCACCTTGGTGGCGTCGACAAGTGCGGGATCCGTCTGGTTGCGGCACGTGCAGGTCGCAACCCGAGAGCGCATGTTGATTTGCTGTTCCGGCCTGCGCAAATGTCACCTTTTGCGCAGGCGCGGGCGATGAAGGATGCCTCGGGCAGAAGAAAATCAGTAAAGTCGCGTGATGCCACGTCACACTTCCCTCGGTCCTCACATGGGAAACGATGATAATGCGCGAGGCAGACAGAAGGCAAAGCAGATCCCTAGTCCAGGACGACGACCTGTGGGAACGGCTGCGGGCGATTGAGGACAAATTGTCACTGATCATTGAAATCTTCTCGCCGGAAGATTCCGACGGGCCCACGCTTGATGAAATTCTCGGCCGATTGGTGACCTTGATCGCAGCCCAGAACCCGATGCTCAGACGTATTGATCTTACAACCGGCAGGTTGCTCGACATTCAGGAGGGGAGGACGCCCCGCTCCGCCCGGCGCGACGATGAGGATGGAGCCGATGCCTGATGATGACGTTCCGGAAAATCTCAGCTGAGAGCAGTGGTCGGCTGATTACTGCCTATTTCACACAGGAACTGCCAGATCCGGAGCACGACTTCCGTACCCAGCCCGGAAAAGTGCCTGACGCGGATGGTGGCCGACTGACCAGCTATTACACCGGTCGCGACGGGCGGGCCTCGTGGCGACCGGACATGCAGCCCAAGATCGCGGCGGCTCTTGGCATTGATCCGAAGACACCACCGAAGAACGCGCAACTCAATCGCCTGTTTGAAGCAAAGAGGGCCGATAATGGCGAGGACTGGTCAAGGAACGCCCGCAAGATCAGTGCCTATGATCTGACTTTGGCGCCACACAAATCAGTTACCCTTGCGGCCGAGTTTGCGCCGACCGAAGCCGAGAGGGCAGCCATCTGGCACGCCATTGATCGGGCAAACGACGCGACAATGCTCTATGTCGCGCGGGAAATCGGCTTCGCACGGCGCGGTCACGGGGGCGAAGACGGTGCCGACCCGGGCGAGGTCGCCTGGGTGTCATTCCGGCATGATACCGCGCGCCCGACGGTCGAGGCGCGTGACGCGGCGACAGGCCAGACCTATCTGATCGATACGCCAGCAGGCGGCGATCCCCATGCCCATATCCATAATGCCCTGTTCAATGTCGTGGTTACGGAAGAGGGGCATGTGGGTTCACTCGACACGAAGCGGCTGCGATCGCGCGTTCACGAATTTGGAGCATATTTCCAGGCACAGCTCGCTGATGAACTGCGCCGGATCGGCATCGCCCAGCAATACGATGCGAATGAACAGGCGACGGTCATCTCGGCCGTGCCGCAGAATATATCGGATTTCTTCAGCAAGGGACGACGGAACGTCATCAGGGCGGCCAAGGATTACGCCGCGGCGGAAGGAGCGGACTGGGCGCATATGCCGATCAAACGCAAGCGCCGTATCCTGTCCATGGCCGGCCTGGCAGCCCGGCTGGACAAGAACGAAGGCACAAGCGACCATGAGATATGGCGAGAACAGGCCAGGCGTCTTGGCTGGGAGGAAAAAAGTCTGCTTGGCGCGCCAGTAGCGCCTGCGGGCACCAGGGAACAGCGATACGATATTGCCTGCCGTTTCGCTGTGCGCCATCTCGCGAGGGAGTTTGAAACAGCCGCCGTGATCGATCACGACAAGCTTCGAACGTATGCGGCCCGGGGCCTGATCGGCACCGGCATCGAGGGCGGGGTGAAGGACATTGATCATGTCGTGGCCCTTATTGAACAGCGTGGTCTTGAACTCAGCGGGGAACGGGTCTCGCTGATTCAGGAGATGCGCGGCGACAGGCTGAGGGTGACGAATTCCGCGCAGATCGCCATCGAGGAGGACCTCGCGATTCAGGCAGCTCGTGCGTCAGGAGACCGAAGCGGGGCGCTGTCGGACCGCCAGATCACGGAAGCGATCGGACGATCATCCCTCGACTTTGCAAGCGATCATGGAAAGACCCAGAAGGCCGCTATCTACGCTCTTGGCCGGGGCGGCGCGCTCTCCATGCTCACCGGTGTCGCGGGCTCCGGAAAGACGGCGCTGCTGTCTCCGCTGGTTGATGCGTGGAAACATGATACGCGTTATGACACGAATGGTCGCAGGGTTATCGGGATTGCCAATGCCTGGCGCCAGGCGGACGCATTACGTGAGGCCGGCATCTTTGACACGAGCGCGATGCTGCCTTTTCTGGCGCGGCTGGAGCGCGGTGACGTTGATGTGGACCAGAATACGGTGCTGGTGATTGACGAGGTCGGTCAGGTCGGCCCGCGCCAGATGCTTCGCCTGTTACAGGTGCAGCGTGATACTGGTTGCACGGTCAAGGCGCTGGGTGACCACGAGCAGGCGCAGAATATCGAGGCAGGGGACTCCATCGAGATGCTGCGCCGGGTTCTGGATCCGGAAGATATGCCTGAGCTTCTGTCCAGTGTCCGGCAGGTATCTGCAAGAAATCGCCAGATTGCTGATCTGTTTCGTGGCGCAGAGCCGGAAGAGAGCGATCTGGAAGCCCACGAGTTCAAGGGGGCTGCGGCAAACGCGCATACGGACGAG
The DNA here is from genome assembly GCF_054182245.1 of Komagataeibacter sp. NFXK3. Classification (NCBI taxonomy): domain Bacteria; kingdom Pseudomonadati; phylum Pseudomonadota; class Alphaproteobacteria; order Acetobacterales; family Acetobacteraceae; genus Komagataeibacter; species Komagataeibacter sp. NFXK3. Next base: position 8,811 of record NZ_JAPIVJ010000014.1, read on the forward strand.
GAAAATGATGACGATGTCCGTAACAGGTTCCATCTGAAGGAAGTCCGGGATGCGATCGATATGAAACGGGCGGATGGAACGATCCGTCTGGTCGGCGGCGACCATGAGGAAGTCCTGCAGGATATTGCCCGGCTGTATGTGACGCGTCGCGATGCCCTGATAGCCGAGGGGGCCGGCCCGCAGCGAGGCCGGGCCAAGACGATCAGCATGTCGGCGCTGACCAATCAGGATGCTGCCGATCTGAGTCGCGCAGTCCGCAGGATCCTGCAGGAGCGCGGCGAGATCTCGACACATGAAATTACCGTGCAGGCCATTGATCAGCGTGGCGAGACCTATGATCTTGCGATCGCTACGGGCGACCGGCTTCGGCTGTATCGTCGGACGTGGGGCAGCGTGGATGGAAAGGGCGCCACAGTCGGTAATAACGGCGATGTGGTGGAGGTTCTGGCCCATGGTGATGCGGGGCTTCGCGTCCGCACGAAGGACGGGCTTGTTGCTGATGTTGAATGGCGGCGGTTTCGTGATGTGAAGACAGGTCGGGTACTGCTGGGGTTCGGACATGCCATGACGATTGATGCGGCACAGGGGCTTACTTCAGATGAGCACGTCAACGCCCTGCCGCGAGGCGTCGAACTGGCGACGGGATTTACCTCATACGTCGCGGAAAGCCGGGCGCGTGGAACCACATGGACCATGATCTCCGATGGCGCGACGTTTGAGGCGGTCCGGAACCAGAGGGCGCTCGGGGATACGACGCCCATCACCAGTGACGATCTGTGGAATCACGTGGCAAAGAAAATGGCGCATAAACCATATAAATCATTGGGCACGGATCTGGTTGCCCGAACCCGCAAGGCCCGGGATGCGAGGATCCGGGAACTGATCGCGCTTGGGCGCACGCAGGAGACACTGATGAAGTCAGGTCGCCCATATGGCAGGGAGATTATTCTGGAGACCCAGGCGCGTCTGGCCGAGCGCTTGCATAAGGCGCGTCTGGCCGAGATCGACGCCAGGCTGCAGGTCATGATCAGGAACGCACCAGCGGTCATGACGGGTGCGGAACAGACGCTTCGGAGCCAACGGGCTGCTCAGGTGCTGGGCAGGCGTTCCCATGTGCCATATGCGTCGCCAGGCGCCGCCAGCTAGAGCGTCCGGCTTTCTGCTGTTCTCACCCGAATTTGGATCCTGCCGACAGTGCGCCATACCGCGACAACATCTCAGATCTGACGCACGCTTTGGTCATTTGCGCAACGAAGTCGGCTGGGTATCGTTAGGTAGGCGGGGAGCAGCAGATAGCAGGTCAATGATGGACGATGTGTCTTTCCGGGGAGATCCTGATCCGTTCGACTGTTGGTTGAAAAACGAATTGCGTGCCCGGTTCAATGATGTTGTGCGTGAACCGATCCCTGAAAGTCTGCTGCGCATTATTGGCGCGACTGAAGCTTCCGGGCATGTTCACGCGTCAAGACCTTCCTGGACCGAAGAGGAAGCTGTGTCTGATTACTTGGCTGATACCGGCTCCAGATGATTTCGTATCGCAGATATGGCGTCTTGATGCTGTGCGGGCAACAGTTAATAGGATCACGGCAGAAGACAAGAAGTGTTGACGATCAGGTAAAATACAGATGAGCGGGCACAGGACCCTATAGATATCAGTTCAAGAGCATACCTGTTCTGCAATCTGCCAGATCCTCGAAAACGTCGAGGACTATTCCCAGTAGCGGTGTTATATACAGGGCCAGAGTTTTTTCGTCTGTTAAGGTGATCGACAATGTCCGAAGAACAACAAAGACAGCTGGCGCTGACCGTGGAAATCATAACTGCTTATGTATCGGAAAATAAAATATCGCCGGATGAACTTATCAGGCTGATTGGGACTGTTTACAATTCATTGTCCTTCCCGACTACTTCGAGCGTGAAAGAACAGATACCTGCCGTTCCCATCAAGCGGTCCGTATTTCCGGATTATATCATATGCCTTGAAGATGGGAAAAAGCTGAAAATGCTCAAACGGCATCTGCAGGCATCCTATGGCATGACGCCTGAAGAATATCGGCGGAAATGGGGACTTCCGTCTCATTATCCTATGGTCGCTCCCAATTACACAGCACGCCGATCGGAACTTGCAAGAGAGATTGGGCTGGGGCGGGATATAACGTCCACTGCCACCAAATCTGGTGATGAGGGCACGACAGAGCCTGCATTGCCTGACAGGCCGCAAGGACGCCGCCGGGGTAGAAAGAAGGCCGCCCACTAAAAGGGGAACGCGCCGCCGGACCGGGCGGCGCGGCGATCTCCTGGCTCAGGAACGCGGCAATATACGAAGGCAGCGCTTCTTCGCTACGCCGTAGGGTGCCGACTGCGGCTGTTCCTGTTTGACCGGACCATGATCCAGTTCAGGGCGTTACGTCGATAAATCCGGACGAAAGATGCCTTTTATACAATCCAGGTTGCGGATTGCGATCCTAAGCCCTTGCGTTATGCACCTTGTGGAAGAATTCAGTTCTCAGTGAAAATCCATAGGCGATGACTACAAAGTTGTGCTCTCACGAGGGCAGCCTGCCTTTTCCGCTCTGACAATCCTTTTTCAGATCCCATATCTGGTGACGGACAACTTTCTACTTATCACGGTCGGTCCACGCGCAATCATTCAGAGAATGAACGCCTCAGCGCCTCAGTGTCTGACCGAAAATGAGTTGAGTGATTTCAGCAGGTTATGATTCATGGGTTTGCGAGAACCTGATGAGATCAAGATGGCCTGGACTGAAATCACCCGAGCGCAGTATCGCCGGGACGACCTGGAATATGCAAGCGACCTGCGCGATGCGGAGTGGGCGCTGATTGCGCCGCTGATGCCCGAGAAGAAACGGCTGGGCAGACCACGACGTACGGATTTGCGCCGGGTCATGGAGGCGATCCTCTATATCGTCACGACCGGCTGCCAATGGCGGCAGTTGCCCCGGCACTTTCCGGCCTTCACGACCGTACAGGGCTATTTCTACCGTTGGATCCGCGAGGGAAGATGGGAAGCCATTAACCATATTCTCGTGATCCTGTCGCGTGAGCAGGACGGGCGAGACGCCACGCCTTCGGTAGGCATTATTGACAGCCAGTCGGTTAAAACTGCTGAAAACGGCGGTCCACGCGGTTATGACGCGGGCAAGAAGATCAGGGGACGCAAGCGGCATATCACGACCGACACGCTGGGTCATGTCGTGGCGGCTGTCGTGCATCCCGCCGACATTCAGGATCGTGACGGTGCGCCGCTGGTAGCGACCAGAATACGCTCATTATTCCCTTGGCTTCGCCATCTGATCGGTGACGGGGGATATGCTGGCGAGAAGTTGCGTGGTGCGCTGGCTGAACTCGGCCGATGGACGATCGAGATCGTCAAACGTAGCGATCGGGCCGAAGGCTTCGTCGTCTTGCCCAAACGCTGGATCGTGGAGCGTAGCTTTGCATGGCTCGGACGTTGCCGTCGCCTCACGAAGGATGTCGAGGCAACAATCTCGTCATCCCACGCGTGGTTGATGATTGCCCATATCCGCAGAGTTCTGCGAAAAATCAATCAAACCGCTTTCTGATTCAGGCTCTCAGAGATGGCGTTCCAAAGCCTGAATTTTTCGATCATGGGATATTCTTTTTGAATCTTGCCGCTTGGTATGAAATGAGTATCCCGTAATGACCTGATGATGCGGTCGGCATCCATATCCGGCATTTCAACAAGTTCCTTGAGTGCCTGCCGGGCATTATGGTGCGACCGGAGATATATGGCTTCCTCTTTCATGTGGTGCTTGATGGTCATCTCCAGTGCTGCGCTGAGATAGATAACGTGGGGGGCGAAATTGATATAGCGCCAGGCCGGTTTCGCCAGGTCAGGGGTCGAGAAGTCGAGATTGGATTTTATCCCATCAGGATAGGTCTTCATGTCACGATCGAAAGAGACATGATCCGTGATCTGTCGCATTAGGGGTTTTGAAACCCTGTCCAGAATCTGGTCGTAGTTTCGCCTGCTCGTCGGGTCTCCAATGATGGTAGCTGAGATGGGAAGGATGATCTGGTCGGGGATGGCGCCGTCCCGCCTGAGAACGTCGTTTATCAGGAACCGGTGTACACGGCCGTTCCCGTCAGAAAGAGGATGGATGTAGACGAACCCGAAGGCTGCCACGGCGCTACGCATGACAGGAGACTGTCCTTCCGTCCTGTCGAGGAAAATTTTTAATCCTCCAAGCATATCCGCTACGTCTTGTGCGGGAGGCGCGAGGTAATGAACAACATTCTCGTACCTCATCGTGTATTCTCCAACGAATACCGGTGACAGCCGCAAGCCAAAATGCTCGGTTATTGTGACGTCACCGAGGATGTTGCGTTGCAAGTCGGCAAGGTCAGTATCTGTCAGGGGGACTGCCCCATGCCCTGTCCTCGTGGCGAGTACGTGGCTGAAGCGCTGGATCCGGTCAAGTTGGTGCTCCTCGCCTTCAATGGTGAAACTTGCCTTGCTTTCACGATTTGTCAGCCACACTGCGGCCCGGGCAAGCATGCTCTCGCCGAATTCCTGCACCAGTTCACCGTAACCGGCAGATACGTCCATCTCCGCAGCCGTCCTGAGTTGACTGGAAAGCGGGATAAAGGGACAAAAAAAGCGGTTCCCAGGCATGTTGTCACGGACGCGCCATCTGCTGACGTTGCTCATCTTGTCCGGAGAAGCTGTTACCTGAAAAGATGCATCCAGGGCGGAAACGTAGTTGCCGCCGAGGTCGACTGGCGGCAGGAGCGTTTGTCCGGTGACGAATTCATAGAGAAACGATGCCCGTCTGGCATATTGTCCGGTCGGTGCATTGTTTATCCACTCCTGGACAAAACTTGGTCCGGTCTTCGCAAAGACGCGCGCCAGCAACTCAAGGCTGGTGGGTTCGTGTCGCAGATGAAACTGCAGATGCGCGGCTGCGGCGTCGGTCGGACGCATGTTTTCGGGATACGTCTCGATGCTGTATAAATTATGATGACTGCTCGACCGGCGACTTCCAAGCTGGCTTTTGACAGCCAGTCCGCCGAATGGCTCTGCATCATATTTCAGTGCGAGCCACATGCCGCCGATCGGGTCTGCCATTGGAATTAAATTCCTGCTGAATTGTCCAAAACCGTTTATTAATGCTTAAAATCGCATATAAACGGTGCCTTGTGTAAAAAAATATATATGGACAGCCGTGGCCACGCGTATGCTTTCGTCACTTCGTCTTTGTGATCAATAATTCCCATTCGCTGAAGCGCCGCATGATCAGCCTGTTTGCTTCTGGTGTCCGATGATATGGTCCGGCAGGGTTCTGTTGCGTTGACAAAATCTGGAGCCCGACCAAGCCGGATGAAAGTCATTGTCTGGCGTGATCAGCACAGTGTTGCTCCCTTTCTGGCGGGTGGAAAGGCTGGAATCCCGCTTCGCGTTGTTGCATCCCATGACCACCATCCGTCTGCTCCAAAAGTTATGTTGTAGTAGTTTTCCTTCTCGGCTCGTCTGGCAGTGTAGGCCTCGTCCGTACGGCCGAAAACTTCCATTGGATATCCGGCACTCCGCGCGGTGTCCTGCAGGATGAAGTCGGGGAAAACGAGATCCCGTTCCGCGTCGAAACGCAGTGGTTTTTCGAATGCGCGCCCCGCTGCCACGAGGGCATCGGCTACCGCCAGTTCATGACTGCTTTCGAAAGGAAGCATGCTGCGAGAGACGGTCATCAGGGCACCGGTCCTGACTTCCGCCTGGATCCAGCCCCTCCACCGGCTATTGGGCGTTCCGATGTTTCGTGCCGTCACATAGAGCAGCGCTACAACGTGCGCCTGCCGCGCCGCTTCGGGCAGGGCGAGCGTGGCTGCCGCCAGTTGGTGCGACCGGGCAAGACGGTTCCTCTCGGCTGCAGGCACTGTCAGAAAGCAGCGGTAACCGTTGCGCTGGCCGCTCAGGGTCATGGTGAAATTGCCCCTGGGGTCTGGTTCCAGAGTCTCCACGAACCCGATCAGGAACAGATGGTTTTCCTTTCCTTCCGTCCGGACAATGGCATGGAGACGCCGTCCGAACCTTTCATGCCCTGGGGCGACAGGGCATAGAAGATCGGAGATCAGTCTGCCCTGCGCCCGGATCCGGGTTCCGGCTGAGGCGATCCGGCCCAGGGCAACCGTCGGTGTGCGGTGTCTGGCAAATTGTGGCCGCCATTCGGTCAGCCCCGCCCGTTCCCACAGGAGATGGAGCAGCCCGAGAGGCGTCATCCGGCGCTGTCGCGCCTGTCCGGGCCGATCTGAAGCAGGCAGCGGCGTGTCATCGACTGGCCGGGGTGGCCCCTTGCGGCGCAGGCCGATCGACAGGGTCACAGCGACATCCCCATCCTCACCCTCGCGAATTACGCTATTTACATAGCTGGCGCGCCCACTTTTTTCTGGATCAGGCTTGTAGAACGCGCATGTCTTTTCATGCAGCGGCCCTTCATTTGGCCAGACGGCGAGGTGAAAACTGTGACTGTCCGCCCGGTAACGGATCTGTAGAGGCAGTGCGGCCCCGCGATGCTGGCACAGGCATCGCGCCTTGTCAGAACGCTCCGCGCTCCGGCTCTCATCATATTTTGCCTTCAGGCGGCGTTCCCAGCGCTCCGGGTCACTCCGGCGCCATTCGAGCTGGAACCTTTCCCCGCCAGGAAGGATGATGATCGTGCCGGTCATGCCGAGGTTTTTTCTCGCAATATCCTGATCTGGGCGAGGATTTCCTTCTCGGTTATCCCGGTGCCAGCCGCGCCCTCCTTCGGTGCGCCTTTTGTCATCGCGTCCCTGACACCCAATATAAGCAGTGCCTGACGCCGGGCTACACCAGGCTGCCGGTCCACGCGGCGTTCAATGGCTTCAAGGCGTCCAAGCAGGTAACCGTCGATGGGAGGTATGGTGCGGGGCTGTGTCTGAAAACCGGGTTTCGGGGTGGAGGCAGCATCACGCAGCATATAGGAAAATGGTGTCAGCATGTCTGTTCTGGCTGCGTGTTCATTCCCTTCATCGTCATTGGCGGTCGTAACCCGGCGTGGTGTGGCGGCGACTGCTGCACCAATTTGTGCAAAATTGCGCAGGATGTCTTTAGAACCTGAACCGAGGCGGTCGACTGCTTCCTGGAGTGCGTGAACATCCGGTTCGTCGTGTACCATGGTCAGCTCAGACTGAAACAGGCCGCCTTCGATCGTCGCGAGGAGGGCGAGCAACTGCTGGTCCGGGGGCACCCGATTCAGGTCCAGCGGCGCTGCAAGCATGACCGGCTGGGCCATGCGGATCGCGCCTGACCGCCCATTGACGGCGGCAAAGAACGTCTTCGAATGGACGATGCGACCGGCATACATCGTTATGGCCTCGCCCTCGATGAGCGACTGAAGGTCTGCCCAGGGAATACGGGCGACTTCCCGGACTTCGGCACCCCGTCCTTCCCGGTAACTTCCCGCGGAGTTGCCTTCGAAATGCGTGGCCTGACTGACCTCGATCCGATCGGACTGCTTTTCGATCCACTCGCGCGTGCGCATGGCATCCTGCAGGCGCATGGCGTGGGTAAGGTTGGCGTTGCCGAGCAGGGTAAAGGCTTTGTCGCCGATGCGTGTCGTGAGACCCGGAAGATCCTGAAACCCCAGCCAGAACATGCAGTTCAGGCCGCGTCCCATGGCCAGCTGCCGGTCCATGCCGTCCGTGACGTAGGCGGAGAGTTCATCGTAGAAAAAATGGAACGGCGCGTCGCCGCTGCCTGCCTTGAGCTTGAAGACCTGCTCGGCGGGGCCGTCGAGGCGGGCGCCAAGAAGCTGGGCCATGACGCCGCGACCGGCCGCGACCACGATCTTGCCCAGTCCGGCCAGCGTATCCGAGGAATTCTCCAGCGCGGGCAGCGTGACGACGAGAATGCGGCGGTTCAGCACCACATCGCGCATATCGATGTCGGGCGTCTGGGCGCGGAAGATATGCCCGAGACTGACGCCAAGCTGCGTGAAGACCCGGGTGAAATACATCTTGGCGTAGCCATGCTGTTCGCTCGGTTTGTTTTCTTTCTGTTCATTCCACGCCAGAGAGGAATCATACCCCGGCAGTTCGCCCAGATAGGCCTGGGCCGGATAGAGGATATCGTCGGGAATTTCGGGAACGCTGATCTCGATGGGATGATCGGAGCCGGGATTGCGGATCAGGAATACGCGATGCCGGGCCAGCGTGCCGATCCAGCGCAGTTCCATGGCATAGCGCATGGTCTCGATGTTGATCGGCACGCCGTGCGTGTCGCGCATCCAGGTCAGCACCGGCGCGATCGTGCCGGCAAGGCCGACAGCACGATCCCGAAAGACACCGTTGGCGTCGTTGCTCGACGGCTCACCAAGCTGGCTGACCAGCATTTCACGGATGGCGTCGGCATTGCCGGTCGCAAACGGATTGAACGTATTGGACTGGCGGATGCCGCTTGCGGTTAGAAAGTTGAGATTGAGCACCTGGTCATCCAGCCCGAAGCGGCGGGCAAGCGCCAGCACATCGCCGTGGACCGTGTTGTCACCCTTGCCATCGATCAGGATAAACCCGGATCCATGCGCAAGCGGATTGGCGAGCAGGGAGATGGCGGATGTCGTTTTGCCCGCACCGGTCGTGCCTGGCACGGCGGCGTGCTGGCGTCCCGCGTCGGATGAAAGCCAGAGTTGCTGGCCGGTCAGTCCGTCCGTTCCAAGATATATGATGCCTGCCGCCGCCCGCGGCCGACGGGTTTTGGGATCAAGATCGTGTTTATCCTTCAGTCCGCAATACCGGGGCAGATGAAAAGGCAACACGGGTTGGCGGGTCATGACCCAGAGCGTCAGGCAGAGGGCGAGGGGAAAGGTGATCCCGACGATCGCGGGAGCCAGCACGCTGAGCCCTGCCAGCATCATGAGAGCAAACCCGGAACTGCTGGATTGCAACTCTTCGGCGATCCGGACCGTGAAGGGACGCGTATCGCGATAGGTAGCGCCGTGTTTCAGTTGCTGGTGGACCTGCGGTCCGCCGATCTCGCGCTTCACCATGCCTCAGTCTTCCAGCCCAAAAGGAGATTTTCCCGTGCCGATCGTATGCGGTACGGGCGCTGTTGGTGCCGTGGGGGAAACCGGCGCCGTCGGCGCTGTCTGCGCGCCACCTGGGGGGTGCGGATAAATGACGACGGGCCGCTGCGTCATGATGCGTCGTGCGGCATCAATTTCCGCGCTCGCCGGGTGACCGTCGGGATTGCCGACCACATTCCCGTCGACCGGCATGTGCTCGCCCGGGACATAGGTTGAGCGGACCCCTGGCGCGCCTTCGTCCGTCATGGGCGCGCCGGAGAGTGGGGGTAGAATTGCAGGCGGCCGTAGCATGCCAGCGGGCCCCGTGTCGGGAACAGTGCGGTCGGAAACCATGGCCTGACGTGTGCCGATGATCAGGATGGCGGCCAGTCCCCCAGCGATGAGCGCGGGCAACGCTTTTTTCAGGCGCCAGTGCCGTGATGCTTCCGGTGCCGGTAAAGTCGGGACCGCGCTGCTCGTCTCCATCTGCCCGAAATCAGATCCGAGATGGAGATGGAGGGGCTGTAAGCCTGTCCCGTCGAGTTCAATGGTGATGGGAGCCCGGCCATCAGCGTGCAGGATGATACGGGTCATGGGAAGATCCTTGTGCTTCGGGCATCGGGCGCAGGATGGCGAGTGCGTTCTCAACCGCAGGGATGTAGATCGGACGCTGGTAGCGTCGTTCTTCGCTCCAGTGCGCACGTGCGCCGGCGGCCTCGATGCGGGGATTGGGATGAAGGTCTTCGGCCGGGATCTCAGCAGGAAAGCCGAGTGAGTGCAGCGCGTACCACAATGATCGGTCGATGAGCTTCACGATGGCGAATGAGGAGGGGGCGAGCACGCCCGCCTGACGCCGGGCTTCGTGCAGCAGGGTCATGAGCGCGGTCACGCTCCATCCGCTGCGCTCGCAGACCGTATCGATACAGTTTGTGATTTCCTTGTCCTGCAGGGCAGAGCGGGCGCTTCGCACAACGGACTCTGGCACCGTGAGTGGCGCTAGCGGACCACGGGGACCATCAAGGCCAGCGTCGGCCAGGCCGGCAGAGAGTTCACCAAGCAGGGCGAGGGCTTCCCGGCGCCTCTGGAGGTAGTGCATCGCAAAGGCAACGAGAAGCACCTGTTCGACAGGGGACGCGGCGTGGATGCTGGACCAGTGGCGGCCCAGCTGGCGCGTGAACGCTTCGAGCGCGCCGGTTTCACTGCAGCGGTCCTGTGCATCGACAGCGAAGCGCGCGCCCCATTCGGCACGTGTCAGGGCCGGGTCCGCGGGCAGGGGGATGCCATCCGTGGGCGTTACAAGCCTGTCCAGTCGGCGTCGGACGAAGCCTCTCAGTGTCGGAAACATTTCTGCCTGGACCGCAATCAGACCTTCCAGATCGAGCGCTTTTGCAAAACGGCCGGGGGCAGCACGCCACATGCATAACCCGCCCATGAGCGCAATCACGATGGCCACCGGCCATTTCAGGGCATTGCCCAGGATCGCAAGGCCATAATAAAGCTGGATCGCCCGCACCAGGTCCGGTCGATATTGTGCGGCCCGCAACTGAAATCGCAGGTGCATCAGGTCGGGATTAGACGTATGCAGCAGGTTGATCTGCCCCAGCATGGCCCGCAGATAGAAGGCCGTGATCTGCGTATGCCACAGGCTCCAGGCCATGTAGCTAAACAGCAGGACCCCGACGATGATGATGATCGAGGAGAAGAGCAGATAGTCATCGCTGGATGACCATGGGACACGGCTCGTGCTCATGAACGATCGTCCCCGCGGTTTCTGGCCATCATCGTGAGGGCGATGTCGTAGAAACGCCGGAGATAGGCGTTGCCATGGCGTGGGGTATGAGAGTGATAGAATGCCACGGCCTGCCAGAGGTCGCCGTGTGCCTCGTGCATCGCCTGACCAAGGATCCAGGCGCCTGCCTCGATATTGGCGCACGAACTGTCGCGCAGGGCCGCATATGTTTGCGCGGGCGTGCTGTGCCATCGCCTCGCGATGCGATCGACCCATGTCGTGTTGACCTGCATCGGCCCGAGATCCGCCGTGCCGTTACCGTTCGGGCTGACCATTCCGGGGCGGCCGGCCTCGACATAGAGGAGGACGAGCAGCACGCCACGGGGCACGCCGGAGATTTTTGCCGAAGCCTCCAGACAGGCTGCAATCTGGCGGCCATTTTCTTCGATGCTCGCGGCACGGGCGGTCGTGCTGGCGGCAAAAAGGGGAAACACCCCGAGTGCCGCCAGAGCGAGGCGAGGGATCATGTCGCCCCCTGCAGGGTCGGCGCGACATCGGCGATCCGGCCATGGGCTTCGCCCCAGAAGTCGATCAGATGATTGAGGACCAGCGCGTCGTCCATCTCCGCAAGCCTCATCGTGACATCGATCAGACATAACATCACGACCGTAAATGAACCGGCGCGCACCGTGCGTACGGCATAGCCGAGCGCGCTGTCGGGCGTCCTGCTGACATCAAGGGCAAAGCCCGTCCCTGTCAGTTCCAGCCACAGGGCTTCGGCACTGATCAGGAAAACGGGCAGATAGGCTTCAGGGTGTGCCGCGTCAGCCGGTGATACGACCACCCTTTTTCCGGTCCCAGGGTCCAGCAGCTCAATCGGCTTGCCGATTTTGGCCAGAAGCCGTGTCTGCGCCGCACTGATCGCCGCCAGATCGATCGCGCTCATGAGAACCGCCTCCTTTGCCATGTCGGCAGGGCGGTGCGGACCGGCCCGATGAGGAAGCGTCGCATGGAGCGTATCGCGGCCGGCAGCGTCAGCCCGAAAAACGAGATCGTGCCGAAAAACACCACGCCGAAGACGCCGATCAGCAGGGTGGTGAGGCTCCAGTGTGTCACGGAGATGAGAATGGGAAAGCAGCTGCGGGCATCGAGAATGAAAACCCGGACAGGATAGGCCGTTGCACGCCACATCACGCGTCTCTCCTTTCTTCCGCCAGAGCGGTGTCTTCGGTGATCAGATCGGCATCAAGCAGTTTGCGGATGGCATTTCCGAAAGACTGGCCCTGCGCCTCGACTGCGTCGGCCACGACGTCAGGCCAGTCCGTTGGCTCGGTTCGGGTCAGCTTGCGGCGCAGATCACGGTCGAAGGTGAGGAATTCGCGGATCGCAACACGCCCCCCGCCCTTGCGGGGTACAAGACGCTGGTTGATGCAGAACCGCAGTGCCTGAGCGAGGGCCGAGACGAGGTTGTCACGTTCCGAGGGCGGACAGAGCGCGATCGCGCGCTGGATCATGAGGGAGACGCTGTCTGCGTGTAGCGTTGTGCCCAGAATACCGCCCATCATGGCGATATTGATGGCTGCATTCATGGTCTCGCCGTCCCGACATTCCGTGATGATGCCATCGCTCATCTCGCGGCGTGTCAGGCTGCGGGTGAACGTGGGAAAAGTCAGGGTAGGGGGGCGGATCTCCGTCTGGCTGATCCGCGAACCTGAAGGCGGACGCAGGTCGTCCAGCAGGAACTCGATGGGCTCCTCGCCAGTTGCCATGTCGCAATACACGGTCGGGTCCATGAGTTTTTCGATGGCGAGCCCGAATTGCAACGTGGTCTTTCCGGAACCGGTTGCCCCACCAAACAGGACCATGCCGCTTTTGAGCCTGTTCGTGTCCCGGATTTCCTGCTCGACCATCTGCTGGTCAAGGCTTGCGGGGCGGGCGGGGATCGGACGCATGACGATGTGGACGCCACTGCCCCGCTTGACCGAAATGGGCGAAAGATTGATCCGGAAACGCAGATTGACCTTGCGGTCCAGTGCCACGCTGTAGGCTGTATCGAGGATATGGCCGACACCAAGCATGGCCATCCCGTCAGAGGCATAGACATGGCCGACGATATCCGCCAGCGCGAGGGAGTCCGTCGCTTTGCATGTGGCATAGCGGATCACGCCGTGCACCTTGATCGTGACCGGATGGCCGGTCTTGATGTCGATGCGCGAGGCGCCGAGGCCGTGCGCCCAGCGAAGGAGGGAGTCCAGCCCCGGCGCGTTACGCCGTCGTTCCTCGACCCAGGCAAACGCTTTCCTGCCTTCATCCGGCCAGCGTTCGTCGGTCGTGACGGGGATCGTCATGTTCATCGGCAGTGCTCCGGATAACCGTAATCGCTTCCGCGACGGACGTGGCCCTGAAGCCCCGGCTGGCTCGCGATCCGGATCGTGCGGTCATTGAGGTGGAGGGTGTCTCCCCCTCCCACGGCGTCCTGGTGCTCGAACACGACGCGCGGTTCTTCGACGCGCCCGGCGTTCAGCAGCACCCGGTAGCGGGCCATGCCGGTAATGTCGCGCTGCAGACGCGACAGGTCGGAGAGGAAGATCTCGGTCGCCTGCTTTTCTCCATCTGCCCAGCCTTCGGCCACCCATTGGTTCCAGTGTGACACTTCCGCCTTTGTGCGAGGCAGGGCCGTGGCTACCGGATGATGCGGTTTGCCCCATGTCCGGACGAGATACGTGCGCCAGTCCGGGGGCGCGGATGTCAGTTGTGCCTCCCGGGTGATCTCGAAAACACATTCTGTCTCGTGCGCCACCTGACCGGTGTCATTGAGCGCAAAGGCCATCTGCGCCTCGGTGACGATAGGGGGCTGCATGAGGGTCTGGCCACTCCCGATCGGAAGCACGATCGACCGGAAATCATAAGTGGCGTCGAGTGTCTCCTCATGGCGCCGCAGCATCTCGTTGATGGCGAATGCCCGGGCGGCCAGACCGCCCTGCGCGCCGTAAATATGCGCGGCTTCCCGAAGCTGGGCGCTTCGACCGGGTTTCAGGTCATCGCCTGGCTCGTCATTGGGGCGGGTATTCTCAAGGGCCTCAAGAGAAGGTGGCGCTTCGCCGCCGACTACCTCGTCGAGCGTTGAGGCCCCTGTCACCGGTTTATTGATGGGATTGGCAAGGGCGGGGTCAGCCCCATCCACCTGATCCGCACCCGGCTGGGGCGGCTGTGGCACCGGGACCAATGTGCCGCTGCGAGCCGATGGCGGGAATGGAGACGATGTCGGTAGCCGGACGTGCTGCCCCTCCTCAATGACAACCTTCCCCGTGGAGACAGACGCCGCATGGGTCGGACCGCCTGCGGCCGTCACGACGATGGCCGAAGATAGAAAGAGCGCCATCTTACGCATGCCACGCCACCGTTATTGCGTGGTGAAGTGGGTCTACCGAGACCATGGCCTGATCTCCGGCCTGATCGCCCAATGTCCGCAGGATATCCACCACAGCAGCAACGCTGTTGGTCGCGACGCGCATTGCTCGGGGATGGCCGGTGACAGTCACGCTATAGCCAATCTCCTGGCCGAGTTTTGCGACGGCCTTGCCCAGCGGGCCGTCCCACACGAACCAGATCCGGCGGGTCAGGTCATCGGGGAGCGGGGGTTGGTTGGTAGATGCAACGACCGGAGACGGGCGGATGCTGCCAAGTTCCCGAAGATCGGTTGTGGTCTCTGCTATTGACCGCTGCAAGGCCAGTTCAGGATTGGCCATGCCGGTCGTCGCAATGGGAGAAGGTGACGACAGGCTCTGCGCACAGGCGCTGAGCGCCATGGGCAAAAGAAAAATGAGCAGAGAATGTTTCATGAGCTTCTCCGGATAATGGGAGTAGCTTCGAAGATCATCTTGCGACTGCTACAGCAAAAATTGGCTGCGTTGCTTTTTCTTTCATGCAGGCCCCGAGAACAGATTCGTGTCCTCTTTTGGGGTATGCTGTCGCCGGATTGACGCGCAGAATTGCGTGGGACAGGAGCAACCCTTTTCTGTTTTCGGCTCTGAACGTGAGGGGATCACCGGCAGCCATCCATGTTGCTGACAGTCCTACCAAGCATCTGATGTGCGCTGAACAATCTGTATCGATGGGACACAATGAGGTATGTCGATGATATGTAGCCGAGAGGGTAGAGTGCAGGATGAAGATCATCAGAATGGCCATCGTGATGGCGATCATTGCAGGCACGAGTGCCTGTTCGTCCACGGGTGATGCTTCCATAAAAAAAACAACCATCGCGGAAGTTGATCAGAATATTCATGATGGTGTGACAACTTCATCCCAGGTGCGTCAGATTTACGGTGAACCGGGGCAGAAAACCTATGAAGATGGTTATGAGGTCTGGATTTATAGTTTTACGTCCGGCAGGGAGGATGGTCTTTCAATAGCGCAGGACGTAGTCGGGCTTGGCATGCTTGGAGAAAGATCAAATAACAAAAGCAAGATGATGACTGTTGTGTTGAGTAACGGGATCGTGCTGAAGCATAGTTTTTCCACCTCGCATTTCAGCTCCAGCAGTGGCTTGAGGTAGTAATATCGCAGGCAGGTAATGGTTTGGTATGAATGTATTGATCTGGGTAAGGCATGCAGCAGGGGCTGACTATAATGAAGACGTGTGCCGCAGAACTTAAGTTGGAAGAAGCCCCCTGCATGGTCCGTAGTAGTGGAACGTGGTAAGTGCGTATTCGCATGTCTCCTGATCAGAAACGCAGCTATGCGCGCTCAAGACGCATACCTCCCTTTAAGTCACTGCATTGACGGGTAAGCAGTCCTTCTGGTGACGAAACCATGGGACCATGCGGCGGATGGCTTCTTCAATCTGGTCCGTTGCGACCGCAAAGCTGAAACGGATGAAGTATTTCCCGTCTACGGGGTCGAAATCAATGCCCGGTGCTGTCGTAACACCCGTATCCAGCAACAGGCGCTTGCAAAACGCCATGCTGTCATCCGTCAGGTGCCTGATATCGGCATAGATATAGAACGCTCCATCTGGTGGCGCGATATGGCGCAGCCCCATTTCGGGCAGGGTACGCAGCAGCAGGTCACGATTGCGCCGGTAGGTTTCCATATGCCCTTCAAGCTCATCGCGGCAATCGAAGGCGGCGAGGGCCGCGTGCTGGCTGAGGGCGGCGGGCGGCAGGAACAGATTGCCCATCCGCGCACGGGCGGCTTCCACCTTGGCAGGCGGGACAACCAGCCACCCCAGCCGCCAAGGCGCCATGCTGAAGTATTTGGAAAAACTGTTTACCACCAGCGCATTGGGATCATATTCCAGAATACTGTGCGCGCGTTCGCCAAAACTCAGGCCGTGATAGATTTCATCCGATATGATGCAGATCCCGTGCGCGCGACAGACGTCAACAATGCGCCGTATTTCATCAGGAGACAGGATGGTACCGGTGGGGTTGGCGGGACTGGCCAGGATCAACCCGTCGGGAGCAGGTTCAAGCGCGGCAATGGCGTGGGGGGTCAACTGGAAGCGTTCTTTTTCCCCACACGGAATTTCAACCGGTTCCATATGGAGCGAGCGCACGACATTGCGGTAGGCCACGTAGCCAGGTCGCGCCATGGCTACATGCGCGCCGGGCACAAAACTGGTCATGAGCGCCAGGACCAGCGCGGGTGATGCGCCACAGGTCAGGATAATCTGTTCAGGCCGGAGCGAAACGCCATATGTTTCGTGATAGTGCAGGGCGATCCGTTCCTTCAGGGGCTGGCTTTCCCAATAGCCCATGGGGTCTGTCGCCAATATGTGCTGGGCGCGTTCGATCGCCGCGCTTGGCGCGCCGGTGGAAGGCTGGCCAAATTCCATATGAATGATGCTGCGCCCCTGCGCGGCCAGTTCATGCGCCAGTGCGCTGATGGACAGCGCGTGGAAGGGATCGATTGGTGGAACAGGCATCATGACCTCAAGGTGGAAAATAGACTTATAGGGCGATGATCGCCCTGCGACCAGAAACTGCCCCTGGAAATCAGGCGGCCTGCCCACCGTTTTCTACGCGACGTGCCAGTTCCTGCCAGGAACGTGTTGTGGAGGGCAGAGGCTGTGGAGTTTACAGAATTCCATATATGATGCTATAAGGCACTTTATATGCCAAATATGAGTGATAGTAATGGGCTCACCAAAATCCCGCGCGGCTCTTGAGCGACTGGGGCGTGACCTTCGTGGCGCGCGCCTGCGGCGCGGCATAGCGATAGCCGACCTGGCCGCTCGTGCCGGCACGTCAGCAAGTTCCATCGCGCGCCTGGAAAAGGGAGACCCGGGTGTGGGGATCGGCACTCTGGCCGACGTGCTTGTCGTGCTTGGTCTTCTGGACCGGTTGGCCGACCTGATTGATATCCGCAAGGATGATCTGGGACTGGCGTTGGCTGCTGAACGTCAGCCTCGTCGAGGCCGGTCTTCTGCGACCACGTTACGCAGGCAGCAGGATAAGGATAAGGCCACGCATGGGGGAGCGGATGTTATTGATATGGACGGTGCTTCGTTCTGATGCCTGATTTCAGCGCCCATGTCGTTCTTGGCGACAGCCTGACTCCCGTGGGTCAACTGCGTTTTACGCAGGCAGGTCCACGGCAGTTTTCGACCTTCACTTATGATCCGGCCTGGGTCGAGAATTCTCGGGCCTTTGCCATCCAGCCAACCTTTCCCCTTGGCTCTGGGCCGTTTCATGCGGCTGGCCAGCCAGGGAACGTGCGCGATGCTCTTGCGGGTGTCTTTGCTGATGCTGCGCCCGACAGTTGGGGGCGCAGGCTTCTCGAGCGTGCCTACGGTAATGGGCTTTCCGAGTTTGAATATCTCACACTGTCGGATGACGTATGTCGGCAGGGTGCGCTTCGTTTCGCCGATGATAACGGAGAAATCATTCGTGGCGGCGCCGATGACATCATACCGCGTCTGGTCGATCTTGCCGCTATTACGGCTATCGCGCGGGCATATGAACAGGGCAAGGACATATCCGAAAGGGATATGCAGGCGCTCGCTGGTGCAGGTGGTTCGGGTGGGGCGCGACCGAAGGCCAATGTTCGGGACGGCGATGTGCTCTGGCTTGCAAAATTTACCTCGGTTCACGACCAGTGGCCAATAGAACGTATTGAAGTTGCCACGCTTCGTCTGGCAAGAGCATGCGGAATCCGGACGCCAGAGGTCAGGCTGGAACTGGCTGAAACGCCGTTTCCTGTGGCTCTGATCCAGCGGTTTGATCGGCGTGGGGCTGGCCGGATTCCTTATATTTCGGCGAGGACTGCTCTGGGGAAAACCGGAACGGAACTGGGTTCCTATACGGAGATTGTCGATTTTATCCGGACCTATGCCGCCGATCCCCAGGCAGAGTTCCGCGAACTCTTCCTGCGTCTGGTTTATACTATTCTCGTGTCAAATAAGGACGATCATCTGAAAAATCACGGATTTCTCTATGTGGGCGCTGGACACTGGCGGTTATCCCCCGTTTTCGATGTGAATCCAGCACCCGACCGTAACCCGCATCTGGAAACGGCGATACTGGAGGGCGGTCCGCATGATCGGTCCATCCGTCTGGCACTGGAGGCGTGTGAATTCTTCGAAATTACCCCTGCTGAGGCCCGGCAGATGATCCGCGTGACAGCGCGGCGAATTTCGGATGAGTGGAGATCTGTTCTGCGAGAGGTTGGTGTTTCCGGGGCGATGGCGCGTCATTATGAAGCCGCCTTCATAAACGATCAGATCGGGATCGCGCTAACGATCTGATAGTCACATATGACTGATAATATCGTATAATATGCCAGATACGACACATAAATTTGTCGAATCTATCCCTGCCAGACGCCGCCGCGCTATTGATCGAACAGCATGGTCAATATCATTGTGTCCGCAATGATCAGGCTGTGAGGACGTCAGGAGAATATCGGTCACTTTCTACCCAGTGGTAAATTCGAGTTCCGATTGTTCATCAATGGCGCGCAGGGTCTCGTACAGTCCTGCAGCCACGCCTCTGCCGCCTACGATCTCGTCCGCCAGTTCGTCCAGAACGCCGGCAAATGCTTCATCGGTCGCGAGACCAAAAACATTCATGCGTTCGCTTTTTCTGCGTTCGATCTCGCTGTTTGCTGTTCCCGAGGGAAATACGGTGGCAAGCATCCGCAGGGCCCGGGCAAAGTGGATCCGTTTGTAAAGGCGCGAACGGAGCGCCGTGTCTCCAGGCGTCGTCGAAAAAGACCAGAGTTCGATTGGCCCCAGGACGTTCACCAGAAGCTGTTCATACTTTGCTTCTCCGGCCGACATGTCCACGAAGAACGGCGCACCATTCTTTCCCGGACCCGGCAGTGCGTTGCGGATCACATAGGCGCTGGCATCGGACAGCTTGAAGCGTCGGATAAGGCTGTCTGCCGTCTCCTGATCACCGCATTTGAGGACCCATCGGGCGGTTGATATCTTGTAAAGGTCCTCGCTGAAGTCGGTATGGTTCTGTGAAATGAAGGCGAGTTGGACGTTGTGCTTGCGCCCCTCGCGGCCGTCGCGGACAGCCTGCTTGTCTACCTGGGGCGCTGGTTCGGTACGGTGCCACTCGTCGAAGTCGATACGTTTCGTCGTTTCATACATCTCCGTGAAACGGGCGAGATGATAGTCCCGCATGGATGGGGGCATATGCGGGTCGTCGGCATAATCGGGATGGAGAAAGAAATTCCGGGCCAGGATATGGCGGCCAAGCATATACATGAGCGCTGTCTGGCGGTTGGCTGCGGGAGAGCCGGAAGGTGCCACCTCGGCAAGATCGAGAACGATCACGCGCGCGTCGCCCATATCCAGCCTTGTGGGGGACGCCAGCATGGGAAAATTCTTGATCACGTTCATGATGTAGCGATCAAACGTGTCGATCAGGCTTTCACCAGTTTCCAGGGTGATCTTCGAATAGCGTTTTTCGATTTCCGGGCTGCGGGCCGCAATCAGCAGATCCTGCAGGACCGGTACTGCATGGCGCTGGGCAAAACCTGCCAGGCGGTATTCCCTGAGATTGACAAAGGCATCGACGACATCCCGCCACCATGTCGGATCGTCCTCTCCCGCATGGTGGGGCAGGCTGATGCCCAGCGATGTTATTGCGGCATCGACGTCGGGCTCGATCCCCGGAGTGTAGATTTTGGGCGTGCCCCCCTGCACCCCGGTACAGAGGCGGTAGGCTTCATCAATCACGTCCTCTACCAGATGGTCCATGCCCTCCCACGGCCTGCCATCCAGCGGCGTTGCAAGGAGCGAGATGAAATTCTGCAGGAAGACGCGCTCGAGTGGCAGGGGATATTCCAGCCCGACCTGGGTATCGAAGACATTGACCTCGAAGCCCGGGATTGCCTGCATCTTGACGTAAACCGCCTCGTGCTGGCGTTCGGGGCCAAGCGCGTTGCGTAGCATCTCGATCAGTCCGCGCGAGGACGGTCCGATGTCGAGCTTGCCGATATAGGGGAGCTTCGTGCCGTGGCTGCTGATCGCGGCGCTGCTGAGGATCAAGCCCAGCAGAATGGTATTGGCCAGAACGGATTTTCCGCCGCCAGGCGGGGCTACGATAATGTCTACGACGGATGGGCGTAGCCCGCCCCCGGTCGGATCGTAAGGCCAGATTGAACCATCGGGCTTGCGGAAGAGGATGGATCCTTTCTGCCACGGTGACGCACTGCGTGCCCACGGCATCATGGAGAACGCGTCACCGACAAGGGCGAGCGATGAGGTCGCAGTCGAACCGAGCGCCAGGGCAGGGACAGAACCCATGGCCGCCTCCAGCGGATCGCCGGAGATCCGCGTTGTCTTGCTGTTGCCCCACGCATCAATCGCCTGTGAGAGGTCCGACGCCTGCCGTCGCAGCTTCGCCTCTGCTCCGACCGGAGCCCAGGTTGTGGCGGTCATGCGCATCCGCACGGAATTATGGTTGTTTTTCTGGCGCTCGAGCTTGAGTGCGGCTAACGCCCGTCGAATGTCGCTATTTCCAGGGAACATCGCCAGAAACCCGGCTCCGGCTTCCTTGAAGCCGAAGGCGGCGCGGCCACCGCCCTCCAGGATCATGGCGCTACGCCATGGCAGTCTCTTGCGGCCGAGCACGCTGGACAGTTCGGAGAACGGGCGCGGATCCTCTGGGCCAATCGTCATGTCGACCGGGGCGTATGTATAATCCCCCACGGTCACGAGCTGCCCGCCTTTCGTTTCGGCGTCGGCATTGAAGATCTGGTCCCGGATCGCTGGCCAGAGCAGGCCCTGCGGATGTGGCTGCGGGTCATCCAGATCGTCGGGAAGCTGTGGCATGACCCGGTCACCCAGCAGGGTCGGTTTCCAGGCGGAGCCAGCCGTTTCACGATAGGTTGCCTCGCGCGCAATCTGCAATGCCTGATGTGGACCGAGGAATTCGCAGGAAATGTCGAACCCCTGCAAGGCGGCCTGGACGCGCGAAATGAACGATTCATGGCGGGCGGCCATGATATCGGAGCGCAGGGCAAAACGTTGGGTATTGCCCACGCGGGGAAACTGGGAGGCAAGGGTCCTGCGCTCCTCTGCCACCTGTTTGCGGTCCTCACGTGTCAGCACGCTGGGCCGGGTCCACAGGACGTAACAGGTGGCCTCCCAGCGCATGACGTTTGGCCAGCGCCGGCGCCTCTCTTCAATGACGTCCGAAAGGTCCGCTCCGATCTGTCGGGCTATGGACCGGCAGCCATTGAGGCTCAGGCGGTCAATCTCGATACCCGAGCGCTCGGGATCGGAAATATACCATCCCACAATGGCATGGCCACGTTCTTCAAGGAGACCCTGCAATTCTATACGCTGCTGCTCGGCGAGCGCTTCCACTTCCTGCCGCGTGCACATGCGACGCAGGCCATTGATGCGCAGTACGGAGACATATTCACCGCGTTTGGTGATGAGATGGTCCCCGTGCGTACTTTCCACATCGCAGAATGAGGCAAGGGGCTGGCGCAGCCCGAGGCTGATGCCGGCCAGCAGACTGGAAAGAATACCGCCCATTGATATGATCCTGTCATGTCATGACCGGTTGGGGATCGGCATCAAGCCATTCCCTGACAAGCGCCGGGTAGATGTCGGTGGGTCCGTTATGGAGACGGCCCAGGGGGAGGAGCCGGATGCCGTCCATCAGGGCGGTCGCGCTTTCATTGATCTGCGGGTCCGCCCGGTTCGCCATCAGCAGGGCAGTCGCCAGCAGTCGGGGAGAGGTTGTCTCCAGCCGCCGCCGGGCTTCGGCCGTCCGCGCGTGCAGAGCGCGGAGCACAGCGAGAGCGCTTTTGCATTGCGCAGGCATCATCGCGGTATCCGACCCTGACGCGATCGCGTCCATTGCACGATGCCAGACGGCATCCTGTCCGTTTGGCCCGTTGCCGAGCGTCTGCATGAGGGTCTGATGCGCGCAGCGGGTCAGGGTCATGATGCGGGTCTGTGGCAGTTTCGGCCACCATATCAGGACGGCTTCGCGTTCAATGGCCGGACGGGTCGGATCCTGCAGGATGTTGCATAAGGCGCAGACAGGCCCGGGTCCGTCACCGCGCCATGGAAACCTGCGACCAGGCGTTATCAGGCCGCAGCAGGCGCATGTGAAAAGGCCCGGCTCACCCATTTCCCCGGCGCCTGGCGCTGACGGATCCCATGGGCGCGGCAGCAGCCGGAAAGACTGTGTGAGACGGGCCATTGCGATCGGGTTCCTAGCCGCCGCTCGTGAACTGATAGGCCTGAGCCTGCGTACCAACGGTTGCCGAGCCACCGGACGCGGTGTTGGCAGCCTTGTTGATCCACTGCGGACCCGTTGCGAAAAGACCGCACAGCACGATGCCGGCGATTGCCATACCGACCTTTCCGGGCGAACGGTTCTGTTCGTTGCGGCTCTGCCAGGCCGCCCATACGCCGCCGATGAAGCAGATGAAGGCAGCGACATACATGCATGCAGCAGCGACAAAGCCGCCCGCTGTCAGCCCCTCCTGGGCGGTGGCCTGCATCTGGGCCCCGATACCGTTTGCGCTGCCGGTTGCGGATTGGGCCAGCGCGTGGCTGGCAATGAGGATCGGGACGGCCAATGTGCCAAGTGCCATGACGGCACGCTGTCTGTATCCGGCCCGTTGTGTCACCAGACGCGTCAGTCGCGCCGCGCTGGTGATGCCTGTGCGAGAGAGGTTCATGGTCGAGGGCTCCGTTGAAAGAGGGATCATGTCCCCCGAATCATTGTTCTGTCGGCAACATGCGACTTCGAACGCTTTCTTTGCGGACAGGACCTAGCCGGACGTTGTCCAGTGGCTCAGGATCCAGGTTGCTTCCTTGACGGGATTGAGGAGGATCACGCCGAAAACGAACTGGATGAGGCAACTGAGTTTTGAGCGGTTTGTTTTTCCGGTCGCCGACGCGTTCCACGCAACGACTGCCATGAACGCCGCCCAGGCGCCGAACATTTCGAAGAACAGGGCGAAATCACTGACGATTGACAGGATGGCATCCTCTGGGCCAGTCCCGGAAATGACGCTTCCCGTCGCGGCATCCGTATAGCCGGTGACAGAAGCTCCCAGCGAAACCTGCGTATCGAGACCGGCAGAGGTGGTGGACTTGGTGAGTATCCTGTCAAAGGTGGCAAAGACGCCAGAGAGGACAATCCCGATCCAGGGCACCCAGGGGCGCCCGACGAACGGGTTCTGGGGCTGGCGCTGCTGCCATAATCCCCATGCCCCGGTCAGGAAGGCAATCCACGCTGCAATATAGCAGGCCATTGGCAGCAGCCAGGCCATGGCGAGAGCGAGATCGTTGACGAGGTTGACCAGACCTTGCACGTCGATGTGTCCTTGCCTTACTGGATGATGCCGCGTTCAGCCTGGATCACCCACATCGTGCCGCGTTGGGAGATGGCGCGCACACGACCATATCCGCGGAGATCGGTGCCGATTTCGATTTCGGACTGCGGCGGTTGCCCGACCGGCGCAGCGTCGTCCTGCACCATGGCAAGCTGGGGAGATGCGGCAAGTATCCGGTAGTGGGGCGTCCATGTCGGGGGCGGAGCAGGAGGCGTCGGGCGCATTTTCGCTGTCCGGGACGCTGGAGATTGCGGCGGCGTTGGTGCTGGCTGCGGCTCGGCCGCCGCTGCTTCCAGGGCTGCCCGTGCCTTGTCGGCTGCGGCACGTGTGGCGGCCGGTCCATCTGACGGGGGCGCTTCGGCGTCGGCCACGGCTCGTTTCGCTTCGAGGAGCGACATCCGGCGGTTGAGATCCGAAGCCTTTGCCGTATCTGCGATACGCAGTCGGTCAAGATCCTGCCGGAGTGCTGCGATCTCGCTACGGGTCCGCTGCACCAGTGCTGCTTCTTCCGTCACAAGCTTCAGCACCTGCAACTGGTCATCCGATGTCATGGGAGCCGCTTGCAGGCGGGTCGCTTTCTGGACCGCATCGTCCGTCGGAACAGCGTTTTCGATGCCGATATCGTGTCTCTGCGCAGGCGTGTTCTCGGTCGGCATAGTTGCCGGTGTTGGGACGGCGGGATGGGGCGGCTTTTTCATAGCAAGGAGTGCCTTGAGATCCTCATCTGTAGCCGAGACCTGAGGTGCCGGGGGTGATGGCAATGATGTAGGTGAGTGCCCCGGCGCTGGAGACGCTTTGGGGCCTGATGGTAGCGGGGCGGAAATCATTCCGACTTCCTGGCCCAGGGGAGACGCCTGCCTCTTTGCTATGCCCATCACGAGGAAGAGGGAGAGCAGACTGCTGACGGCAGTACCCGCGATGATGACCTGCCTGCGGCGCGGAAGCGCCCTGAAAAGGGCCATTGCATGTGGAACGGGTCGGTTCCTGTCAGGTGCTGCTGTCACAGGTTGCGGGTGAGGGGAGGGAGGCTCGGCAATTATGTCCGCCTCGGGCGAAGGGTCAGGCTCGGGCGTCGTGGCCAGCTTGCGAAACGGAACAGGTTCAGTGCCGCGATCCGCGCTGAACGGATCCCGGGACGTCGTTGCGGTTGCGGTCATGGTGAATGCTGCCTTCTGGTAGAGAGTGCAGAATTCGCCAATATCATGCGACCGGTGCTCGAAAACTTACTTCTTCATGACGACGTCCGACATGAAGATCACGCCAACACTGACCTGAGCGGCAAGATTTACGCGCGGCTGGGTCGGCATCTGCTGCATGAGCGCGCTGTTGACCTGCGAGGCCGCTGCACCGGCCGCCACGCCCAGTTGTTGCGGAAAATTCAGTGACTGGACGTAGTTGACGTTGCCGAGGGCTCCGATCGAACCGGTCGTGTTCGACGTCATCTCGATCGCCTGCCCGAGCCCCTGGACAAAGGCGGCTGCGGCGGGAAGAACAAAGCGCTCAACGTATAGCTGGTCAACGCTTGAGGCCACCGCAGCTTCCATGGTGTCCGGCGCAACCACCATACCTTCGACCTGGATCGGGGTCGGATCATTCTTATGGAAGACCTGATCAACACGGACAACCAGCCTGTTCAGATGTCCCCCGGCCCTTCTGACGGATGCTTTCATCCTGTCGCCAGCGAGTGGACCTGAATCAGCTTCCAGGATGATTTCTCCCCCGAGATCGCTGTTGGTTGCTGAAACCGTATGGGCGTAAATCCCCCGCCCGGCAGGAACAAGGACGCGGGAGAGGGCCGTCTGGGAATTTGCTGTCGCCGCCGAAGTTATTGAAGGGGAGACCACCGGTTTTTTTGTCTGCTCCCTTCCGGTTTCCGTCTTTTCATACAGGACATTTGTGACCGGAAAGCGTCCATCAAGACGGCCCGCGAGATCCATGATCGCATGTCTGTATGCGGTGATGGCGTCCTTCTGGAGCTGCGGGTCACGTGGCAAGGCGGCGCGGAAGGCTGCATCCGTTTGCACGGGTACGACGGGAACGCTTGGCACGACCTCAGGCGCATGCGGGGCTGGCGCCGCAGTGGCCTTGGCCATCGCCGGGTTGACGTCCGCCCCGACCTCCTGAGCGACCGGGGGCGGGGGAAGCTTGTCGTCGGGATGGGTGGGCGTGCCCGGTGCAATATCGGGTGAATACGATTGTCCCGCAGTCTGTGCCCGACCAGCCTCGTCGCGGATCTGATCTTCGCGGAGTTCCTGCTGACGCGGATTGGAATTCAGGCCGCCGGGCAGGGGGTTGGCGGCAGGCGGCCTGCCGGGGTCCGAGCGTGGAAGCTCCTTACGGTGGATGGTGGAGATGAGTAGCGTGACGCCAAGAACGGTGCCGATACTCCCAAGGATTGCGAGCAGACGCCGGTTTCCGCCCCGCGACGCATCACTGAACAGCTGGTTGAATCTGGGTTTCATCACTGTGCGTCCCTGATATGGGCCGAGACCGTCCGTCCCGCGTCGGAGAGAAGGACAACGGGAGACTCATGGAAGGCATAGAGCGTGTATCCCCCTTCACCGTGCTCCATGCTGTCCGATGAAGGCGTCATGAGGTGAAGGCGCGTGCGAAGATAGACCTCGTTTCCAATCCGCCATGCGCGCACGTCATCGGGTGAAATACCCTCGACGGCCAGCGGAATGGCTGACGCTGGTGGGATGCCGCTTAGCATGGCGTTCATGTAGGGCTCGCCTGTCGCAGGCACTCCGGGGCGGCTGTCGACCGGCTCCCGGGCATTGGGTCCTCCCTCGGACATGCGAACGGTCAGGTTGTCATCGTAGGATCCACGCCCCGCGATCAGCAGGAAGGAGACCGGCTTTGGCGCGTTCTGAAGCGTTACGAGCAGTCCACCTCTGGGCTGGAGCGACATCGGTTCGATATTGATGGTATTGGAACCCTTGAAGGGGACGCAGGTATAGAAACCTGTTGTCTCAACCGCAGGATTCCCGGCTGATGCGCCGCTTTTGCCGGAAGCACAGTTCGTGCTGCCGTCCGGGTTGGCGGAATTGCCAGATGTATTCCATGCGATCGGCCAGGGCTGTCCCGTGCTGTCCACGAAGGACAATGCGGTCGGATAGCCTTTTGTCGTAAAGATCAGGCTTGTCTGCTGACCAGGCGCAAAGGAGACACGGATCGCCGGGCGCGCATTAGGGGTCGCGAATTCCGTGCCGACCTGCTCCGTGGCACGACGCACGTCTTTCAGGCGTTCCCCCAGCCGAAGGATTTCTTCGGGCGTGAAAGGAATGGCCTCATGCTCGGCCTCACCTTCGGCTGCCGTATCGGGATCGTCTGCAGGTGTCGTTGCCGCAGGTCCGGGCTGTGATGGCTGCTGTGCGAGTGCCGCAAGTGGCAGGATGGACAGGGTCAGCGGAAAGAGAGAAAGAATTCGCACGGCTGTCACTCCCTCCCCGACGAGACGACAAGCTGTTCGATGGCCAGCCCATCAGGGTGATCCAGGTCCTCCACGCGATCAATCGTCACGGTTGCCATCAGCATTTGCGTATTCTGCTGGTTGACGTTTTCGCAGGTCTGGATGAAAGGAAACTGTATTACGTAGCGCGAGTGTCCCTGCACGACTGTCTCGGCGCGTACGGTCGCGGCCCGTGTCGGCTGCGCATAACAGAGCAGTTTTGCATCTCTGAGTTTCGCCAGATTCCCCTGCGTAATGAAAGACTTTGCAAAGGTGTTCCATCCGTTGAGCGTGTAGTGAGCGCCCGCGGTGTTCATCTGGGTTGGAAAATCACGATAGTTGATGTTGTAGGGTGCGATCGCCCATTTGACGGCCCAGCCGAGAAGCTGGTCCTGGCCAAGTACCGGACTGGTGAGCGCCACGGCCGGTCGGGGAGCATTCTGGCCGTCAACGTAGAAATAGAGGGGTGTGGGCGGGTGTGCACGGATATAGGCGTCGTGCGCCGCGAAAACGATGACCACGCCCGCCAGTGCGATGTTGAGCAGCAGTGATCTGTCTACAACAATCCCCTGAAAGTCGGGGTCGGTAAGCCGCCTGGTTACTGCGGAATTAAACAGCCGCATGGCGCGCCTCCCTTACGGGGGCATGAAAAAAGGTGATCATCACTCTACTCTCATTTCCCGACGGTGATGAGAGCAGGCTGGAAGTCTATCTTGCGACCAGCACGTTTTTTCTTTGATGGTTCCCGCTACTACTCAGGCGGCTATGCCATGCGTGGCGGCAATGCTGCGGCGGTATCGTCTGCTGACCCGGTCACCACCCTTGCGGGTGGTCCAGAAAAAGCATCCGCTCTTGCAGAGGCATTCCCGCCGGATGTAGTGGTGTTCGCCGATATAATATTCGGCCCTCGCGTGAATGAACCAGGGCATTTTGGCGCCGCGTCGTGGCGGAAGCTGCTCCCAGCAGCTTTGGGATTTCAGCGCGCTTTCCGAAATAAGAAAGTCCCGTGCAATTTCACGCGGGTTCTGAAATGCAAAATGGCGGTAGGCGATTTCAATGTTGGCGGCCTCGTGCCACCGCACCTTGTCTCCGCCCTTATGTCCTGTGAGGGTCAGCCTGCTGAGGCTGTTCCTGACAAGCCATGTCCGTCCCCGTCGGGCTTCGGGTGGAAGCAGCGAAGCCTGTTCCCATGTGAGGACAACTGCGGGATCTGCGGGAATGGCGCTCCGCTTTTCGGCAAGTATGGTCTCCGCCTGTATTTTTGAGAGTCTGATGCGCGGTGGCAGGCCAAGCTGCTTTCTTTTTGCACGCACGCTCCCGGCCGAGCGGCCAAGCATCTCGGCTATGTCGGCGGTTTTATCACCGCAGAGCCAGCGTTGGCCGAGAATGAGTAGCTCGGTCCTTGTCCATGCTCCCCTGCGTGCAGGCGCTTCATAAAAAACATTCCGGGGTCGGTCGGCCCATTGCGCGACTGACTCCTTCACCTCCTGCACTGTCAGGGTGAGCATTGTCGCCACAAGGACCTCGTCGCGCAGCCTGGCATAGAGGGCGCGTGTCATTTCTGGCGTGGGATAGGTCTGAAGCCATGTAAACAGACCGTGTTTTATGACCTGGCCGAACGATGCTGACTTCATGGCGGTATGCCCTCGTCATCGCGTTTTCGGGATAGGCTGCGTGTTTTGGGAATAATATCTCTTAATCGTTATATAACCGTCAAGAAATAAATAGCGCAGAACGCGCTAATATGATTCCAGACGCGGTTTCCGGTCCGCGTTGGTGATCCGCCGGGCCACATCACCTGGAATGGACAGCCCAAGGCATATGGCCTGCCATAAGAAAGGAGACCTCTTTCCTGACAGTCTCCATACCTTCATCACCCGGTCAGTGGCTTGCGATATCGTCGAGGTGACCAATAATGGACTCGAGATCAGCGAGGGCTTCGAGTTGTGATTGCGCGGACATTGCCCACGCGGTCATGTCCAGGGAACGCAAAAGGTCTGCGTCGTCATGTATTCCCGGGATCAGGTAATAAACGGAGACGGCCAGTCCTTCGGCGATGCGATAAACCGTTTCAAGGCTCGGATTTCTGAGCCCTGCTTCGATCAGGCTCAGGCTGGTCAGGGAAACATGTGATTTATGGGCGATCTGGCTCGCTGTTGCCCCCTGAAGCGTCCTGAATATCTGAATCCTGCGGCCAAATATCTCAAGGAGGTCCTGCCGTTCCCCCGAGGTGAAGGCGACACTGTGTGAATAATGATCGATCGGCAATCTGGCCGGTATTTCCGGCAGGTTAAACGTCTTTGAAATATTTCCAATAATGTCGCGTAATTTCTGGATTGCCAGATTGTAGTCCGAACACTGCCTCATGGTCTTTTTCAGCTGCGTGGCGGATGCCACGAGATCCAGATGGGCAAACCATGTACCTTCCGGTGCGCCTTGCGGAAGAATATCGCGCGGATCTATCTTAAATACCCGTAGCAGCGCCGATAATGTTTCCAGGGAGACCGGACGACCTGCTTCGATGCTCCGTATGACCGATACATTCAACCGTGCCAGTTTGGCGAGGTGTACCTGCGTCCAGTCAAGCGCAGTTCGCCTGTCATAAATGATTTTCCCGATGTCTCTATATAATTGGCCGGATGCAAATAAAGCCTCGGCTTGCATCTTGCCATTGTCATGGGACATTTTCGTTTACTCTCACGGCGGGCGTTTTCCTCAGCAAAAGAAACTTCCAACATCCAGAAGATATCGACTGGTCACGTCCTGACAGGGGATCACGCGTGACGGAACGTCATGATAGTCGAGTTGGAGCCCGCAAAAAAGGTGTCTGAGGTCGCAAAGGCCGCTGCTCTGGTCAGGAGAGCTTGATGGAGACACTCATATGCCTGTTATGCCTGCCGTGGTTATGGCGCTGGCCTCTGGTCCCATATCTGTCACACCTGCCGCGTTTCATCTTGTCCAGACAACTTCTCCGGACACTCCGTCCCAGCCGGCGTTGATGGGGACAACCGGCGGGGAAGCCTTACCATCACCGGGAGACGCTGGGCAGGAAGGTCCGGGCGCATTGGCTGATACTGGTGTGGATCCTCGAACATCCGGGAATGTTCCAGCCCGTCGGTATTTCCATATCGCCAGCGGTTATGGAAAGCAGGTCCCACTTGGTTTCGCCGTGCGTCAGATCGTTCCGCATGGGGTGCGTGTGGTGTTCGCGGCGGACGTGGACACCAGCGTTCCTGTTGACTGGCAGGGCGGCCGGGAATGGAACAAGGTTCTGGCGACCACGGTAGCCCAGGCGGGTGACGTCATTGATGTTGGTCATAATAAAGTCGCGGTCCGACGTCGAATTCGCTGACTGGTCGCATGATGGCCCGACACCTTCGTCGTAATCTCCCGAGGAAGGTTCCATGAACAAGCCCTCATCCGTCCTGAAATCCGGACATCCTTCCCCGATGCCCAATGTCGCCCTTGCGCTGGATGCGCTCGGCGAGATCTGGCGCATCAGGGGCGGAGAGGACGTCATCGCGATGTTGGACAATGATATGACAGCGAGGTCGGCCTGGCACGCCATCCTCTCTGGTGTCGCGCCGCATGAATGGCCTGATCTGGTCAGCTCCCTTGACGCGCTGATCCCCTATCTGCGCGGCCGCAGGGACCTGTTGTCGGCGGACAGCCCTTTTGGACGGGGCGTGATTTCGGAAAGCAGGCGCCAGGCGCTTCATCGCCTTCTTGCTCCGGAAAGGATTGCCCTGCTGGAGGCTGTGACGCGTCCGGCCACACGTCAGGAGGCCGCATGATCGATCTGCGCTTCCGTGTCCTGTTGTCAGTGGCTGCCGCTCTTGTATCGATACAGGGGCATGCGCAGACCACGTCATCAGGCGCCTCTGGCGCCACGACATCGACGGGAAGCGTCGGCTGCGCCGCCCTGACCCAGGCGGCGGCAACAGCCGTAAACGAACGCGTCCAGGCCAACGACGCCTATGAAAAGCAGCCGGATAGCGTCAACGGCCTGTCCTGCCTGAGCAATTTTTTCAACGGCACCGGATTGAATCTCATCACGAACGGCCTTGACCCCGCGGCCCTGCTGCAGGCCGTCGAGGGCCAGATAGGTGGCCAGGTCTGTCAGGCAGCACAGGCCGCATGGGGGAACGCCATGGGGTCGACCCAATGTGGACTCAGTCTGTCAGGCGTTAACCTGGGGCTTGGTTTTGGCTCGAGTAGCGGACTCATGTGCCCGAGCCTGAGTTTCGGTGGTGGTGGTCCGCCAATTGCGACCGCCATTGCGGGGACGTCGAGCGGTACGACTGACCTGTATATCAACGGATCTCCCCAGCTTCCGACCGGATACAGCCTGAGCAATCTCGTGGACGGAGTGTTCTGATGCGCAGGCTGCAGATGGTTGCCATTGGTGCCGCTTCGTGCGTCTGCGTGCTGGCAGTCACGCCGCGTCCGGCATATGCGCTTTTCAGTGACGCCGCGGTCGTTGCAGCGATCAAGCTTCTTCAGGCGTTCACGGGCAGCGCCCTCGATACGATGACGAAAAACCTGACAACCAGCATCGATTCAAACCTCAGTAGCCTTACAAACCCCAATTCCGTGGCGTCTCTCCTGACGAAGGGCTTCACGCAGGTTGCCAATTACGCAAAAGCCCAGGTTGGTGCCCAGTCGCAACTCATGGATGCCCAGGACGCGGCGATGGCCGGTTTTCTACGGCGCCAGCAGGAAACCGGAATCCGGGACGAGCATATGATGAACCCGGAATTCTGCGCGGGCCTTGACGCCCAGCAGTCCACCGTGGCCGCGTCCAAAGCGGCGCGCTCTGCGGTGTACGCCATTGCGACCGTGAGCGATCCCCGCGGTGAGGCAGGCCAGGGCACGCCCTCCTATTACGGCAAGTCGCAGGGCACGGATGCGAACATGTCCCTGCACCTCAAGCGCTACTGTTCATCCGACGACGTGGCGCAGGGGCTCTGCTCTTCCGTGTCCCGGCTGCCGAACGCCGACCAGCGTGCCGCCAGTCTGTTCGGCGCCGATACCCTGTCCGCGGATGGCGCAGTGGATGCAGCCAATGATTATGCGACCACGCTCATCCAGCCGGTAGCGCCGGCGGCCCTGCGTGGCGAGCAGCTGTCCAGCCTTCGGGGACGTGAAGCCGCAACCCGGCGCCGGTCATACAACAGTCGTATGTCTCTTGCGCGCTGGGTCACGGGCTACGTCACATCTCTTGGCGTGCCGTCCGTCACGCTGACGCGTGACCAGAAGGCCGAAATGACGGCTGAGGGGCTCACACCGCTCGACAAGGCGTCGTGGCTGCAGGCCATGGCGCTGGAAGTCAATCGCAGGGTTTCCAGCGTAAGCTGGAACGCCTCGCTCCAGGCAATGCCTCCCGCGTCCGTCATGCGCGAGGTCGCCACCGAAATGGCGCAGGCCAATTACCTGGCACTCCAGAACTACCGCCTCAGTCTCTATCTGGCGACCATGGGGGCTACCCGGGTCGCACAGGAAGAAGAGGTCGCCTTCAAGGACGGCCTCACCCCGATGCCGTCTCCCACGATCAACCCATAAGAGGTCCGTCATGTCTGAGGCCCAGCAGAAAACCGGCGATATCGAGGATGTGCTGAAAACCCTCGATCGCGTGCAGTCCGAATACAGAAAGCAGGCGCCCGGGCAGGCCGCCGCATATGACCGGCTGCGGCAGGAATCCCGTGAGCCTGACGTCCAGAATGATCCCGGGTTCCGTACGCGCGTCGCATACGCCGTGCAGGATGTAGAGCGCCTTTTGGGACCGACGCTGAACGATGACCATCCGCTTCATGCGGAGATGACGGAGCGCGCTGCGCATTACCCGGGTCTGAACGAACCTGTGGTCGCTGCGATGATGCGTGAAACGCATCGCCTTCAGCAGCCGGAAGTAAACGCGATCCGGACACTTGCTAGCGAACTGGTTGAAGGACATCAGGATCCGGACCACCCGGATATCGCGCACACAATCGATAGCCTGAGGGCGACCATCTTTCCCGAACCAGGGCGCCAGCCAGCGCCAGGTCATGACCATGCTGCCGGGTCTGCGCACGATGAGAAAGGTCAGGCGGACAAAACCCGTGGAATGGCGTCGCCGGGGGAGGGCGCTCCGCCAGGACCGGAGCAGTCGGCCAGCAGCCAACCCGGACAGACCCATACGATGGATCCTCAGAAGGATTTTCAAGAGAAACAGACAGGTTCGGCAAAAGATGCGCCGGAAAGCCGATCGACGATGGATGGCAACGGCACAAAGGAAAAGGCGGCAGCGAACACACGGGAAACGAACGCGGCGGCCAAGGATCAGGAGGACGTCAAGGTTATTCGCGGTGGGGGCTTTGCCCGCCTTGCGGAAGCGATTGCCTCGCGCATTGATAGCCAGCCTGCGAACCCGGCATCATCGTGGATGGAAAAGGCCGTCGATTTCAGTACCCGGCTGCACACCGCGCGTGACGAAAAGAGCCTGGAGGCGACCGAACGTCTGGGAAAGCAGGCGGTGGAGGCCCTGCGTGACCTCAGGGAGCGGCCAGCTTCCTCCATCATGGCGGCGATTTCAGATGCAGGAAAGGGTGATCCTGACGGTGTTGCCGGTGTGTTGTCGGAGATGAAGGCTGGCGGCCGATATGCCGATCTGCATAGCCAGTTTGTGACGGAGAAACAGAATAACCAGGCGTTTGCGGCGCAACTGGAGAATGTCACTAGCAGGCTCGAAGCCTACGGAAAAGGAAGGGAAACCGCCGAGGCAACAGGCCAGCGCATGGGAATGTCTGGCAGCGTGACGCAGCGCTTCACCCAGATCGATGCCGAGATTGGCAGGACCGCGGCCGAAGTGCCCGGAAAAAAAGAAGGGGCCAGTGCGCTGGAAGATGTGAGCGAGAAGGTCCGCGAGATGATGCACAAGGCTGTGACTGCGGTCACGGATTTCATGACGCGGATGAATCCTGGTCCCGCCGCCAGTCCTGCGCCGTGACTGTGCTGCTGGAGGACAAACCATGACGCCCTTTCGTCGCCCTGTATTCGCCATCCTGCCGCTCCTGTTTCTGTCGGCTCTTACCGTGTCCGCTGCAGCGCAGACGGTCGTCGCGACCGGTTCGGGAGATGCAGCGAACAGTACAGGCTATAACGTGACATGGGACCTGCTCGATCCTGGCAGTGACTGGGCGGCGCAGGTCATCAGATCCGTATTCCCGGTATTCGGGCAGGATACGAACGCACCCAGCATCGGCAACGAGGCGACGGTCATAGGAACCATGATCGGATGGTTTTCCGGGTTTGTCATGGCATTTGCCATGGCGGTCGTAAGTTACATTTACTTCATGAACATCCACCGGGGTGCAGAAACAGCGCAACTCCTGGGTAACAACCAGACCAGCATGTCGATTGTGCGGATCGGGATTGCGGCCATCCTGATGTGGCCGCTTCCGACAACCGGCTTCAATGCGGCGCAGGCCGTTGTCGTGCAGGGCTCGCTCTGGGGCATCGGCATGGCGAAAGTCGTCTACGACAAGGCGAAGCAGGCGATCGGACCAGACGGCAAGGTCATCGCACAGCCCCTCATCCCCGGCACAAAGGGGATTGTGACCGGTCTCGTAAAAAATGAGTTCTGCCGGGCCATTATTAATATTGCTGCGAACAACACGAACCTGATTGCGGCTCCCACCGGGCAGACTGTCCTGTCCGTGACCGGCGGGAAGATGGGAATCATCAACTATTCTTACAATATGGCAGCTGGCGCAGGAGACGGGACACCAGTTTGCGGGGCCGTAAGTCTGCAGGCGCCCAACACTGACGCGGTGAATCTGGCCGGTTTTCAGGTCGATCAGGCGGGTATGCAAAAACAGGTCCTTGATTCCGTGATCCTTGGCGACATTCGCAGCCAGGTTGCGCAGGTGGCCCAGAATTACTGGCAGACGAAAACGACAGCGTCGCTGGCCCCACTCATGACCATCATCGTCAATGCCACCAACGATTATGCGTCGCGTCTCACGACGCAGGCGGCACAACTGCGGTCTAAGCTTCAGGACACGGTCAATAATCAGACGCTCGCGCTTCACCAATGGGGGATTTCGACGAACGGAGATGCGGTCAACACCAGCAACCAGATGGATAATCTCGGGTGGACTGGCGCAGGAGCCTACTATCTCGAATTCGCGCGCCTCAATGGCCAGACCCTGTCTCTCATGACCGCAACGCCAACCATCACTACGCCATCCTATTCCGGTCTCGGAAACTATCTTGCCTCGGACATTGCGCCTCTTGTGCAGTCTGCGGACACCTTTATGGAAAACATCGACAGCATGGTTGCGACGCAGGATGGCGTGACCGCGCCAGGCGGGAATGCTGACCTGTACACAGGCGCGATACCGGGTGGAGACGGTGCAGGTGTGCTCGACCAGCTGTTCCGCGCCCTGCACCTGAACGATTACGCCCTGCAGATCGTGACCGGATTTATCGAGCCGTCCGGTACGAACGGCTACTGGACGGATCCGTTTGGCAATCTCATGTCACTTGGCAACTGGATGATCACGACCTCCCTTCTCACCATGGGCACTGCGTCGGTTCTTTCTTCTACGGCCGGCACCGTCGGTATTGGCGTGCTGTCGCTTCTGAGCGGAAATCCTGAAGGTGCCGTTGCGGCAGGGGCCGGGCACGCACTGATGCACTTTTTTGGCGCGCCGATTATCGGCGGCTGTTTCGCCATGCTTATGCCAGGCCTCACCATCGCCTATGTCATCCCGATGATCCCGTTTGTCATGTGGATGTTTGCCGTGGCTGGATGGTTCATCATGGTCTGTGAGTCCGTGATTGCAGCGCCTCTGTGGATGCTCGCGCATATGACCATGAACGGGGAGGGGCTGCACGGTCATGCAAAACAGGGTTATGCCCTTCTGTTCAATGTCATCTTCCGACCGGTACTGATGCTGTTCGGGCTTTTCCTTGGATATTTTATATTTGATTCAGTGTCGTGGCTGATCCACATGTGTTTCGGCATTGCGGCCGGACTGGTGCTGTCAAACGGCTGGATTGTGAGCAACTTCCTCGGCATGATTGTTCTGGTCAGCCTGTTTGTCATGATTCACGTCACCTTGGCGTTCATTTCGTTCAGGATGATCTCGATCCTGCCCCAGCGGGTTCCCGCCATGATCGGATTTGGTGACGTGGACCGGGTTGATATCGACCAGTTCAGCCGGGATGCCGCCGTTGTCGGTATGGCGGGCACGTTGCTCTCGATTCAGCAGTCTCTGGCAGGAAATAAAGCAGATAATCAGAATGGGCCGGGACAAGGCAACGGTGGCATATCTTCTGGTGCTCGGGCCCTGATAAGTGATACAACAATGAAAAAGAGCGTCTGACTTTAGGGTCAGGAGGAACTGAGATGTCGAACTATGGTGGCCTGAGCGGGGCTGCAGCGTTCATGTTGGGACGTGCATCGCACCAGTACGAACAGACGCTGGGAAACTCCATACAACGTGCGCTTAACGGCCGACGGTCTGCGCGACCGACAGAAGCCGATGAACTCGCTGACCTGCTTTCGCAGATGACAAGTTTACTGCGACAGAAGAACGCGGAATCTGACAGACTTGAGGAGCATCTGCTCAGATCCAGGGAATATGCTTCTGGTCTGGAGGCTCAGATCAAAGACCTGAAAGACACTCTCGCTCTTGCAGATGCAGCAACTGCGCGGCAGGCAGTTCAACTCAAGGCTGCTGGGGACCGAGAGAAACGCCTGGCGTGCGATCTTGCGGCAGCCCACGACAAATACCATCGACTTAGCAATGATCATACAATGCTGAAGACCAAAGCCAAGAACATGGAACGTCGCATTCGAGGCTATCTTTCCATGGAAGACGAATGGAGAAAGCGGCAGCCCTAGTCGCAAGATCCTTGGTCAGGATGGTCTCCTCTAAGCGGGAGACCATTCGTGAAACATTTCATTCTACCTCTTGTCTTCTCCCCCTGGCTTGCGGCATGCAGCGCTGGCAACGTGTCATCCGCTGCCCATGAGCATGGCCCAAAGGCTCCCCCAACCAGACATGCGCGGTATGATCCGCACGCGGCCTACGGATCGACACGTGTAATCTGGACACCCCCTACGTACGATCGCGCCGGTACGATCGTCCGGCCTGATGATCCACGGGCGATGTCGGGGCGCGAGGATTACGAACATGCCTCCTGGGCAACAGGCGCTCAGGGCGGCGACAAGAACGCGCCTCCCGGCACGTTCTGAGTGCTCCGCCGATCCTATCTATTCACCAGCGCAATGCAGATGGACTTGCGGTTACGGCCTGCGGGGAATGAGGCTGTCGGCGGTAGCGACAAATTGGCGGGCGGAACCCAGGCGGCGTTCGCGGATCTGCCAGTTGAGCCACGCGTTCTGAAACGCCACGAGTGCCAGAAATGTCCAGAAGGGCGCGAACTCCAGCGCAGCAAGGAGTTGGCTGCCCTTCCAGTGGGAAAGGAGCATTTCTCCGGTCCAGCCAAGAACCAGAACAACAGCGACCATACTGGCAGCAAGCGCCCGTCTGTATGTCTCATGCTGTCTCTGATCGAGTAAGGTCGCCACAACGCGGGGTTCGACGCCATATTTGGCAGCGATCGCGGCGATATCAATAGGGGTGCCGTCTGGCGCCCGCGGGTCCTGCATACCGGCTTTTGGCGTCAGTAATCCCTTCCCGAGGGCTTCAATCAGCGCGGCATTTCTCGTTACATCGGACCAGGCGACCAATGTACGTGGATCGCCAATCACCAGCCGGGCCACCTTGCGCGTTCTTGCAAAAAAACGCCGCGGGCCGGTCTGGTCCTGTCGTGTCTTCATTGCGAGACCGAGGTCAGAAACGTGGCGACATCCGTGGGAACGCCGTCGAGCCGGCCGATCCTGCCATTGCGGTGCATCCAGACGAAGGTTGGGGTCCCTGTGAGCCCTATCCGCCGTGCAATCTCGGTATTGCGGGCAAGCTTCTCCTCACTATCCGGTTCAGGTGCTGTCAATCCTGGGTTTAGGCGACCGTTGACCCACGCTTGTGCCATCTCGTTTGCCGGAAGCGACAGCATGGCTCTCGCATTGACGGTGCTGGCGCCATTATCCTCGTAATCAAGCAATGACAGCGGGACTATTTTCAGGCGAACTTTCCCTGCATCGATTGCGGGCTGAAGGATATGCATCGCCTTCATCGAGTAGATACATTGCGGGTCTATGAACATGATGACTTCCGGGGCTGAAGGTATCCCTATAAGGCCTCCCGAGAGACCCGGGAGCCCGGACTGTTCGTTAGCGTCGGCTGAAGCGCCAGAGATACTGATTTCCGGTAAGGCTCCCGGAATGCCCCTGATCTGGTCTTTTGTGATGTCCTGTCCAGTGGCGCCCCACATGCGGGCCGCGACTGCTGCCTTACCATCCGGGGTCGCATAGACGACCTGAAAACGGTTATCCGCCCGAACAAACATTCCCCTGATGCCATCGACCGGAGTGAGATCGTGGGCGCGCGATCCGGCCAGGGAACGTAGGATGTCGTAGGGCACAGGGATCAGCGTGCCGCTAAGCACGATCGCGTGGCTTTCCGGGGCGAAAAAGACGAGGAGTTCGTTCCGGGTATGGGCGATGCCTGTTTCGAAGCCATGGAGATCGGGTAGTTTTTCGATGTTGGCCCCTGCGATCCCAAGGTGGGCGACTGCATCGGTCCTACCTTTATCATCGTGTTCCAGGGTCGGCCCTATGGTGTCGCTCCTGGACTCAATCGGAGTGGACACAGAGCATTGCTGTCCTCGCGCTGGCGCGTGCATGAGCAGGAGAAATGGCAACACGTAGAAACAGCGCATGGCGGACTCCGGACAATACCTATGTCCTGTACGCCCTGATCATGCGACTGCGATTAAAAAATCATTCCTTGTCGTTCCCCCTTTCTCGAGACAGGGGATTTTCAAAAGCAGGGTCTCTCGGGGAGAGAATAAACGTCTCTCCTGTTTCGCTTCCTAACTCGTCGACCGACATCTCGCTTATCATTTTTACAAGAATATCAACGCGGAGTTGCAAATAATGGGAATTCGGGTGGTCGTTTTTCAACTGACGGCCTTTTTCGTGGCAAAGCACCAGAATGGGGTGCAGTGATTTTGCCTGCTCACGTCTGGCAGTCGATGTTTTCGCGGGAGAAGCGATATATTCAATATTGCATCTAAGCGCTAAAACCGCTTGAACCAGCGTCAAACATAGCTGTCCGGATGGTTCGTCATCGATAAGCTCGAAACGCGAGCGAAGTTCATCAAACTTCATGTCATCCCCACATGGCTCAAGATGAACACATTGAAGCAGCGAAATGCACCATTATCATGCTTCTTACGGAGTTCTGGAACGAGATAGCCTGATATACTTTGCTATTATTGACGATTTCCGTCGTGATTTAATCTGGTCACCTGGCTCCACGGAATCATGATCAGGATGCTCAATCTACACGATTCCGTCTTGTTGTAACGCATATCTCGTTATTGTTACCAAGTGTTTCTTTGGGGGCACCTATAGTCAGCATGCGCTTTACATGAGCGCATTCGTAGCCTTGCGGTTCAAGCCTGATTTAAAGCAGAGCCATAATCTGCGCATTGACAACGGCAAGCATGTGACGCTCGCTGTTACCACGATAATGAGCAAACTCGTTATCCATACTAACGCGCTATTGCACGATGACCGAATCTGGATCCCGAAAGCAAGCTTGATCACGATGGAGATGCCAGACTGACAATCGGATCGATATGGTGCTCTAAGTAATACTCGAATAATACAGAAAACGCGGAGTAATACCAACGGTTATAGGTACTGATTCGTGTGGGCCCATTTTCTGAGTCTGATGGATCGGATGGTTTCCGGCAGGGCCGTAAGACTGTTCCAGGCTGAGCAGGCAGCGTCGATGATGTGATCGACGCTGTCGAAGACGGTGTTGGACAGCCAGTTGGCGCGCAGGAACTGCCAGATATTTTCCACCGGGTTCAGGTCGGGGGCGCGAGACGGCAGGAAGATCAGGCTGACATCGCGGGGCAGCTTCAGCTTGTCGGTAGTATGCCATCCTGCGCGATCAAGCAGCACGATGGCGTGGGCGCCGCGCGCGACGCGGCTTGAGATTTCCTGGATATGCAATTGTATGCTGGCGGTACCGATGAACAGTAGCGCCAAGTCGGCAGCCTTGCCGCCCGCAGACCATCGGGTCCGTCAGTATTGAAGCGGTGAACCCAGTCACACAATGTCTGGCGGTCCATGCCGCCTACGCGGGCTGCATCGCGGTCCGGATGGACCCGTTACGGAACGCTGCCTGGGCCAGAAGCCAGCGCGCAGCGTTCGCATTCCGGCTGCGCGCCGCAAGTCGCCTCAGATCAGAGGCTGAATAGTCATCCCATAGCTTCACCGCCCTCGTCATCAGCCAGATCCTCCTGCATCAAGAGAATCAGAGCCGGCGCCGTTCGTCACTCCATACACGAGTCAGTGGCTACGTCCTTTGGTATAAGTCATAAAACTATCTGACGATAGGAGAATTTGTATATAGGTTATGCTGTACGACAAATTTCTAAAGTGACCCATATGGGGACTATACACGTTTTCTCCTCATAATGTTCTTGTGGAGTCATAAAACAAACAAGGATATACCAACGTAATTTCTAATGTTTCCTAAAATTCCATCTATATAACGCTTGGAAATGAAAATTATACGAGGATTAATGCTGAAAATATCTTATTTATAATGGTAATCATTTTCATAAGGAGATGTTTTCAAAAAATCTGTCCTTGTCTACTGAATATTCAGGTTCGCGTCAGGTTTCTCTGTTATCAGCATGCAGTCGTCACCGTGATGACATGGGTTTATATATGCTAAGGAGTAGACATACAGGCTATGCGAGGGATATTTCTGACCAACCTCTGTTTTGCTTGTATTGTTTTTTTGCTTGCCCAGCCTGTATGGGCGGAAAACAGACTGGCAAGCATATGCATGATCGTTGGGTACGGCATTCTCGTGAATATGGGTGGCCTTTATGGGGAACATCTTCATTCCGTATTGCGCAATGCAATGCTGCGGGGCGCGGCGTGCCTGTCTGATGTGGCTGAACTGCATGCGTTCAGTCTGGTTACCGATCCGGTGCCGCATCCACGTGTTTTTGCTACGAGGTTCATCGGATTGGGGAGGCTGTGGAGCAAGTCTGTCGAACGGATCGGCCATGGTGGCTCCGTCATTGCATGACGGTATAAGGTATGAACCACTCCATGCGCCCTTTCCTGTCCATTACCATGGCCTGCGCCATGACGTGGGGCCTGCCCGCGCGGGCGCAGGTGTCGCAGCCCGGCCCATCCTTCCACGAAGCAGTCGTGATGGCGTGGGCTATTGATCCCGTCCGTACCGAACTGCAGGTCGGCCACCATTCTGCTCGTGCCCGCGCCAGTGCCGCGGGCTCATGGTTTGCGGGTGGCCCGACCCTGTCGGGGGAATATATGGATGACCATATGATAGGCAGTAATGAGGGCTACACAACGTATCAGGGCGGGGTGTCGGTGCCGCTGTGGCTGCCGGGGCAGGGAAGTGCCACGAAACAGGTAGCAAGCGCGGAAGCCGCGTCCATTGACGAGCAGCTCAATGTCGAACACATGGCTTTGTCCATCCGGGTGCTTGATGCCGCTGCTGCGGCCCTGATCGCGCGTACCCGGGTGGACGTGGCCCATGCCTCATACGATGCGGCGGCGCGCATGGCCATCAGCGCCACGCATGCGGTGCATGGCGGCGAACTGGCCTCGGCAGATGGGCAGTTGGCGCAGGCCGCGATGGAAAATGCCCGCAATGAACTGGCTCTGGCACAGGAAGAAGCCGAGAACGCTGCTGCGGCGTTGGAAGTGCTGCTGGGGCGCCCGGTTGTGCCCGACCTGACCCGTTATGGCGGCAGCGACGTGACACAGGCGCGTTTTGTCAGCCCGCGTGACATGGAAGACAATGACCCCCGCATCAAGGTGGCGCACCGCAATGTTGAAGCCGCCGAGGCCAACATGAAGCTGGCGCGCCATTCCTTCATGCCCAACCCGGAAATCGGTGTGGATGCTATCCATGAAAAGCAGTACGGCAGCCCGTGGGATGACCGCGTGGGACTGAATTTCAGTATTCCCCTGCCCAGCGAAGTCCGCAATACCCCCATCATGTCCGAAGCGCGCAACCGGCTGGCCACGGCCACCAGCCAGGAAACACAGGCCCGGCGCATGGTGCATCTGGAAATGATGCGGGTGCGGGAACGCCTGATTGCGGCCACCACGGCGCGGCGAGCGACGCAGCTTGCCGCCGAAAGCATGGAACAGCGTGCCACGGCACAGGAACGCGCATGGCGTGTGGGCGAGGCCAGCCTGGATACGGCACTTGCCGCCCGGCAGGCGGCGGCCAATACCCGGCTGACCAGCGCCCGGGCCGAGATGGAATGGCATGTGGCCAGCATCCGCACGCTGATCGCAACAGGCATCGTGCCATGATGCGCATTGCCCTTGCCCTGCTGCTTCTGGGGGCAGGTAGTCTTCCGGCTTGGGCCGAAGAGGGCGCGCTATCCCCGACCGTGAAGCTGGATGCGGCGGCAGTCGCCAATGAAGGCGTGAGCATTACTACGGCCACCGCTGGTACGCTTGCGCCCGTGTTGCCGGTCATGAGCCGGGTCATGCCCGATACGACGCGGGTCGTGCATATCCACCCTGCGGGCAGCGGCAAGGTGCTGGCAGTGCTGGTCCAGCCGGGCACGCCCGTACGGCGGGGGCAGGCGCTGCTGCGCTATCAGGATCATTCCCTGCATGTCGCACGCCTGCAGGCGGTCCAAATGCGCGCGGCGCTTACGGCCGCCGTCGCGGCCCGGGCCGATGCGGCGGGTGCGGTGCAGCGGGCAAAGGCCCTGGCGGGCGAGAGCCTCTCCATGGCCGAACTGCACCGCAGGCTGGATGTGCTGGCGCAGGCAGACGCCACCATGCGCGCACGGCAGGCGGATGTGGACACGCTGGGCCACCGCTTTTCTGAGGAATTCAATTCATCGTCGGAACAGGACAGCCAGGGCGTAGAGGATGAAACCTCCACCCTGATTTCCCCGCTCGATGGCATGGTGCAGGTGATCAGCACGTCGGTCGCGGGCGACGTGGACCCGAGCATGGATGTAGCCACGGTGGCTGACCTGTCACGTATATGGCTTGTCTCGGACATCCCGCCCGATCAGGCGGCGCGGATCGAATCAGGCGGCCAGCAAGTAACGCAGGTACCCGGTGGCCCGCTCATTTCGCGTATCGATACGGTGGATGGCATGGCCAGCCCGCTGACCGGGCTGGTCCGGGTCATCAGCAGCGTGGCCAACCCAACCGGCGTATTGGTGCCCGGCATGGTGCTGGATGCCACGCTGGCCCAGCGCAACAGTGTTGCGGGCATTGTCGTGCCGTCCGAAGCCCTTCAGCCTATTAACGGGTGTAGCGTCGTGTTCGTGCGGATGAGCGAAACCGATTATCGGCCCGTCGTGGTTGATGTGGCGCTCGATGACGGAACGCGGGCAGTGCTGCGCTCCGGCCTGAAA
The DNA here is from genome assembly GCF_054182245.1 of Komagataeibacter sp. NFXK3. Lineage (NCBI taxonomy): Bacteria > Pseudomonadati > Pseudomonadota > Alphaproteobacteria > Acetobacterales > Acetobacteraceae > Komagataeibacter > Komagataeibacter sp. NFXK3. Next base: position 52,435 of record NZ_JAPIVJ010000014.1, read on the forward strand.
GGCGGCGAACCGATCGTAGGGCACGGTAGTTTTGCCCTGCGTTCGGTCATCGGCCTTGCCGGCTTGGACGCGGACTGATGGCGCGCAGGTATCTCGAGGCCCTGCTGCGCGCGCGCATGCTGGTGCTGGGCGGGCTTGGCCTGCTGCTGGCGGCGGGACTGATGGCGGTTCTGGGCCTGCCGGTGGAAGCCGTGCCGGATATTTCGCCCCGGCAGGTGCTCGTCTCGGTCGTGGCCCCCGGCCTTGCGACGGAAGAGGTGGAAAAGCTCATCACCTTCCCGCTTGAAGCCAGCATGACCGGCATTCCCGGCATGACCGACCTACGCTCCGTCTCACGCGGCGGCGTGTCGGTGGTGTATGTGCAGTTTTCCGATGAGACCGACATCAACCTCGACCGTACCCGCGTCAATGAACGTATCCAGCAGGCACGCGCCAGCATATCCGTGCCCGGCATCACCGTCAGCATGGGACCGCTGGCCACCGGCATGGGCGAGATCATGCAGTTCCAGATCCGTGGCGCCGGGCGCTCGCTCATGGACCTCAACCGCATCATGAACTGGACCGTGGTGCCGCAGATGCGCCTCGTGCCCGGCGTGGTGGACGTGAACGTCAATGGCGGGGCGGAGGAAACCTATGAGGTGACACTGGACCCCGCGCGGCTGATTGGCAGCAACCTGTCGGCAGGCGAGGTCTATCGCGCGGTCGATGCCAGCAATGCGGCATCTGGCGGCGGGTGGATCACCCACCATGCCGAACAGCAGAGCGTGGTCGGGCGCGGGCTGGTGGGTAGCCTTGCGGATTTTGGCAATATCGCGGTGCGCACCAACCCTGATGGGTCCGCCGTGCGCCTGCGCGACCTTGGCCGCATCACCACCGGCGCGCGCACCCGCCTTGGCGCGGTAACCCGTGACGGGCAGGGCGAGATCGTGATCGGCGTGGTGATGATGGAAAGCGGGGCCAGTTCCAACGCCACCCTTGCCGCCATAGACCGCGCCCTGCCGGGCATAAGGCAGGCGCTACCCGCAGGTGTTACGCTGGAGCCCTATTACAGCCGCGCCACCCTGACCGGGCAGACCATCGCCACCGTGCGCGACAATCTGGTCATGGGCGCGGTGCTGGTGGTGGGCGTGCTGGTGGTGGTGATCGGTAGCTGGCAGGCAGCCCTTGTCATTGCGTCAGTCATTCCGGTGGCCCTGGTCTGCGCCATGGCGGGCATGCGGCAGTTCGGAATTTCGGCCAACCTGCTCAGCCTTGGCGCGATCGATTTCGGCATGATCGTCGATGGCTCACTGGTGGTGATCGAACATGTTCTGTCACGGCGAGAGGAGGAACCGGAGGCGGAATTCGTTCCGCTGGTCATCTCATCAGTGCAGCAGGTGATGCGCCCGGTAGGGTTCGCCATACTGGTCATCGTCATGGTCTACCTGCCCATCCTGACCCTGCAGGGGATCGAGGGGCACATGTTCCGCCCGATGGCGCAGACGGTCATCATGGCGCTGCTGGCATCGCTTGCGTACTGCTTCATCTGCATACCCGTTCTGGCCAGCCTTGCGCTCAGGCATGTCCGACCTGCGGGCGATACCCGGCTGATCGCCTTCATGCGCCGCCCCTATACCTATATGGTGACATGGGGGGAGGCGCATCCGCGCATTTTGTTTGGGGGCACGATTGCGGTGCTGCTGCTCTCTGCGGGGCTGGCTACGCGACTGGGCGGCGAGTTCATTCCCCAGCTTGACGAGGGCGCGCTGGCGGTCACGACCACGCGGCTGCCCTCGGCCTCGCTTGACACCGTTCTGGCCTCGGTCACGAAGCAGGAGCAGATCCTGCGCCGCTTCCCCGAAGTCTGTTCCGTGGTCAGCAATACCGGCACATCGGCCATTCCCACCGACCCGATGGGCATGAACGAGACCGACAGCTTCATTTTCCTCAACCCGCCCTCCACATGGAAAACCGCCCGCACGCAAGCCGGGCTTGTCGCCGCGATGGACGACACGCTGCGGCGCGAACTGCCCGACGCGCTGTATTCATGGAGCCAGCCGGTGCAGATGCGCATGGATGACCTGCTCTCTGGCGTGCGCACGCAGATTGCCGTCTCGATCTTTGGCGATGACCTGGCCACACTGGCCGAACTGGGCGATAGGGTCGTGGCCACCATGTCAGGCGTGAAGGGGGCGGCGGACGTGGCGGCAGCGGGCGATGGCACCGTACCGCTGATCGTGGCCGACATCGACCGCTCGCAGGCGGCAAGCCGCAACGTGGCGGTGCAGGACATTCTGGATACGGTGGAGGCGATTGGCGGGCATATCGGTGCCCGGCCAGTCATTGTGGATAACGCGATCATCGGCACGCAGGTGCGCCTTGACCCGCGCATTGCCGGTTCGACTGCCGCGATTGGCGCGCTGCAGGTCCGGCGGATGGACGGGCGGGGGAATGTCCTGCTGTCACAGGTGGCGCATGTGCATGAAGTCGATGGCCCACCGCGCATAAGCCGCGACCGGGTGCGCCGTCGCATGGTGGTGCAGGCCAACGTGCGCGGGCGGGATCTGGCCTCCTACGTGGCCGAAGCTCAGGCCCGCGTGGCGCGCGACGTGAAACTGCCTGCAGGCTATACCATGCAGTGGGACGGGCAGTTCCGTAACCTGCAATCGGCCATGCAGCGGCTGGAAATCGTGCTGCCCATCGCCCTTGGCCTGATCTTCGCGCTGCTGGTGGTGGCGTTCGGGGCTATGCGGCCAGCCCTTCTGGTCTTCATCAACCTGCCGGTGGCGGCGACCGGCGGCATCGTGGCGCTGACACTGCGCGGCCTGCCGTTCAGCATTTCGGCGGGGATCGGCTTCATCGCGCTGTTTGGCGTGGCGATCCTCAACGGCGTAGTACTGCTCAGCGAGATCGCGGCTCTGCGGGCACGCGGCATGGCGGTGGCGCAGGCGGCCTTTGCGGCGGCTGAATCCCGCTTCCGCCCAGTCATGGCCACAGCACTTGTCGCCAGCCTTGGCTTTTTCCCGATGGCGTTTTCAGACAGCGCGGGCGCCGAGGTCGAGCGCCCCCTCGCTAGCGTGGTAATCGGGGGGTTGGTTACGTCCACGCTCCTGACGCTGCTGGTATTGCCATCACTGTATGCCCGGGTCATGCGGGAAAGGGATAAAGACTGATGCGTATCCTTATTGTTGAAGATGAATACGATCTGGGCGTGGCGGTGCAGGAGCGCGTGCGCCAGGATGGGCATGCGGTGGACTGGTTCACGACACTGGAGGACGCGCGTGCCGCCATGGCGACGGTGGATTACGATTTCATGCTTCTCGACCTTGGCCTGCCAGATGGGAACGGGCGCGACCTGCTGCGTGACATCCGGCGGACGTCAGCGAATATTGCCATCCTTATCACCACGGCAGAGGACCAGATCAGCGATCGCATCGAGGGGCTGTCTGAGGGGGCGGATGACTATATCGTCAAACCCTATGACCTGAATGAACTCGTGGCCCGCATTGTTGCAGTGGCCCGTCGGTATGCATCACCGCGCAGACAGGCGTGCTGCCGCGTGGGGGACATTACGATAGACCGGGAAAACCGTTCCGTATCGCGTGATGGCGAGCGGCTGGACCTGACCGCGCGGGAATGGACCATCATGGAACTGCTGTCGCGCAGTCCGGGGCGGATCTATTCCCGTCAGCAAATCGACACGGTCCTTTATGCGCTGGACCGGGATGTGGACAGCAATACCGTCGAGGTCTTCATCAGCCGCCTGAGGCGCAAGGTAGGCAATACGGTCATCCGGACTATGCGCGGCCGTGGCTACTGCCTCGATGCAAGGAGCGGCTCATGAAAAGCTGGAGTCTGGCCACACGGATTACCAGCAGTGTACTCATGGTCGTCATACTGGGGCTACTTATCCTCAGTATCGCGGTGGGTGGATTTACCCGCTACGAGGTGACGGAACGGTTGGACAATTCGCTACAGGAAGTGTCCGAGCGCCTGCAGACGGCAGTCGCGACACGGTTGCATGAGTCAGGTGCCGCACCGTCCATCGCCTGGCTGCCAGAGGTTGGGCCGCGCACATTGGCCTATCAGGTCGTGGATGTCGCAGGGCATGTCGTGTTGCGTTCCCAGAATGCCCCGCCGGACGCATTTGTGCGCAACTGGCGGACCGGGTTCGCCAATGTGCCGCATTTTCGCGTTTATATTGCGGATCTCATGGCGCAGAAATACCGTGTTCTTGTGGGCGAACCGATTTTTCACAGGCGCGAGGCCGTCCGTCGCGCGATGCTGATTTCTGTTGTGCCCATGCTGCTTTTCCTGCCGGTGATCTGGTGGCTGGTGCGACTGGTCGTGCGGCGCGCCCTGCGCCCGCTGGACCGCCTGCATGACGAGATGCGCGCACGTGGCAGTGGCAACCTTCAGCCCATTCCACTGCTTGACCTTCCTGATGAACTGATCTCCATCCAGCGTGCGGTCAATACGTTGCTGACGCGACTGGAGGCGGCACTCTCTACCGAACGGGCTTTTGCCGCTAGCGCCGCACATGAACTGCGCAATCCGCTGGGTGCCCTGCTGGCGCAGGTACAGATGCTGGGTCGCATGGTGCCCGATGGGTCGGATGCGGGCAGGCGGGTGGACATCATTGCCGACCGGACCCGCCGACTGGGGCGAACGGTGGAAAAACTCCTGCAGTTTTCCCGCGCCTCGTCCGGTGTTGCCTTTCGGCGCGACCGTTTTGACCTACTGACTGTCCTGCATGTCCTTGTCGATGACCTTGGGCACAATCCGCGTGAGGGACAGCGTATTGTCATGGTGTCGGACGGGGGCGATCATATATTCGTACATGGTGACATGGACGCCACCGGAATCATGCTGCGCAACCTGCTTGAAAACGCCCTGATGCATGGGGGGGGCGATATGCCCGTGCAGGTGGCCGTCCTGCAGGATGGCGGCATTGATATCACGAATGATTGCCCTGCAATGCCGCCGGACATGTTGGCGCGCCTGACCAACCCATTCGTGCGCGGCGGCAGCGGGACGCATGGTAGCGGCCTTGGCTTGGCCATCGCCAATAATATCGCAACCCAGATGGATGTAATCCTGCGCCTACGTTCCCCGCTAGCAGGGTCTGACAGGGGATTTGGTGTCTGTATCACCTTTCCAATCCCGGAAGTGACATAATGACTTGTAGCGATAAGAAATGGATATATCGGAAGCACGTCTTGTATCCACCCGCGCGATGCCTCTATTCGGAATATTTTGAAAAGCCGGTTCCCTTGAATCGTATATTGTTGTTTCCTGATGCTCAGAGCCTGATCCGAAAGTTTTTGAACAATACCAGCCTGTTGTGATTCATCCGTCTTTACGAAGAGATGGAGTGAATGGTGACATGGACTGGTATTGCCCGACGTGAACATAGCCGGGAAGGACTGCGATATCCATCGGATATGATGGACGGGGAATGGGCTTTGATCGTGCCATTTGTGCCCCCTGCGAAACGGGGCGGTCGCCCTCGCACGACGGATATGCGCGAGGTGGTCAACGCGATGCTCTACATAGCCTCGGCCGGGTGCGCGTGGCGCCTGCTGCCGAAATGCTTTCCGCCGGTCTCGACCGTCAGGCGCTATTTTTACGCCTGGCGTGATACCGGGCTGTTCGAGGTCATGAATACGGTGCTGGTCATGAGCCTGCGCGAGATCGAGGGGCGTGAAGCCTCCCCGAGCGCGGGCGTGATTGACAGCCAGTCGGTGAAAACTACGGAAAGCGGCGGGCTTTCGGGCTATGACGCGGGCAAGAAGGTCAAGGGCCGCAAGCGCCATATCGTGACTGATACCTGCGGCTTCCTGATCTTTCTCCTCGTTCATGCCGCCGATATCCAGGATCGTGATGGGGCCGTTGATGTCCTGGCGGCAATACGCAGGCGCTTTCCCTGGCTGCGCCACATCTTCGCTGATGGCGGCTATGCTGGCGAGAAATTGCGATCCGCGCTCGCCTCCATGGGAAAATGGACGGTCGAAATCATCAGGCGGTCCGATACGGTGAAAGGCTTTCAGATCCTGCCGCGCCGCTGGGTGGTTGAACGGACATTCGCCTGGCTGGGACGGTGCAGGCGGCTCGCCAAAGATTGGGAACAATCCATTGCGTCCTCAACCGCATGGACATTGATCGCCTCGATCCGCATGCTCACACGACGGACAGCAAGGCATTGTCAAGCTTGAAAAACTTTCGGATCGGGCTCTAAAACATTTTTCTCTGCGATCTCGGAAAGCTAACCCATCTTATTCACGGTTCTTTTGGGCGTCTGGTGGCGGGTATCGCGTAAGGTTCTGAAAGTGTTTACGGATTGGGTATCGAAGCCATCCAGTCACACGATCACGCCGAGCCACACCCGCCATGTCCGATGATACGGTTCCACCGTTCCTGTTTCCAGCCGTTGGGCGCAAAAAAGTCACGGCGGCGTTTGATGGTGGCCGGATCACGTCTGATGGAGGCGTGATGCTGCTGGCCGCTGTCGAGCGACGGATCAGGATCGCCGATCGTCTGGCCCGGAACATCGCCGACCCGCGCAACCCGCTGTTGGTGACGCACAGCGTTGCCGACATCCTGCGCGCCCGCATGCTGGCCATTGCCTGCGGTTACGAGGATGCCGATGACCTCGATCACCTGCGCACCGATCCCGGGTTCAAGCTCGCGTGCGGCCGTCTGCCCGATACAGGGCGTGATCTGTGCTCGCAGCCCACCGTATCGCGTTGGGAGAACGCCCCGACCCTGCGCGAGGTTATCCGCCTGAGTTACGCGCTGGTCGATGCCTGGTGTGACAGCTATCCCCGACCGCCGGATGCGGTGACGCTGGATATCGACGATACGGTCGATGTCGTACATGGCCACCAGCAGCTTGCGCTCTTCAACGCGCATCACGACGAGCGCTGCTTCATGCCGATCCATGTCTACGATATAGCCACCTCGCGCCCGGTCGCCGTAGTGCTGCGGCCGGGAAAGACACCGTCCGGCCAGGAGGTCCGATGCCACCTTCGGCGTCTGGTACGGCGCATCCGCCGTCATTGGCCTGCCACGCGGCTGACCATCCGTGGGGACGGTCATTACGGGCGACCCGAGGTGATGACGTGGTGCGAGGCCAATGACGTCGATTATATCTTCGGTCTGCCGGGCAACGTCGTACTGCACCGGTTGCTCGAACCTGCCGCCGACGATGTCAGGGTCCGGCGCGCCGAGACCCTGGTCCCGAAACTGCGCCGTTATGCCGAGATCCGCTATGGCGCGAAATCATGGGGATGCCGACGCCGGGTCGCAGCCAGGATCGAAGCCACCACGCTGGGGCTCGATATACGCTGTGTCGTCACCAACCTGCGTGGCGGGAATGCCGAATGGCTTTACGACACCCTCTACTGCGCCCGGGGACAGGCGGAAAACCTGATCAAGCTGCACAAGGGGCAACTGGCCTCAGACCGGACAAGCTGTCGCTCGCCTCTCGCAAATCAGGTCCGCCTCGTGTTGCACACCGCCGCCTACTGGCTGATGCTGACGGTGCGCGAGGCCATCCCCATACCCCAGCCGCTCGCCACGGCCGAATTCACCACGTTACGCATGCGCCTGATCAAGGTCGCCGGCCGGGTCATCGAGACCGCAACCCGGGTTCGCATCGCATTCGCCGCAGCATGCCCCGAAGCCGCACTGTTCGCCGGTATCGCCCGGGGTCTGCAACCCGCCGGACCGTGACAGGCGGGGCTGTCGCCCCGGAACCCGCCCCAGCTCGCCAACTCAAGCGCCGACCAATCCTCACTCTGAAATCAGCTCCCAGGATCGCGTAGACCCCCCACGTCCAAAATCAGGAAACCTCAAAAAGTCATGACCCGTGAATACGATGGGCTAACCGTCAATGAAGTGCCTTGTTACGGGTGGAGCTGGTTATGTAGGTAGCCACGTTGTAATCAGTTTATTGGATGCAGGCCATGATGTCGTTGTTCTCGATAATCTTAGTACTGGTCATTTATCTGCCATTCCTGAAGGAGCACGTTTCTGGAATATTGACCTGGCAGATATTACGGCCACTCGTAACGCTATAGCTTCAGAAAACTGGGATGTAGTCTTGCATTTTGCTGCGCTTTCATCGGTGGGAGATTCCATGCGGACCCCATTCCATTACTTGCGGTATAATGCGATGAACTCTCTTAACGTTATTGAATCTTGCGTGGATTGTAATGTCAGGCGGTTCGTTTTTTCTTCTACAGCGGCTTTATTTGGAGAAGAAATAAAATCAACAAAAGCATCGGAAAGCACCGTTATAAATCCGAGTTCTCCATACGGAGATAGCAAGTTTTTTATTGAAAAGACGTTGAGCTGGGCAGACCGTATTTATGGAATGCGAAGTGCTTGCCTAAGGTATTTTAATGCTGCCGGTGCGGATCCTCAAGGACGTATTGGTGAAGATCATCGGCCGGAAAATCACTTGATTCCTTTAACTATCGACGTAGCGCTCGGAAGGAATAAATTACTTAAAATATTTGGCAGCGATTATGATACGCGCGATGGCACTTGTGTGCGTGATTATGTTCATGTTACGGATTTAGCTGATGCGCATATCCGAGTTATTGATAAGTTGGATGAATCGTCAGTTTCCTATAATTTGGGAAATGGAATTGGCTTTACCAATCTGGATGTTGTCAAAAGTGTCGAGCGCGTCAGCGGTCGCAAAGTCTCCTGGGAGTGGGCAGATCGCCGACGAGGCGATCCTGCTGTTTTGATCGCTGATGCTTCCCGCATGCATCAGGAAACCGGGTGGCTCCCACATTATCGGGATATTGATGCTATCGTGGAGACTGCCTTGGCCTGGCGCGAGAAGCATCCGGATGGCTATTATGACTAGGGCCTGTTAGGGCTTGATCCAGTCTACTGCGGCAGCGATGTGGATGACCGCGAGGAACGACGTTGCTGTTTTTTCGTATCTGGTTGCAACAGCACGCCACTCCTTGAGACGGGCCCAGAGGTTCTCGACCAGGTGCCGACACCGATAGACCCATCTGGGGCAGGCAACTGGCGCATCGCGTCGTTTTGCGGGAATGGCCGGTCGGGCTCCCATGTCCCAGATACGTTCACGGAAGGCGTCCGAGGCATAGCCCTTGTCCGCCACCACCCACAAAGGAATGGCGGGAAGGCTATCGAGCATATCTGGAGCCAGCGGCAGTTCATGGGCCTGGCCGGGCGCCAGGGCAAAACCAACAGCCTTTCCATGCCCGTCTGCTATCACGCAGACTTTCGTGCCATAGCCGCCGCGAGAGCGGCCAAGTGCTTCACGATGGTCCCGCTCTTCGAAAGAGGCCCCTTTTTTTGGGCTCCCGCCGCCTTGTGGTGAGCCCTGATGTTCGTACCATTCAGAAAAGTCATTCCGAACGCCACTCCCTGTTGTTCCTGAACCAGTTCGAGCAGGCGTTCCCATACGCCGAGTTTCGCCCAGCGGATGAAAAGCTGCGCCGCCCGCCACCACGGCCCCAGTTCAGCGGGGATGCTCCGCCATTTCGCGCCATTCTCATGGCGCCAGAAAATTGCTGCTATCGTACGCCGCAGATCATGGGGCGGCGTCTTGCCCCTTGGGCGAACCGCCTCAATCAGAGGTTCCCAGATCGCCCATGTCTCGTCCGTAAAGGTGCCTGTTCTGTCTCCTTCTTCCATCCCTACAATATGGGAAGAAATTCAAGATCTAACAGGCCCTAGAACGAGCAGGGCAGTAGTCATACTAGCGCTCTGTACGAATCTCGTACCGGCGGGAAACATGCGACCAATCATCAGGAAATCCTTTTTTAAGAACGCATCGCATGGTGCATGCGGTCAGGCCATGGAAACGGAAAGTGCTAAAGTAAACAGTTGATCTACTTCATGAAGGGGTTGCTGGGCGGCTATTCGTGCGGCTACTTCCCCAGACCCGAACGGCCTGTATTCCAGTGCGTGGCGAAACATGCAGGACGAAGCCATGGGGTTGGAAGAGGTCGGGGGAAGTAGCCGACGGGAGACGCACGCGATGGCTCAATTCCAGTTCGTCACCATTTTCCCACTCCACTGCGAATGTATGTTGTTGCCATGACAGGGATGCTGTGACCTCTTCGGCTGCGTGGGCAAAATGTAATGTGACGTCCTCCTGTCGCGCGATCTGGCCGCCGGCGGCGATTACCATCATGACGCCCGCGACGACCATGGCGGCATGACCGATATGATGGAACAGACGGTCATGCAGGTATGGCAACAGGTGCTTCATGAGGATTGAGGACAGGATTGCTGCCATCGCTACGGCGAGGCCCGCGACAGCAGCCCGGGCACTCAGCAAGCCAAATGCGGCGTAGAGAATGACCTTGAGCAGATGTAGCATGATTTCGTTGGCGGCGCGTGTTGCGACAATCTCTTCTTTCCGCAGACCAAGCCGGTAATAGAACCCATTGAAAACCAGACCGACCGCCCCGGTAAACCCGGAAATGAAACCGGCGGCAGCGCCCAGTACGTGTAATCGGGCAACATGGACTGGTTTCACAGCGACGTTGGGGGCGGGCTTACGGAAGAGAAGGGGAAGGTTCCCTAGCAGGAACAGGCCCAGAAGCAGCGACAGATAGACTGGATTCACACGACTCAAAGCCCAGACGCCGAGGGCGGCGAATGGTAATGCAGTAGGCGCGAAATGACGGACGATATCCCACCGGATCGCATTTCGGAATGAGACGATGCGTGCTGCTGAACTGGCGGCCGTGCCGATCGACAGGGTGGCGGGTACCTGGTTGCCGGGCAGCACCAGCCCCAACAGGGGCATCAGAATCAGCCCGGCACCACCACCGGACACGGCACTCAGGCCGAATGCAGCGGTTGATGCGACCAGTATCAGGAACCAGAGCAGCATTGGTCGTGTGACTCCAGATTTCGGTCCCTGGACGCCGGGAGCATGGCTGGCGCCTACGTCGCAAGGATACAGGTAGCGTTATTACATCTGACGAAAGCTCAAGGGAATGTCAGCTTACAATGTCCCAATCTTCCGACAGAACTCGTGTCAGCTTTTTCGGCTAGGAAATCTGCTCTTCGGTAAAGTCTGGCGGATTATTGAATCTTTATGGGTAGTTTAATGACGCATCTTAAGCCTGGGTTATTATCGTATAAAATGATTGAGCCAGCATGAAGCCGGACGATGGCTTTCACCATGCTGAGTCCAAGCCCATTACCATCGTGCGTACGACTTGTATCAAGACGGAAAAAGCGGTCGAATACCCGAAGCATAGCCTCGGCTGGAATGCCGGGGCCGTTATCGGCTATCTCTACGTGGATACTGTTATCTGATGACGTTAGGGTAGCGCTAACGGTAGTCTGGCCGGGTGTGTGGCGTATGGCATTCTCAATCAAGTTGGAAAATGCCTGTCGCAGAAGGACGGAATGACCGGTTATTGTGGGGCAGGCGGGAATGATTTCGGTTGCCAGATACTGTCCATGGTCGTCTATGACGGATCGATACGGCTCAAGAACTGATTTCAGCAGTTGGGCGGGATCAAGCAACTCCATCTCGTTCTTCCATGCTCCCGATTCAAGCTGCGCCAGTTTGAGTAGCGAGGAAAATATTTCCAATGCGGCATCCAGATCCTCGATTGCAAACTCGACCTGCTCATGCATGGTATCGGAAGGCGCGTGTGCCAGAATGGCACGTTCAAGATTCTGGCGCATGCGTGCTAGCGGAAGGCGCATGTCGTGCGCGATGTCATTGGAGACCTGTTTCAGGCTGGCAATCAGGGATTCATTCTGGTCGAGCATCGCGTTGAGGCTCTCCGAAAGGTGATCAAGCTCATCGTTCGTGCCTCGCAGGGGGATGCGGCGCGACATGTCACCCTGCATGATGCTGCGTGCCGTCAGGCTTATGGTCTCGATCCATTTCAGGATCAGACTGCTTAGAAAAAGGCCACCGGCAATGCCGATAAAGCCGAACCCTAAGATTTCCCACAGGATTGTTGTCCATAATGCATGCTGCAGGTGCGTCAGGGATGATGCGTCTATACCAATGAAGTAGTAGCCGCCGTCGTCAAGTATATAGCCTATTCCATAAACGATATTCCGGTTCGTTTCCCGGGGAAGGCGATGGGACCACGCCAGCCAGCGTTCGCCAGGCAGCGGTCGTAGATGCAGCATGTTGCCTGCGACAATAACCTGTCCTGGATCCTGAAGCAGATAATGGAAACCGGGTTCATGTTCTACCAGTCCTTGCACTACCGGCAGCAGATGACGGACATCCGCAACGCCAGCATCTGCAAATGTCTCATGACCCTCGTTCTCTACTTCCCGGCGGATCTGCTGGCGCAAGGTCGACTGGCTGTAAAGGCCTGACGTCACGGTCATGAACATGCCGCCCAATATAAAAAGGCTGGCAAACAGCGTGACGATACGAAATGATGTACTGGCGATGACGCGTCGTATCGCCATATTCTGGCGTCGGGATATCCTATACCAGAACATCATTGGATATATCCATTATATAGCTACATCCTTTCATGATATGGATGACCGGTCTAGATTCTTCCGCCCCTGATTTTGAGAGGGCGGATCGTCGCAGGCACGCCCTGAGACCTGAGTTTACCTGAATGGCCTCTCCGCATTAACCCCTAGCCTTGTCCGGGCTGGAAAGAATTTATCGCCTTTTCTATTTTTCGGACACCTATGTGAACGTAGTATCTGTTTCATATTGTATGATAGGAAACGTATATACATTATTATTTATAATAAATATTTTGATTAATATTGTCATTTTGGCTTCGGCTTCCATTTCTGATGGCGTGATCGATACATTAAAAAATGCCAATCATTGCCAGTCCGCCATCATGAATGGTGTCATGTAACAATGATCCTGATAACCTGATTGGGAAATCAGTCCCGCTGGGCGGGACGCAGAATTTGTCGATTGGCCCGCATTCATGATGCCGATAACACGTCCCCGCCTGCTTTTGGTTGAAGATGACCATGCAACCACGAATTACCTGCGACAGGGACTGGAGGAAAGTGGAATTGACGTGGTTTCTGTTGCGAATGGGTCTGATGGATCACAGTATGCTCTGTCGCAACCATGGGATATCATTATTCTGGACCGGATGCTACCTGGCCTGGATGGACTGACAATTCTCATGCGCATGCGCTCCCATGCCATCACGACGCCTGTGCTATTCCTGACGACGATGGATGGTGTGCCAAGCCGTGTCGCCGGTCTGCGGCATGGCGCGGATGATTATATGGTCAAGCCATTTGCGTTACGCGAGCTTGTCGCGCGCGTGCAGGTACTGCTTCGTCGATCATCCACCTTCCAGCATGCAACAATAATGAATGTGGCTGACGTTGAGCTCAACCTGCTGACGCTTGCGGTGACACGGAATGGCGAAAAGGTTCTTCTGCAGCCGCAGGAACTGAAATTACTGGAATATTTCATGAGAAATGCCGGCACAGTGCTTTCCCGACAAATGTTGCTGAAGGATGTCTGGCATATGGACTTCCCGGTTCGTACGAACATCGTCGAAACGCACATTTGCCGCTTGCGGGAAAAACTGGGACAGGATGGTCAACCCTTGATCCATACCGTCAGGGGCAGCGGTTATGTCATGAGAGCGTGAACCCTGGCGGCATAGGATGATCCTCCATGCATGGCCGGTTCAGTCATCTTGGATGATATGAGTAAGCAGGCAGGATGACCATGGCATGTGGGTAGCTGGCCATCAATGATGGCAGCGACAACGAAACGGAGACAACCACGCATACGATCCGGTTCCAGCAGGAAGAGCAGGGTATCCATGGTTGTCTTGCTCTGAATTGAAAATTAATTAAAGCTTATGACCGCTATCCATTTCCAGAATAGCATTATCTCATAGATGGAGGGTTCGAAAAACCCCTTGGCTCTGAATTGGTGGCTGTGATTCCATACCTTGTGTGATGATTGGGGGGATGGCTCATGAAGCAGCCGGGTTTCTTTGATGTTGACGAGCGGCTTGCCCGGTTAAGCGGGCTTGGCGATCAGTTGGAGGCATTTTCCCGGACTGTGGATTTTGAGGCGTTCCGCCCTGATCTGGAGAAGGCTCTGGCCTATTCAGACAGGAGCAAAGGCGGCCGTCCCCCGTTCGATCCGGTGCTGATGTTCAAGATCCTGGTCATCCAGACGCTGAACAATCTCTCCGACGAGCGAACGGAATATCTGATCAACGACCGCCTGTCCTTCATGCGTTTCCTCGGTCTGGGACTGTCGGACCGGGTGCCCGATGCCAAAACGGTCTGGCTGTTTCGCGAGCGTCTGACCGAGGCAGGCGCCATCCAGAAGCTGTTCGAGCGCTTTGACGCCACCCTGCGTAACGCTGGGTATCTGCCGATGTCCGGCCAGATCCTGGATGCCACGCTGGTGGCAGCGCCAAAGCAGCGCAATACCAAAGGGGAGAAAGCGGATCTCCGGGCGGGACGTATTCCAGAAGACTGGCAGGACAAGCCCGCAAAGATGTCGCACAAGGATCGTCATGCACGATGGACACTTAAGTTCACGAAGGCGAAGCGGCAGGACGATGGAACCATACCGTCGAGCGATCTCGCCATCCCGTTCTTTGGCTACAAATCCCACATCTCCATCGACCGGAAGTTTCGGTTCATCCGAAAATGGAAGACGACGGATGCCGCCGCCAGTGATGGTGCGCGATTGAGAGAGGGGCTGTTAGATAAAACCAATACGGCCTCAAGCGTTTGGGCTGATACAGCTTATCGCTCGAAAGCGAATGAGGACTTCATGGACAAAGAGGGTTTTGTCTCAAAGGTTCACAGAAAAAAGCCGCATCTCAAGCCTATGCCCCGACATATCCAGAAATCGAATGCTGGAAAGTCCGTGATCCGATCACGCGTCGAGCACGTCTTTGCCGACCAGAAATCACAGACGGGATTGTTCATCCGAACTGTCGGTATCACCCGGGCCACCATGAGGATCGGGCTGGCCAATATCGTCTACAACATGCGCCGCTTCCTCTTCCTCGAAAGGTTGAACGCGAGCGCGTAGTCATCCAGCGGGAGGGCAGTCCCCGATCTGCTCAAAACGCAGATCAAAAGCTACCCCAAAAACCGTAAATCAAATCGCCAAAACCCTGAAATCACGAGCCAGGCGCATCAACCAACGGTTCTTCGATCCCTCCAGATTTATTTCTGTAGGATTTCATATTATTTTCGTCGCGATATAAATAAAAGACAAGTCGTATACAAAATATTGAAACAACGGCTTTCGATAGAACGATAACAAGAATTATATTCATGACATCCTTCAATTCATTTAATATATGGCAATATTCAATACGTCATGTCTGTACTCCGAATATCCGGCCGATGGCAGCCGTCATGGCCATCGCTACGATGCCCCAGAATATGACCCGCATTGCCGGACGCCATGGTGATGCTCCACCTGCCCGCGCGCCCACTACTCCCAGCACTGCCAGGCCAATCAGGGATACGGCGGATACACTCCACGACACCACGCCGACTGGTGACAGCAGGGCCGCCAGCACGGGCAGTATGGCTCCGGAGGAGAACGCGCCCGCCGATGCCAAAGCTGCCTGTACCGGACGTGCCGCAGTGGCCTCGGAAATACCAAGTTCATCACGGGCATGGGCGCCCAGCGCATCATGTTTCATGAGCTGGAGGGCAACCTTGCGGGCCAGGATATCATCCAGTCCGCGCTGACGGTATATGCCAGCCAGTTCGCTCACTTCGGCGTCCCAGCTACTACCAAGCTCCTTTTTTTCGCGGGCGAGATCAGCCTTCTCTGAATCCGCCTGCGAACTGACGGACACATATTCCCCTGCGGCCATGGACATGGCCCCGGCAACCAGACTGGAAATGCCTGCCAGCAGGATGCTTCCCTGTGTCGCGTGGGCGCTGGCAACGCCAATGATCAGGCTGGATGTTGACAGAATGCCATCATTAGCCCCCAGGACAGCGGCCCGCAGCCAGCCCAGTCGGGATGTTGCGTGGATCTCCTTGGGGCGTGGCGGTGTTCTACTTTCCATATTCATCGGATATATCCCCTGTACCTAGCATTCTCTGAAAAACATCGTCCCTGAGAATAAAGTAATGAAAACACGCGGCCAGTGCATGGCCCGTGGCAAGCACAATGATCAGCCAGCCGTTCCACTGGTGCAGCCAGTGCAGCAGGCTGATGGTCGATGCTGAAAATTTGCCGAAAGGCGGCATGAACTGAATAGACAGGAAGCTCATGGCCTGTCCGTTGCCCCACCGCCACATATATCCGAGGAAGATTTCCAGAAAGACCAGTCCATACAGGCTATATTCCACGCTACGCGCCAGCACGGCATCAAGCCAGCGATCAGCGGCGCGGATATGCCGCCCCCAACCCAGTCGCCACAGCAGGCGGGCGGGAAACAGAACGCTCAGTACCATGCCAGCCGTCAGGTGGGTGACCACCAGTTGATGATGTAGCGGGTTCTGGAACAGCCCCCATAAATTCGCGGTTGCGAACTGCAGCACGATAATGGCCGCGCAACCCCAGTGGAAAATGATCGTCGGTACGTCATAACGCGCGGGGGAAAGGCTGGATCTGTTGTTCATCCGGACGATCATATCGTTCAAACATGACGCGAACCTGAACGGACAGGCGACAAATGCCGCTGCAGGCCGGGATCCATCTACATGGTTATGTTGGTGGCAATGCCAAGGACACTGTTCCTACGTGGAGCGGTCCATATCTCCACAGCAGGCAAAGGGGTTGTTCGATCATGTCACGGCGACCAGTGGGGTCGACAATCTATCGCTGCTATACCTGTGAGGAGCATGCGGTCCGTAACCTGGCAGAAGATGCGCACGCTACGGCGCGGCGCAGCAAACCGGATTACAAATGGCGGACCGATCGCGTCTGCGCATCACGGAATGGCTGGTTTTCCCTGTGCGATCCGGTTTGCCAGATCACTCCATAGGCGCGCTGTTGCGAGATTGATGTCCGCCTTTACTGAAAAAGGGGACTGGGTGCGTGAGAAAGGAGAAAGGGACATCCGTTCGCCGATAACGAAATGTCCCTGCGAAAACAGCATGACGGACAGCGATCCCTGCTGTCCCTGTCCCGTAGGGCGCATAACGGAAATGCGCATATGCGGCGGTGGGGTGGCGATGGCGTGGAAAGCGTGTAGTTCGGCGTCTCCCGACGGGCAGGCGATGCTCCCCAGCACCGCATCACGCAGGACGGAATGGGGATATCCGCCGTACATGCCGTCGACATGCAGGCGGATACCCTGTTCCACTGTCTCGCAAATACCATCTGTTTCTGTATCTGTTTCGGCGTGGGCTACACAGCCAGATATGCTGATCATCATCAGGATCGCCAATCCGTAATGCACTATCAATCTCATAATATGTGTCCGGCCTCCCGCCATCCGACCCTGTCCATGCCAGCATGTCGATGCTTTCTGTTCCTGTAACACGCAAACATGACGTGAACCTGAACAGGGGAAATCAGGTTACGGGGGATCGACTTGTGGCAGAAGACCAGCCACTACGAGGAGTGTAGGGCAGCCGATACTTTTAGGGAACAGTCTGCTATTCAGTATTCCCAGGCAGGGAGACGACCATGTTGTGCAGGTAACCGACGTGCGACGTCTGAACTGCTTCTCATAAAAGCTTCAGCGGAGATAAATTATTTTCCGCTATGTGTTTTCGTCTATGGAAAAAATAAGAACAGCCTTCAGGCGGATTTTTCACGAGAGAGTAAAGTAAAATTACAGGTACGAAATAATATTATAATCCTTTTTTATTCGTATTGAGTATTTAACAAAAATATCATGTTGTGGAAAGAAGGCCGGGTGTATGATACTGGTCTGGATTACGACGTTTTTTTGCGATCATATGAGAATCATTTGCGACCGTGCGAACTGACATCACGCAGGATTCCGGCAGTTTCCATTACCGGATTGTTCCGGCACGTATGTGAGGGAATTTTCGTCTGGAGTGTCGGCAGTTTCATCTCCGTCGCGGGTCATGCCCAGACCGCCATTGCGGATGGGCAGGCCCGTCTGGGCCGCTCCGCTCCTCTCCTGGCCCAGAGCGACCCGGCGACCACGCGTGATTCCTGGCAAACGGGCGCAATCGCGACCAGCCAGAGCCAGGATATGCCGTCTGCCGGTGGGAGCCTGCTGGGGGATATGGGGGGGCTGCGTCCATGGCTGGCCCGTTACGGCATGACGTTGAGCATTCAGGATGTCAACGAGCTATGGGGCAACGCTACGGGCGGGATCGCCAGTACCAACGGCGATGGCAGGGGATCGGGCACGGGCCCTTCCTATATCGGCATTACCATGCCGACCCTGATGGCGGACCTGGAAAAGATGATCGGGCTCAAAGGCGGGACGTTCAACATCAGTGCCCTGCAGATCCGGGGACGGTCCATCACCCAGGACCATCTGGCCGATTTCAATCCCATTAGCGGATTTGAGGCGGATCGCTCCACCCGTCTGTTTGAACTTTGGTACCAGCAGTCCTTTCTCAGGGGCGCGCTGGACATCAAGATCGGCCAGCAGGATCTCGATACGGAATTCCTGATCAGCGATTACGCGTCTCTGTACCTCAATGCCAATTTCGGATGGCCAATGGGACCATCGGTCAATCTTTATGCTGGCGGTCCTTCATGGCCCCTTGCTGCCCCTGCAATCCGGTTGCGCTACCGACCCGGCGAAAAATATACAGTCATGTTCGCAGCGGCAGATGACAATCCGTCGGGCAATCAGGATAGCAGTGTCTTTGGCGTGACCGGAAACCCGGCGGACCCTACCAGTCAGACAACAAGGGATGGTAGTGGTACGCAGTTCAATATGGGAACCGGCGCGCTACTGATCACCGAAATTCAGTATGCCTTCAATCCCCAATCCGGCGACAGCGCACATGCGGTTAGTCATCCGGGCTTATCGGGCGTTTATAAGCTTGGGGGATATTATGATACCGCCCGTTTCCCGGATTATCGGTATAATACGCAGGGCCAGTCGCTTGATGCCTATGGTGGCACGCCGCGGCAGGTCCGGGGAAACTGGCTGGTTTACGGGATAATCGACCAGTTGATCTGGCGTCCGTCGCCTGCTGCATCGCGTGCACTGGGCCTGTTTGTCCGGGCGACGGGGAATAGCGGTGATCGCAATATCATAAGCTTTGCCATTGATGCTGGCCTGAACCTCAAGGCGCCCTTTTCAGGCAGGATGAATGATTCACTTGGTCTGGGCTGGGGTATCGGTCGCGCCACGTCGAGCGTGCGCGCATATGATCGCGCGCGCGGTGCCCTGGTTCAGGGAAACGAAAACCATTTTGAACTGACCTATCAGGCCCAGATCACGCCATGGATGGTCGTGCAGCCTGATTTCCAGTACGTGCTGAATCCTTCCGGCGGTATGGGCGACCCGTCCTGTCCGACGCGCCGCATTGGTAATGAAGCCGTATTCGGGTTGCATACCAATGTAAATTTCTAGCGGTAACTGGAATGGAAAGCCGGGGATAACCAGAGCAGGTCATGTTTTCCCAAAAAGCCCGGAAACAGGATTACAGGGGTCAGAATGTCACGTTACCGTGCAACCCGAAGATGGCTTCGTCATGCACACGCTGTCCCTTGCTATCGAGAACACCGCCACTTGGTGACACGATGCCCTGGATATCAGGCTGAAGCATGAACCACGGTGTGGCCTGGATCTGATAGGTCAGTTCCAGATGATACTCCGTGCCTTGCATAGGCAGGCCAGAGCGCCGGTCTGCCTGGGCAAGATAGGGACTGGCCGCTCCCAGACCTGCTCCAAGTCCCAGCACGTCGTCTGTACGCCCAAACGGTCCCTTCAGGGCGATCCCGCCATCAATGGCATAGACTATCTGGTTGCGATCGGTGTCCCCTGTCCAGTTGCCCCGGACAAAAGCGTCAAGCTCCGTTTTTCGCCCGAAATGCTGCAGCGTCTGATCCACGATGCCATAGATCGCCCAGTTGGTTTTGTGGCTTTTTCTGAAATCAGACTGGTCGGGAAAGCGTCCGGTGTCAAAGTAGCCACCAAGTTTGTATGAGCCCTGTCTTCCGAATATTTGTCTGCGGTAATGGACCTCTCCGAAGAAAAGTGCGCCTGTGTTGAAATTGAACCGTGTGCCACTCGGGTCGCGGTTCTGGTTCCATGGATCCTTCATGTTAATGAAAGGGGCTCCGATAGGGTTGTCATCAGCAGCCGCAAACAAAAAGTTCCATTGTCGGGAAAGGGTATAGCGTAACCGTATTGCTGGCGTGGTGACGGGTGAGACCGGTCCTTGGTCATACAGGTCATTATCGGCCAAGATGGGCCAG
Source organism: Komagataeibacter sp. NFXK3 (assembly GCF_054182245.1). NCBI lineage: Bacteria > Pseudomonadati > Pseudomonadota > Alphaproteobacteria > Acetobacterales > Acetobacteraceae > Komagataeibacter > Komagataeibacter sp. NFXK3. Next base: position 72,758 of record NZ_JAPIVJ010000014.1, read on the forward strand.
GAAAAAGAAGCATTCAGGAAGTTCAGCCCGACACTGCTGACCATGAAATCATGGCCGAGATCCAGCTTTCCGATCCGGAAGGCCAGCCGTTCCCCTATGAATTTCTGGCTGTACCACAGTTCGTACAGACGCGCGTTATCATCGGCTTCGATATTTGATGTCTGGTTGAAAACATACAGGGGAGCATTACTGAACGGCCGCCCCCGAATTTCCATGGCGCTGATGTCGAATGTTCCCAGTGGCAGGCCGGTCAGGGCGTGCAGGTCCGTCACCATTTCCACTGCCGTAGAGCCAATGTAGTTATTTGACGCCTGCGCACTCCCCACGGGGTTGGACCACAATTCATTGGTATCGGATATACGGATATCAATTCCCTGCGCCAGCAACCAGTCCCGTACGCCACCCCAGTTCCCCGATAGATGGGCATGCGGGTCAATATGATCAGGAATATTCTGTTGGGGAGTCACACCTGCGCTCAATACGCTGATGGGAACCGGCTGAGCATATGCAAAAGGGAAGGTCCCCAATAATATAATTATAGGCAACCATGAATCATAATGATTATACCAGACACAATTCATATTTCGAATATAACATTGTATAATAAAAACTTAAAAACAAATTACTTATTGAATAATTCTTTTCATTAATTCAATATACACTTTAATAAGTGTAATGGCCTCGTTATGTCGTAATTTATACGAAATATGCTTTAACAAGCAGTACGTACTAGAGACTTTATTGTACATAACGTACACTCCTTCATCCCCCCTTAACACAGTTTAGACGGGCACAAGTTCTGCTTCGACATGACGTACAACGGGCGGAGTCTGCCAGCGGCCCTGATCCACGTCCGCGATCTCGCGGTCGATCTCGGCAATGACCTGCCGCGAAAACGGGCCGAGATGCAGGTATAGCGCGCTGGTCATCACCACATAGGGCAGCGCTCTAGGGTTATGCAGGGCACAGTCCAGCATCATGCGCCAGAACTGTCCAGCCGTGCCCGGTCCTGCGCGGTGGATACGGAACATAAGCCGGACAAAGCTGCGCAGGTCGCCCTTTATTATCCGGTGCGCGCGCTTGCGCCCGAGCATCCGGCCAAGCCTGCGGACACGGCCGAAATAGGCAACCGGGTCATAGATCGCCGCCAGCACCGTCCTGTAATCGTTCAGCACGTCGCGACGCGGGCGCTTTGTCTCGAAATTCAGCCCGGCCGTACACTGGTCACCCGACTGCGTCTGTTCGCTGCCGGAAAAAAGACGGCCTTCCGCCAGCAGGCGGCGCGTCAGCTGCGTCGTGGGCAGGGCATAAAGCAGGCCGACCATGCAGACCGGGATCGACGTATCCTCGATACATTCGATCATGCGCGGCGCAACGCTGTCCTTTTCACTGTCGAAGCCCACGATGAAGCCCGCATTGACGAAAATCCCGGCCTTGTGGATTGTCTCGATGCTCTGCTGCAGGCTACGCCGTGTGTTCTGCTTTTTCTGCATCAGCACGAGGGAGTCCGTATCCGGGCTTTCGATACCGACGAATATGGCAAAGAAATTCGTATCCGACAGGCTGCGCAGCAGGTCGGGATCATCCGCGAGGTTGATGGAGGCCTCGGTCGAAAATTCGAAGGGAAATTTCTTCTCATCCTGCCAGCGTTTCAGGTCGGGCAGGAATTTCTTCAGCGCCTTCTTGTTGCCAATCAGGTTGTCATCAACAAAATCCACATGCCCGCGATAGCCAAGGGCGTACAGGGCATCGAGTTCGGCCATGACCTGTGCATTGGTCTTGGTACGCGGCACCCGGCCATACAGTTCGATAATATCACAGAATTCGCAACTGAACGGACACCCGCGCGAAAACTGGACGCCAACATGCAGGTACTGGTCCAGCTTCAGCAGGTCAAAGCGGGGCAGCGGGCTTTTGGTGACATCGGTCTTGCCCATCGGCGCTTCGAACACGCCCTGCCGGTCACCGCGCCGCCAGGCGGCGATGAAATCGACCATGATTTCCTCGGCTTCGCCCAGGACCTGAAAATTCGCATCACTGTAAAGTGCGGGGCTGGATGTGACATCGGGGCCGCCAACCACCACCGGTTTGTCACAGGCACGGCACATTTCGATAATGCGGAGGGCATCGTTACGCTGCGGCAGCATGCCGCCGGTCATCACGATATCGGCCCATGCGAAATCCGCATCATCCAGTTGTTCGGTATTGCGGTTGACCAGCCGGATTTCCCAGTTTTCGGGCAGCAGGGCCGCAACGGTAATCAGGCCGAGCGGTGCGGCGGGGTAGCGTGCACCGACCAGGTCACAGGCCTCCTTATAGTTCCAGAATGAATTGGCGTTGAAGCGCGGGAAGATCATCAGAACCTTGCAGGTGTCGGCCATCATGCAAGGTTCCATTGTTTCAAGGGCTGGCTATGATCAAAACAGCTGCCTTCCCACCCATTTCGAGAGGCGGTAGCTTCAGGCAGGATGCAACTCAACGGTAAGGGTGACATGGGGTGAACCCCTTTCGTAGTGGGATCGGTCAGGTGGGCTGGTACAATATCTGTGACCACCACTATTGCTTTTGTCCAGGTTATCTCGGACGACCGTGGCTAACGGCACGAGCAGACTATGATGCTCAGGCATGTCAAAGCAGTACAAGAAGATAGCTATATGCGAAATCGGGGCACGGTGTTTGTTTTCATATCCGTAGGGCGTTGACCACAGGAACCCTGACGGTTTCTTGTGGATTGCGACGAATTTTACTGTTTATGGAGATTCTCAATTGGAAATATTCCATAACGCCATGTTTGCGACAAAGTATTTCTTCTTGTTTTTACAAGAGCTTTGATAGAGCGACAAGATGGCCGCACGAAGATTGGGATTTATTAATCCAGATCACGGAATCAGGGATCCGGTAACCCTTAAGCGTTGCTGCTTTGGCGTCGGCTGAAGCGCACGGGCTCACTACCTCGCGGCATGACCGTCATCCGTAATCACCATATTGAACGGTTCTGTCCTCTCCCGGCTCACAGCTTTTCAGGCAGGCGGTGTGATGATCTGCGCTCGCTGTAGCGATCGACAAGGTAGTTGGCCCGGTCCCGCAGCAGCCAGGTGAACTTCATCAGTTCCTCCATGACGTCCACCATGCGGTCATAGAGGGGAGACGGTTTCATTCGGTCGTCGTCACCGAACTGGGTGTAGGCCATCGGCACGCTGGACTGGTTAGGGATGGTGAACATCCGCATCCATCGGCCCAGCACCCGCAGGGCGTTGACGGAATTGAAGCTCTGTGACCCGCCGGAGACCTGCATGACAGCCAGCGTGCGGCCCTGTGTGGGTCGGATCGAACCTTCCGTGAGGGGAAGCCAGTCGATCTGGTTCTTGAACACAGCGGTGATGGTGCCATGCTGTTCAGGGCTGCACCAGACCTGGCCTTCCGACCAGATCGAGAGTTCCCGCAGTTCCTGAACCTTTGGATGCGTGACGGGTACGGAATCCGCGACCGGCAGGCCAGTCGGGTCGAATACCCGTGTCTCGGCCCCCAGTACGTTCAGGATGCGTTCGGCCTCCAGCACCAGCAGGCGGCTGAAGGACCGAGGACGCAGCGAGCCATACAGCAGCAGGATGCGTGGCGGGTGGTCAACCCGTGGTTGCGGTTCCAATCGTGCGAGATCGACCTGTTCGAGATACTCCGGGTGCAGGGCGGGCATTTCCGGCTTGGACATCGTTCCGTCAGATCCTTCGGTCTTGTCAGGGATGGCTGGTCAGGGGCAGCCACAAGGCCAGTGCGGCAAGTGTGACCAGCAGGACGGGTGGCGTGATCACCAGACCCACCGTCATGTATTGCCCCCAAGTGATCCGATGGTTTTTGGATGCCAGCACATGCAGCCACAGCAGGGTGGCGAGACTGCCGATCGGCGTGAATTTCGGCCCGAGGTCACAGCCAATGACGTTGGCATAAACCATCAGGTCGCGGGTCAGAGGCGCGATGTCATGGGCCTGCTGGATCGCCAGCGCGCCGACCAGAACGCTGGGCATGTTGTTCATAACCGACGACAGGACCGCCGCCAGAAAGCCGGTGCCAAGCGTGGCGATGAACGGACCCTGATGGCCAAGCCAGACCAGTGCCGCCGCAAGGTGATCGGTCAGTCCGGCATTACGCAGCCCGTAGACCACCAGATACATCCCCAGCGAGAAGAACACGATCTGCCACGGCGCGCCCCGCAGCACGCGGCTGACGGGAATGACCTTTCCATATCCGGCGACTGCCAGCAGGATAATGGCAGCCAGGCAAGCCACGATACAGACCGGAATATGAAATGGCGCGGTCAGGAAATAAGCCGCCAGCACCAGGGCCAGCAGCGGAAAAGCCGCGCGGAACACATGCCGGTCACGAATGACAATGGCGGGTGCTGGCAGTTCGGTGACGGGATAGGTCTGGGGCACCTGCCGCCGGTAGTAGAGCCACAGCACGGCAAGTGTCGCGCCAAGGGCGGCCAGATCGACGGGGACCATGATCGCGGCGTAGCGGTCAAAGGGAATGCCAAAGAAATTGGCGCTGACGATGTTCACCAGATTGGAAATCACCAGCGGCAGGCTGGTGGTATCCGCGACAAAGCCGGTCGCGATTATGAAGGCCAGCGCCGCGCCATGGTTCAGGCGGAGTTGTGTGAGGATGGCAATGACGATGGGCGTGAGCAGCAGGGCTGCGCCGTCATTGGCGAAAACCGCGGCTATGGCCGCTCCCAGCAGCACGATCAGGGGAAACAACGTCCGGCCTCGCCCTTTGCCCCAGCGCACGACATGCAGGGCCGCCCAGTGGAAGAACCCGGCCTCATCCAGAAGCAGCGAGATGATGATCAGCGCGACAAAGGTGAAGGTGGCGTCCCAGACGATGTGCCAGACGACAGGGATATCGTGCCAGTGGATCACACCCGTCGCCAGCGCTACGGCGGCACCGGTCATAGCGCTCCAGCCGATACCGAGACCCCGAGGCTGCCAGATGACGAAGACCAGCGTTGCAATAAAAATGGCTAGGGCCAGCATCAGACAATCCGCTTTCCGGGCACATCCACGATTGTCTCACCGTCCTCCTTGGCAAGTGCGCCGCGCCGCGGAGTGGGAAGAATATCGAATACCCTCTCGGATGGACGGCAAAGCGCAATACCTAGCGGGGTAACCACGATGGGTCGGTTGATCAGGATCGGATGCGCGATCATGGCGTCGATCAGCGCGTCATCCGTCAGGGCCGGATTATCAAGACCGAGTTCATCATAGGGCGTGTCCTTGCGCCGCAGCAGATCGCGGACCGGCCCCCCCATATGGGCGATCAGCTCGACCAGTTCCGCGCGGTTAGGTGGCGTTTTCAGATACTCGATGATGCGGGGTTCCGCATGGCTGTTGCGGATCAGTGCGAGCACATTGCGCGACGTGCCGCAAGCCGGGTTATGGTAAATTGTGGTGGTCATGGGCAAGGTTCCCCAGACGGACAGCAGGAACCCAGATTCGCGACCAGAGGCGCGCAGAGTTCAGGGCTGCCTGCACAGCAATCCCTGACGAGAAAGAGCATCAGGTCCTGTAGCCGGTCCAGACTGGCACGATAGACAATCAGGCGGCTCTGGCGTTGTGAGGTCAGCAGCCCGGCACGGGTCAGGATCGCGAGGTGAGTCGAGATCGTGTTCTGCGGGACATCGAGGCAGCGTGCGACATCTCCAGCGGGCAGGCCATCCGGTTCATGGCGAACCAGCAGGCGGAAGATATCCAGCCGCGTGGACTGTGACAGGGCGCTGAGCGCGGCCAAGGCTGATTCCGTATCCATATATCCTTGATCGTGGATATATAAAATAATGTCAATCCTTGCCGTGGCACGCGGTTTCGCGCGTTCACACCAAAGCCATGAGGGCCTGTATTCCTCATCCTGCTTGTGGCGGTGGCAACCGGACTGATCGCGGGCGTGACGGTCGCACCTGCCCTCGTGGTGCCGCCTGCACCGGTCGGTCCGGTAGCGTCCGGTTAACCAGCGGCGCCCTATCCGGCAGCACCGGCCTATTCGCCACCCTATTGAATGAGCCGTTGATCGCGGGCATCGGAGGTCGTGTCAGTTACCATCATGCATAATCGAAAAGCGTCATGAACCCGAAATCCATGTGGAGTTGCTGGTGGCAGTGAAAGAGAGTCGGTCCTGGGTTGTCGGCAACAAAATCGCATTCGAGTTCCTGGAAGCTGCCCAGCATCACAACGTCCTTGATCACGCCCCGGGTTGCCCTGCTGCCAATCCCGGTCAGTTCGAAGCTGTGGCGATGCAGGTGAAGCGGATGGATGTCATCGCTGGCATTGCGGACCCTCAACCGATAGCGTCGTCCCTGCCGCAGGATATGGTGCGGCTGCCTTGTCTGCATCGAGAAGGCTTTTCCATTGAGGGTCCACTGGTTGAAGCCGTTCAGGGCCGCGTTGTGCTTGACGATCGTCATCCCGATCGTCTCATCAGGTGTGATGGAGGGGAGGGAACGGCCAAAGCGCGCATAATCCCAGCGCGCGGGCCGGGGTGCGATCCACCATGGCCTGCCCGTCTGCCCGGCATACGCGACGACAACGCCCATCCCGCGCCGGCGATCATCATCTGCCAGGTCTCCCATTACCCAGACACCCGGGTGATCCATCCGCACCATGGCTGAGATACGTTCCGCCGTGCCTAGCCACAGCACTGGAACCTCGGCCTGCGTGGGGACCGGATTGCCATCAAGGGCCATGACCCTGAAGGTGTGGCCCGGCAATGCAAGGCTACGGATTTCACCGGCGCTGCCGTTCAGGATGTGAAACAGTACATGCTCGCCCTGTTTCACTCGGATGGGTTCGCCATGGCCCAGCATCTTTCCGTTGATCGCGAATGACCTGTAGCCGACCTCCAACCCCTTCGTCTTTTGCGTGGCGGTCGCGTCGGCGGCCTTTCCCATCTGCTGGAGGTCGTCAACCGGTTCACCCGCAAGCGCATCCCCCGCCATGTCGCCCCCACGACTGAAGAATGGCTCGAATTCCTTCAGAACAAGGAATATCTCGCGGTCATAGGCACCGGGATTATCCTTTGGTTCGATATAGAGTGGCCCGACCTGCCCGGTATAGGTGCCACGATTGAGATCGCCCCCGGCCATGACATGTGTATGGTAGAAGCGAAAACCCGATGGTCGTGGCAGGAAGCTGATCCGCCGCATGCCATGCGGTGGTATGAACGGCGTGCCTTCCTCCGCCGCCCCATCCACCACGCTCGGGATCATCTGGCCATGCCAGTGTACCAGTTCCGGCGTGTCGGTATCATTGAAGATATCGACCATACTGCGCCGGCCTTCCTCAAACCGCAGTAGGGGGCCGGGAAACTGGTCATTATAGAGCGTGGTTGAAATTATGCGGTCAGGGGCAAGTTCAACCCGTCCCGTGGCGATCCGCAGCGTATGGTCTGCTTTTTCACCCATGACGGGGCTGCTGCGTTGGGCCCCATGCGGGATCATGGCCGTCAGTGTCGTTGACCCGGCCAGCGTCAGAAAGGAACGGCGATCGAGCATCATGATACTGTCCAGTCATGAGGAAACAGGTAGGTTTCCGAACGCCCGCAGCCATTGGCCGGTTCCGCGGAAAAGACAATACCCGCGCCGTGTGGTGCGTCGCCCCGTTTCCATGACGTGGCTGAAGGGACGGGCTGACACGCGTTCATCCGGGGCAAGCAGTCACGCTGGCTAAGCCTGTCCATAACCGGGCATGGATCGCTGCCAGATCACGCATTTCATTGCAACGGTGGTACCACGCCCAGGATCGCCGGGAGATACCATATTTCCATATATCGAAAAACGAAGATATATGGAAAATTATGGATCTGACTGGTGAAGTGACCGATGTTTTCACGCGAACGGGCAGGACCGACCGTTCAGGAGGACGAATGATTGCCGCGACATATGCTGCCGGGACATTGGCTCTCGAGGTGCAGGGATTGTGCTGCGCCTATGGTGGCCCGTTCACATTCTCCGTCTTGACGGGTCAGTGCGTGGCGATCACCGGCCCATCGGGCAGCGGGAAAACAGTGATGCTCCGCATGATCGCGGATCTTGACCCGCATGAAGGCGAGGTACGTATTAATGGACAGCCCTGCTTAGACATGCCAGCGGAGCGGTGGCGGCGTCTGGTGCAATATGTCCCGGCGGAACCTGCATGGTGGTCCGATATCGTTCTTGTCAGGTTGTGAAACGTCATTGGGATGATGTAGGGTGGGCAATACCGCGTTACTCTTCATGGTTTTCTTCCGTTTGCAGGGAGACTGAATGATGCTTCAGATCCATCCACAGGCACGCACGACACC